>DATCCR010000167.1:0-10287 GCA_036511155.1 Acidimicrobiales bacterium
GACGTCGGGGGCGCGTGCCGGCAGGGACTCGCCCCGGGCACGGGCCTCGTCGGCTGCCCGCTTGCGCAGCTCGCTCTTCCGGGGTCCGAGGTCGCGGCCGCCGATGGCCGTGCCGAACTCGGGGTCGTCCTCGCCGGTCTTCCGCATCTCGACCAGGCGGTCCATGGTGCGCAGGCCCTCGAAGGCGTCCTTGCCGTAGAAGAGACGGCCGTCGTAGACCTGGCGCAGGTCGCGCTCCACGTAGGTCCGGGTGAGGGCGGCGCCGCCCAGGATGACCGGGATGTGGGAGAGGCCGCGGCGGTTGAGCTCCTCGAGGTTCTCGCGCATGATCAGGGTGGACTTCACCAGGAGGCCGGACATGCCGATGGCGTCGGCCCCGAACTCCTCGACGGCGCCCGCCATGTCGGCGATGCCGATCTTGATGCCGAGGTTGCGGACGGTGTAGCCGTTGTTGGTCAGGATGATGTCGACCAGGTTCTTGCCGATGTCGTGGACGTCGCCCTTGACCGTGGCCAGCACCATGGTGCCCTTGCCGCCCTGGTCGGCCTTCTCCATGAAGGGTTCGAGGTAGGCGACGGCCGTCTTCATGGTCTCGGCCGAGCCCAGCACGAAGGGCAGCTGCATCTCGCCCGAAGCGAATCGCTCGCCGACCGTCTTCATGCCGGTCAGGAGGAATTCGTTGATGATGATCAGTGGGGTGAGCCCCTGGGCCATTGCCGTGTCGAGGTCTGCCTCGATGCCGTTGCGGTCGCCGTCGATGATGCGGTGCTCGAGGCGCTTCTCGACGGTCCAGTCCGACCGGTCCTCGGTCACCGCCGCCGACGAGGCCGACACGCCCTCGAAGATCGAGAGCAGCTCGGACAGTGGGTCGTAGCCCTCGGAACGCCGGTCGTAGATGAGGTCGAGGCAGACCTCCTTGGCCCGATCGTCGATCTTGGCCAGGGGAAGGATCTTCGAGGCGTGGACGATTGCCGCGTCGAGGCCGGCCTCCACACACTCGTGGAGGAACACCGAGTTGAGGACCTGCCGGGCCGCCGGGTTCAGGCCGAACGACACGTTGGAGAGGCCGAGGACGGTGTAGACGCCGGGCAGTTCGGCCTTGATCCGACGGATGCCCTCGATGGTCTCGATGCCATCCTTGCGGCTCTCCTCCATGCCGGTCGACAGGGGAAGGGCCAGCGGGTCGAACATCAGGTCCTGAGGGCGCAGCCCGTAACGATCGACGGCGATGTCATGGATGGCCTTGGCCGACCGGACCTTCCAGTCGGCGGTCCGGGCCTGGCCCTCCTCGTCGATGCAGGTGCACACGACGGCCGCCCCGAACTCCTTGGCCAGCGTCAGGAACGAGTCGAGTCGAGTGCCCTCGGCGTCGCCCTCCTCGAGGTTCACCGAGTTGATGACGGCCCGGCCGCCGATCCACGACAGTGCCGTCTCGATGACGGGGGCCTCGGTGGAGTCGACCATGAGCGGTGCGGTCGACTGGGTGGCGAACCGGGAGGCGATCTCCTCCATGTCGGCCACCCCGTCAGCGCCGGTGTAGTCGACACACACGTCGATGACGTGGGAGCCCTCCTTCACCTGGTCTTTGGCCATGGCCACACACGTGTCCCAGTCGGCCTCGAGCATCGATTCGCGGAACTTCTTCGAGCCGTTGGCGTTGGTGCGCTCGCCCACGACCAGGAACGAGCTGTCCTGGGTGAAGGGCACGTGCGTGTAGATGGAGGCGGCGCCCTCCTCGGGCTCCGGCGTACGTACGGCAGGCGTCAGGTCGGCGCAGGCATCGACCACGGCCTTCAAGTAGGCAGGCGTGGTGCCACAGCAACCGCCGATGATCGAGACGCCCAGCTCCGAGACGAACTGACGGTGGTACTCGGCCAGCTGGTGGGCCTCGAGGTCGTAGTGCATCTTGCCGTCGACGACCGAGGGGAGTCCGGCGTTGGGAAGGCACGACACCGGCGTGGCGGCATGACCCGTCAGATGGCGCAGCGGCTCGAACATCTCGGAAGGGCCGGTGGCGCAGTTGAGCCCGATGACGTCGATGTCCATGGCCTGGAGGGCGACCAGGGCCGCGCCGACCTCGGTACCGGGCAGCATGGTCCCGGTCAGTTCGATGGTCACCTGGCACTGGATGGGCAGACGGACGCCGAGCCGCTTCATGGCCCGGCGGGCGCCGTTGATGGCGGCCTTGGCCTGGAGGAGGTCGAAGACCGTTTCGATGACGATGAGGTCGGCTCCGCCCTCGATGAGGGCGTCGGACTGCTCCTCGTAGGCATCGCGCAGATCGGCGTACTTGATCTGGCCGAGCGTGGGGAACTTGGTGCCGGGGCCGATGCTCCCGGCCACCCAACGAGGCTTGTCCGGGGTCGAGAAGTCGTCGGCCGCCTTGCGGGCGATGGCCACGGCGGCCAGGTTCAGCTCGCGCACCCGGTGTCCCTGGTCGTACTCGGCCAGCACAGGGGCGAACGCCCCGAAGGTGTCGGTCTCGACGACGTCGCAGCCCACCTCGTAGAACGACCGGTGGACCTTGTCGACGGCGTCGGGACGGGTCACCACCAGCAGCTCATTGCAGCCCTCGAGGTCCGGGCCGCCGAAGTCGTCGGCTGTGAGGTCCTGCATCTGCAGGTTGGTCCCCATGGCGCCGTCGAAGACGACGACGCGCTCGCGGGCGGCCTGGAGGTAGCTCGATTCGGTGCGTTGGGCAGCCATAGCCCCCCAACGATAGTGGGGGACGGGCCCGGACCGGCCCGTCGGGGCGCCGGAGCGGGGTGTGGCGATCGCCAGCGGTGCCGGAGGGGGCGACCGGGCGGTCGTGGGCCCGAACCCCGGGCTGCCCTCCCGCCCCCGACCGGGCGGCCGGTCGACACCTTTCGTTTAGCATCGGGCCGGTGAGGACACCGTGCTGAAGATCTACACGAAGACGGGCGACGACGGGACGACCGGCCTCCTCTATGGGGGACGGGTGGCCAAGGACGCCGCACTGATGCAGGTCACCGGCACGGTCGACGAAGCCCAGGCGGCCATGGGCGTGGCCCGGGCCGAAGCGGTGCCCGGGAGCGAGCTGGACGAGCTGCTGACCCGGCTCGAGCGGGAGCTGTACGTGCTGATGGCCGAGGCCACCACCGATCCTGCCCACCGGTCCAAGTTGGTGGCCGGCAAGACGCTGGTCACCGGCGAGATGGTCGCGGCCCTCGAGGAGGAGATCGACGACCTGATGTCCCGGGTGTCGATGCCGACGGAGTTCGTGATCCCGGGGGCGAACCGGGCGTCTGCCGCCCTCGACCTGGCCCGCACCATCGTCCGCCGCGCCGAACGCCTGGCCGTGTCCTCACCCGTCGACGGCTCGCTGGTCGGCCGCTATCTGAACCGCCTGTCCGACCTGCTGTGGGCCCTCGCCCGATGGGCCGAGGGTGAGGAGCACCTGCTGGCCCGGGGCGCCCCGAGGCGGGGTCGGCCCGTCGAGCCGCTGACCGACTGACCCCGTTGTATCCATCCCTAGCCCCTGGAGCACCGACGTGATCAACGTGACCACCCTGTCCGGCACCGGACTCCCCGACGACCTGACCGCGGTGGGCGTGCCCGTCCACAGCACGGGTGACGGCCCGGTGGTGGCCGGTGACCCGGCGGCCGTCGACGGCATGACCCTGCCGGCCACGTTGGATGCCGACTGGTGCGAGCAGCAGGGCTTCGGCGGGAAGGTCGCCCAGACCCTGGTTGTCCGGTCGCTCGACGGGGCACCTGCGGTCGTGCTGGTGGGCGTGGGTTCGGACGACAAGCTGGCCGGCGACGCCGGGCTGGAATCGGTGCGCCGGGCGGCCGCCTCGTTCGTGCGGGCCGCCGGCAAGTCGGGGACCGCGCTCTTGGTGCTGCCCGGGGTGACCGGTGCGGCCGTGGCTGATGTCGCAGCCGCAGCGGCGGTGGGCGGTGCGCTCGCCACGTACAGCTACGACGACTTCCGCAGCTCGGACCCGCCGACAGGTCTGGTCGGCCTGGTGCTCACCGGCGGGACCGGTGACGCAGACGGGGCGGCCGAAGGGGCGGCCCGGGGCGCACGGGTGGCCCGGTCGGTGGGCCTGGCCCGAGACCTGGTGAACCAGCCGCCGAGCTCGCTGACCCCGGAGCGGTTCGCCCAGGTGGTCAGCGACCGGTTCGAGGACGTGGACGGAGTGACCGTCGAGGTGTGGGATGAGGAGCGGATCACGGCCGAGCGGCTGGGCGGCCTGCTCGGCGTCGCCGCCGGCTCGGTGCGCCCGCCCCGACTGGTCAAGGTCACCTACACGCCACCCGATCCCTACGAGTTCGACGGCCGCCAGCCTCACCTGGCCCTGGTGGGCAAGGGGATCACGTTCGACTCGGGTGGCCTGTCGCTGAAGCCCGCCACCGGCATGGAGACCATGAAGACCGACATGGGCGGGGCCGCCGCCGTGCTGGCCGCGGTGGATGCCATCGCCGCGCTGGGCGGGCGGATCCCGATCACGGCCTGGGCCCCGATGACCGAGAACATGCCGAGCGGATCGGCCACCAAGCCCGGCGACGTGCTGACGACCCGTAGCGGCAAGACCATCGAGGTCCTCAACACCGACGCCGAAGGCCGACTCATCCTGTCCGACGGCCTCACTCTGGCGATCGAGGAGGGGCCCGACGCCGTCATCGACCTGGCCACCCTCACCGGGGCCGCCATCGTGGCCCTGGGTAAGGAGATCGCCGGACTGCTGGGCAACGACGAGGAGCTGCGGGACGCCGTACAGACGGCAGGCGCGGCGGCCGGCGAGCCGTCCTGGCCGCTCCCGCTGCCCGAGGACTATGCCGCCCACATCGAGTCCGAAGTGGCGGACATGAAGAACATGGGCCGGCCCGGCCAGGCGGGCGCCATCAGCGCCGCGCTGCTGCTCCAGGAGTTCGTGGGCGATGTGCCGTGGGCTCACCTCGACATCGCCGGCCCCTCCCGCACCGATGACAACCGCTGGTACAACTCCAAGGGCGGCAGCGGCTTCGGAGTGCGGACCCTGGTGGCCCTGGGCACCTCCGAAGCGTTCGCCCGCTGGCTGGCCGCCAGGCCGAAGGGCTGATCTTCAGGCGAATCGGCCGTGCCGCCGGCGGGTCGTCGGACCCGGTGTCGCGGCACCGGGAAACGACGGCCACGCTGCACTACCGTCTGGCTCGTGAAGATCGCAGTCCTCGGGGGAGGTTCGTGGGGTACGACGGTGGCGTCGCTCGTGGCGCACCACCACGAAACCGTGCTGTGGGCCCGCAACCCGGAGGTCGCCCGGTCCGTCAACGAGGACCATGAGAATCCCTCCTACGTGCCCGGCTTCTCCCTGGATCCGGCCCTGTCGGCCACCTCGGACCTCGAGGAGGCCGTCTGCGGCGCCGACTTCGTCATCATGGGCGTCCCGACCTCGGGATTCCGGCGGGTGCTCGAGGACTCGGCTCCGTTCATGCGGCCCTGGATCCCGGTGGTCAGCCTGTCCAAGGGCCTGGAGCGGGGCTCGCACCTGCGGATGACCGAGGTGATCAGGCAGGTGGTCCCGGGTCACCCGGTCGCCGCCCTGACCGGCCCCAACATCGCGTCGGAGATCTTGGCCGGCAAGGCGGCCGCCGCGGTCATCGCCACGGAGGACCTCGAAGTGGCCAGCGCCATCCAGGCGGTGTTCACCCGGGGCGTGTTCCGGGTCTACATCAACGACGACGTGATCGGCTGCGAGCTGGGCGGCGCGTTGAAGAACGTCATCGCCATCGCCGCGGGCATCGGGGAGGGCCTCGGCGTGGGCGACAACACCCGGGCCGCCGTCATGTCCCGCGGGCTGGCCGAGCTGATCCGCCTGGGCGAGGCCATGGGGGCGAAGGCCGCCACCTTCGCCGGCCTGGCCGGCATGGGCGACCTGATCGCCACCTGCGTGAGCCCCCACAGCCGGAACCGGCGGGTGGGCGAGCAGTTGGGCAAGGGCCGGAAGCTGGAGGACATCCTCGACGAGATGCACATGGTGGCCGAGGGCGTGAACACGGCCAAGGTGGCGCTCGAGCTGGCCGAGACACACGGTCTCGACCTCCCGATCTGCCGGATGATCGACAAGGTCGTGAAGGGTGACGTCGAGCCGATCGACACCTACTGGGGCCTCACCCCGGCTGGCCACGAGGCCGAGCCGGGCTAGTCGCCCGGTCCGGCAGTGGGTTCGTCGGCCGTCCTGTCGTGGGGCGGCGGGGCAGCGGACATCGCGGCCTCGGCGGCGGCCTTGAAGGCGACGGCCGGATGGAAGTGCCAGGCGGCCAGGCGCCGCTCGATGGTGGCCCGGTCGTGCCCGGCGTCGGCCAGCCCGGTGGCCAACCTGGAGGCCCGCAGGCGCATCTGCTCCGGTTCGGACAGGCGCTGCTCGGCCACCCACCGACGGTGGCTCCGCTGGAGCGACTCGGGGAGCCGGCTCAGGTGCCGGAGCGGCAGCGGCGGGATGTGCTGGCGCACGGCCAACTCGCCCGGGCCCTGGGGGCGGGCCAGCTCGAAGGTGATGAGGCGGGCCAGCGCCCGGCGGAACGGCGAGTTCTTGCCCATCTTGTCGCCGAGCCCGAGGGAGCGGGCCGTCTCGGGGAGATGGAGATCGAAGCCGTCGCCGTGGACCTCGAGGCCGTAGGTCAGGCGCCGGAGCAGCCAGGTGGTGCTGGGTCCGATGATGCCCAGCCAGTAGAGCTCGACGTATCGACTGCACGGGTGCATGCCGTGGGGGTCGGCCACCGGGTCGACCCACCGGACGATGTGGAGGGTGGGGCCGTCGGAGACGTGGAGGTCGGACTCGGACCGGCTGGTGCTGTGGCGGCTGGAGACAGGACGGAGCGGACGGGGCGGCGGGGGGATGACGGTTGGCGTGGACATGGGGTGCTCCTGAGGTCAGGACCGGGCCGGTGCGGAGGTCGGGTCGAGCGGGTCCGTGGAGCATGTCGTTCCGAGCTTGCCGGCGACCTGGCCGGCGTGCTTGCCGGACCGGTTGGGTATCGACAGAACCAGCCGATCCGTCCTCGACGGCGTGGGCGCGCCGCCCACGTGCACGCCCCCGAGCACATGTCCGCCGCGGCAGGCGAACCGGGCCGGACCCGGTGCAGCCGGGCATGGAGGCATCGGCTGATCAGGTCGGTCCGGGTGCGCTCCGTGGAGTTGGGGCCGCTACCAGCTGCCCCGATGGACGGCGTCCTCGACCGTCCGCTTGGGTCGGGCGGCGGACGTCGACGGGGGGTCGGGAAGGGCCGGATGGCCGAGGAGGACCGCCCCGAGCCAGCGGAACCGGGCGGGTACCCCGAGCGCATCCTTCAGGGCATCCTCGCCGCGGAAGTTGCCGAGGAACGCCGCTCCGAAGCCCCGGTCGGCCGCCCCGAGGAGCAGGGTCATCACAGCGAAGGACGCGTCGACGTGCCAGTAGGGGACGACCCACTCGACCTCGGTCCCGTCGGCCCGGGACTTGTCCGGATGGGTGTAGCGCTCGACGTAGGCGTCGGGGTCGGAGAAGGGGAGGACCACGACCGGCGCCCGGGACATCCCCTCGTACCGACGCGACCGGGCGCGCCAGGTGGCGTCGGTGGTGGCCTGCCAGTAGCGGTCGGTCTGCCCGGGGCCTTCGAGCACCACGAACTCCCGGCCCTGGGTGTTGCCGGCCGACGGGGCGGCCAGTGCCTCGGCCAGTAGCCCGTCCACCACGGACCGCTCCAGAGAGGCCACCTGGAAGTTCCGCGTCATGCGGCGCCGGTGGACGGCTTCCGAGAGCTCCATGGCCGGCACGCTACTCACCGTCACCGGAAGGGCGGGCGGCACCTGTTGTCGGGCGCCGTTCCCGTCACTACGGTGCGGGCATGAGCGAGCCGCCGATCCTGTCCCGCCGGACGCTGCTGGGCGGTGCGCTGGCCGGGGCTGCCGCCGTCGGCCTGGCCGCCTGCTCGTCCTCGACGGCGCCACCGAACTCGTCGAGCACGACGACGGTGCCGGCCCGCACGGCCCGCAAGCTCGTGCCCGGGGACCTGCCCAACCCGAATGCGGCCGCCGGCACCGACCAGCTGCCCCAGATCAAGAACATCGTCATCGTGATGATGGAGAACCACAGCTACGACAACGTGCTCGGCATGCAGCGGGGCCGGGGCGACGGCTTCACCCTCGACAAGCACGGGAAGCCGACGGCCACCAACCCGTGGCCGGTCGGATCGACCATCCCCCCGCCGGGGCCCAACGCGCAGCTACGGGCGTTCCCCATGCCCAACCCCTGCCAGGCCCAGGCCCACCCGTACAACACGTGGGAGGCGTTCTGGACGTCGTACAACGGGGGGAGGAACGACGGGTTCGCCCAGAGCCAGAGCGGGCCGGTGTCGATGGGGTACCACGCTCCCGACGTCCTGCCCTTCGTGAACTCGCTGGCCGCCACGTTCCCGGTGTGCGACCGCTACTTCTGCTCGGTGGGCGCCCAGACCTACCCGAACCGGCGCTTCCTGATGGCCGGCACTTCGCTGGGTCTCCTGAACGACACCTTCCCCGGCGAAGCGCCACCCAACGGCACGATGTTCCAGGCACTGAGCGCGCACGGGATCACGTGGACGAACTACTACGCCACCCTGCCGTCGGCGTTGATCTGGCCGTACCAGGCGTCCTTGCCCGGGTTCTCCGACCACCTCCTCACGATCGACCGGTTCTATGCCGACGCGGCTGGCGGCACGCTCCCGTCGGTGAGCATGGTCGACCCCGACTTCGACAAGCAGTCCCAGGAAGACCCCCAGGACGTCCAGTACGGGGACCAGTTCCTGGCCAAGGTGGTCAATGCCGTCATGGACTCGCCCCAGTGGCCCCACACCCTGCTGGTCTGGAGCTACGACGAATCGGGCGGTTACTACGACCACGTGGCCCCGCCGTCGGCACCGGTGCCCGACGCCGTGCCGCCCACGTTGTCGCCCGGCGACCAGCCGGGATCGTTCGACCGCTACGGATTCCGGGTGCCTGCCGGGGTGGTCTCGCCCTTCGCCCGGAAGGGCTACGTGTCCCACGTGGTCCACGACCACACGTCGATCCTCAAGCTGGTCGAGACCAAGTGGAACCTGCCCGTCCTCACCAACCGGGACGCGGCGGCCGACGACCTGCTCGACAGTGTGGACCTGCACAGCCCACCGGCCTTCCTGAAGCCCCCGAAGCTGGCCGCAGGTCCGGACCCGGCGCTGCAGGCGGGGTGCCTGTCGACCGGGCCGGGGACCATCCCGCCGGCGGGGTCCGTCACCACGTCGTAGAGCCTGTATCTGCCGGTTGCAGCCGGCGGTGTCCAGGCGGGTGTGCAGGCGGATGTTCGGGTGGATGTTCGGGTGGATGTGCTCGTCGGCCCCGGGGAGGGAATGTCGACCCTCCTGGTAGCGTTTGTCCCGTCGTAGAGCAGCGCGGGGGTGGCTCCGACGCCGGGATCCCGGCCACCACCCCGCCGACGTCAAGGAAGCGAGACCGCCGTGCCCACCTTCAGAGAGATGCTCGCCGCCGCCAAGGCCAACATCCGGGAGATCACCACCGAGGATGCCGAGGCGGAGATCGCCCGGGCCGGCACCATCGTCCTCGACGTCCGCGAGCCCGACGAGTACGAGCAGGGCGCCCTGGCCGGCTCGGTCCACCTGCCCCGCGGCAACCTGGAGTCCTCGATCGAAGGCCGCATCCCGGACAAGTCGGCCCACGTGGTGGTCATGTGCGCCGGTGGCGTCCGGTCGGCGTTCGCCACCGACACCATGCAGCAGCTCGGCTACACCGACGTCGCCTCGATCATGGGCGGCTTCAACCGGTGGAAGGACGAGGGCCGGGCCTGGTCCGCCCCCCGCACCCTCACCCCTGAGCAGCGCAACCGTTACCAGCGCCACCTGCTCCTGCCGGAAGTGGGGGAGACCGGTCAGATGAAACTCCTCGACTCGAAGGTGCTGCTGCTGGGCGCCGGCGGCCTGGGCTCGCCCGCCGCCCTCTACCTGGCCGCCGCCGGGGTGGGCACCATCGGCATCATCGACATGGACGTGGTCGACGCTTCCAACCTGCAGCGCCAGATCCTGCACAACACCGACCGGATCGGCGAGCGCAAGGTCGACTCGGCCAAGAAGACCCTCACCCTGATCAACCCCGACGTCAACGTGGTCACCTACGACGTGCGCCTCGGTGCCGACAACATCCTCGACATCATCGACGGGTACGACGTGATCGTGGACGGGACGGACAACTTCCCGACCCGTTACCTGGTGAACGACGCGTCGTTGCTGAAGCGGATTCCGGTGATCCACGGTTCCATCTTCCGGTTCGAGGGCCAG
>DATCCR010000168.1:0-3412 GCA_036511155.1 Acidimicrobiales bacterium
GACGAGCGGCGCCGGCCACCCCGGGTTGGCCGGCAGGGCGAGGGAGGCTTCGTCGAAGTGGGGGAGGACGGGCACGTTGGGCCGGGGCGTTCCGTACGGGACGGGGTCGACCAGCCCGGCCGGCACGTGGGCCAGCTGGGCGGCCACCGTCTGCGGGTTCGGCGTGTCGTAGCGCTCGTAGGCCTGGTCGTACTGGACCAGGACGTCACCCGCGCTCAGCAGCGACGCCATGGGTGCCATGGCGTCCCAGTTCATGACCCCGTCCTGCAGGGGGCCGTCGACGGCCTCCAGCACGTCGGCCGTGGGCAGCGACCCCATGATCTGCTGCTCGTGGGTGGTGAACGGGCGGCTCATGAGGCCGGGGTACACCGTGTCGATGGTGTCGCCCCACCGCTGGGCGCCGAAGTTGTTGCCGGGCAGCGCGTACAGCCGCGTGCCGGGGTGGGCGCCGTCGAGCGCGTGGGCCGCCGTCCTGGTGTAGTCCGGTGGCACGGCCGGTTGGTTGAACCCGTTGGCCAGGATCTGCCCGGACCACAGGGGCGACGAGGCGCCGGCCACGGCGGCCACGGCCAATGCGCCGATGGCCAGGCTGGTCTTGCGGATGCGGAAGCTGAGTGCGCTCACCCCGGCGCCCAGGAACATGGCCATGCTGAGGATGATCAGCGGTGACGCCCGGTCGGTCGACCGCATGGCCAGGCCGGCCGTGGTGTCGACCATGATCTTCTTGATGACCGAACCCACGCTCGAGGGGTGCGCGTAGGGGTTCGGTCCGACGGCCATCACCATGCCGACCACGGTGATGAGGATGAAGTACGTCCGGTAGCGCCACCGGGCCACGAACGCGGCCAGGAAGGCCAGCAGCGGCACGCTGAAGCTCCACAGGATCAGGGCGATGTTCTGCGTGTACATCACCGAGGTCTGGGTCCACGGCCCCACCCGGTCGGTGCCGTAGAAGTACCAGTACCCGAGTCCGCGGAGGACCTCCGAGGCCAGCGAGGCACCGCTGGTGGCCGGCACGGTCTCGGTGTACTTGAGGACGTTGACGCCGTAGGCAGCCTCGATCTGCAGGCCGACGGCCCACCAGAGCGATACCAGGATGGTCAGCCCGGCCACCTTCCAGGCCACCCCCCAGGCCTTCCGCCAGCTGGAGTCCCTGGCCACCAGGACGGCGTAGGGGAGCCACAGGGCCGGAGCGATGCCGACGTAGAGGAGGGAGCTGGCGTTGATCCCGCTGACCAGGGCCACCACCAGGGCGAACAGGGCCGGGTATCGCCAACCTCCCTTGCGGAGGGCGAGCACCACGAAGGCCAGCATCCAGGGCAGCCCGGCCCACGGCATCAGGATGACGGAGATCCGGCCCGAGTACTGGAGGACGTACGGGGTGAACATGAAGGCCACGGCCGTCACGTACCGCCCCGGTCCCCACAGGCCGAGCACCCGGCACAGGTAGAGGGCGCCGGCCCCGGCGGCGTACAGCAGGCAGCCCATCCACAGCCGCTGGGCCACCCACAGCGGGACGTGCAGCTCGGCCAGGACCCAGTAGAAGGGCCCCATGGGGAGGAGGTAGCCGATGTTCTCGTGGGTGACGGTCCCGAGCCCGACGTGGGGGTCCCACAGGGAGACGGCCTGGCGGATGTAGCGGCCCGGGTCCAGGTAGAGGTACGTCTTGGTGTCGTCGGTCACCATGCCCGGCTGGGCGGCCACCATCGGCACGAAGGCCAGCACGGCGAGTGCCGCGTAGTCGACCCACGTCCGCAGGCCGCCGGGCGACCGCAGACGTGCGTAGGGGGAGCCCTTCCGGCCGGTGGTCCGGTCCGTGGGCACGGCGGCAGAGGGTTCAGGTTCCGGCACGAGTGGTCGGTAGTGTAAACAACGCCAGCGCCGGGACGGCACCACCAGCCGGCGGCACCAGGAAGGGAGCCAGATGCACCAGGTCGACGACAGGGACGTCAGCAGCGGGGGAGCCCGATGAGCGCGGCCCACGTTCCGGCCGGATCGGCCGCCACCGCCGACCGCAAAGGCCGCCAACTGACCGGGGAGCGCCCGCAGCAGGGGGTCACCCCGGACTCGCTGCTCGCGCTGCACGCGGCCGGCTACCGGACGGTCATCGAGCGACTGGGGTCCGGCACGGTCCTGGACGTGGGGTGCGGCCAGGGCTTCGAGTCGGCCCGGTTCCTCGCCCCGGGCCGCCGCGTGGTCGGGGTCGACTACAGCGCCGAGGCGGTCGAGCTGGCGAAGCGGACCTACGGCTCGTCCGGGCTCGAGGCCGCCCAGATGAACGCGCTCGCCCTCGGATTCGCCGAGGGCAGCTTCGAGTGGGCCTGCTCGTCGCACCTGATCGAGCACTTCGACGAACCGGAGGGTCACGTGGCCGAGCTGGCCCGGGTCCTGACCGACGACGGGACGGTCTTCTTCCTCACCCCGAACGCCCCCGCTGACTTCGAGAACCCGTTCCACATCCACCTGTTCGAGCCGACCGAGCTGCGGGCACTGCTGAGCAAGTACTTCCGTGATGTGACGGTGCAGGGGCTGGACGCCGTGCCCCACGTGAAGGCCGACTTCACGGCACGGCGGCTCAAGGCGCAGAAGGTCCTGAAGCTCGACTTCCTCGACCTCCGCCACAAGATCCCGAGGTCCTGGTACGTGGGCATCTACACGCGGGCGCTCCCGATCGCCTACAAGTTGATCGCCCGGGGCGACTCCGGCGGGACGACCGGCATCACGGCCGACGACTTCTTCGTCACCGACGACCTCGACACCACCACCATGGTGCTGTTCGCCACGGCCTCGCGGCCGCGGCGGGCCGGCTGACCGGGCGGGGCCGGGCGTGCTGACCGTCGGTCTCACCGGCAACATCGGCGCCGGCAAGTCCACGGTGGCCGAGCTCCTGGTGGCCAGGGGCGCCCATCTGGTCGATGCCGACAAGGTGGCCCGCGAGGTCGTCGAGCCCGGTGCCCCGGCCTATGTCGCCCTGCTCGAGCGGTTCGGTGCGGGCATCCTCGACGCCGAGGGACGGATCGACCGCCCGAAGCTGGCCGAGGTGGCGTTCGCAACCCCCGAGGCGGTGGCCGACCTGAACGCCATCGTCCATCCGGCCATCGGGGTGGCCATGATCGAGGGCAGGGACGCCCACCAGGGGACCGACGGCATCGTGGTGATGGATATCCCGCTGCTCAAGGAGTTCCACATCGAGCTGCTCGCCCTCGACGCCGTCATCGTCGTCGACGTGTCCCCCGAGGTCCGGCTCGAGCGCCTGACGACCCACCGGGGCATGACCGAGGAGGACGTACGGGCCCGCATGGCCGCCCAGCCGACCCGCGAGGAGCGCCTGGAGGGTGCCGACTTCGTGATCGACAACTCGGGCGACGCCGACCACCTGGCCCACGAGGTGGACCGGGTGTGGGCGGCCTTG
>DATCCR010000169.1:0-5140 GCA_036511155.1 Acidimicrobiales bacterium
GACGACCGGAGGACAGCGGGCCGATGGAGCCGGTCCAGGAGTGCGGCTTCTGCGAACTCCACTGCGGCGACGCCGACGGCCTCGACTGGTCGGACTTCAGCGCCCGGTTCGGCAACCCGGACTGGGACGCCGACCCGGACCAGGTCATCGCCCCGGGCGGGGAGAGCTGGACCGGGTTCGTCAACCGGGTCTCGGACACCCTCGACGCGGTGGCCGCCCGTCACCCGGGTGAACTGGTGGTGGTGGCGTGCCACGCCGGGGTGATCGAGTCGTCGTTGCTGGCCAAGCTGCCGGTGGCGGGCGGGGTCGAGGGGGCACGGATGAAGCTGCGCACCCAGCATGCTTCCCTCACCACCTGGGAGGTGGACGCAGGGGAGTGGAAGCTGATCGGCTACAACGACGGAGCCCACCACCTCGGGACCCAGGGCGTCGGCGGTGGGACGGTCACGAATTCGGTGTCCGGCAAGTCGTGGATGACCCTCGGGACGGGTGCAGGACCCGGGGTCGAGACGGCCTGAGCGCCTGGCGGTCGCCACGACCGTCCGGGGGGACTCGACGACGAGGCAGCGATGATCAGCAGGCGTAGTCCTCGTCGTACTGGACCCCGTTGACCGTTCCGACGTTGTATTGGACGATCTCCACCGGTCCCGTGGGCAACCCCGGGAACCACAGGTGGACGCTGGCGCACGTGGAGGCGGGCAGCGCACTCCAGTCGGCTGGCCAGTAGGGAACCGCCGGGGTGTAGGTGCCCACGATGCCCGGCCACACGCCGGGGCTGGCGTAGATCCCCACATTGCTGATCCCCTTGGAGTGGAGCGCGTCGGTGAAGCCCTGGATCAAGGAGGCGTTGGCCGCCTGGTACACCGACCACGACGGGATGCCGGAGAGCGAGTAGGTCTCGACGTCGAGCCACCAGTCGACCTGGACGTGGGTTCCGGTGGCCGCAGCCTTGTTGTAGGCGTCGATGCCGGCGGCGAATCCGTAGTTGCAGGAGTTCTTGACAATCGCTGCGCATGCCGGATCAGGGTTGCTGAGGGTCTCCCCGTAGGTCAGGAACGCGTAGAGGTTGAGGCCCCCACCGGCCCAGGCGGCCTCGCCCGCCAAGCACCGGTTGGCTGAGCCGAAGGACTCACCGACGGCCTGGACGATGGCCACGGTGTGGGGCGACGGCGGGTAGGAGCCGCACTGCCAGTTCGAGATGTCGTAGCCGTAGCTGCCCGACGGGTAGGAGGACCGCGAGAACTGGCCGGTCCCGATGGCCTGGGCGATGCCCACGATCGGCGCCGCCAGCTTCTGGGGTGTCGACCCCCAGTAGGTGGCGCTGCCGAAGGCCGTCACCCCGCCGCTGTCGTTGGTGAACCAGTAGCCGCCGCCGTAGATCGTGGTGGCCATGCCGATGAGGGGATGGCTCAGCGGGGTCCCGGCCAGCGACCCGTGGAACACGGCGTCACCGAATGTGAACACTCCGCCGTCGGCGGCCGCCAGCCAGTAGCCGTGGTTGGACGGCGTTCCCGACATCGAGATGACGGGCGAGATCAGGTGGAGGTTGCCGGTCGACCCCTCGAACACGGCGTCACCGAAGGTGAAGATGCCGCCGTCCGAGGCCACCAGCCAGTAGCCCCGCCCATCGGTGGTGGCTGCCATGCCGACGATGGACCGATTGAGGTGGATGTTGCCGGTCGAGCCGTAGAACCGGGCGTCGCCATAGGCGAAGATGCCGCCGTCCGAGGCAACCAGCCAGTAGCCGTTGCCCGAGGGTGTGGCGGCCATGCCCACGATCGGCCGGTTGAGGTGGATGTTGCCCGTCGATCCGAAGAACCGGGCGTTCCCGTAGGCGAAGATGCCGCCGTCGGTCGCCACCTCGCGGTACCCCCCGAAGTCGGTGGGGGACGTGGCGGCGATGCCCACCATCGGCTGGTTCAGCCGGATGTTGCCGGTCGACCCGTAGAAGGGGGCTCCGCCGAAGGCGAAGACGCCGCCGTCCTTGGCCACCAGCCAGTAGGCGGACACGGAGGAGGTGGCCGGGGTGCGGGTGCCTGTGCCGGCCGGGGTCGTGGTGGTCGGGGTCGTGGTGGTCGGGGGGGCGCCCGTCGTCGTCGTCGTGCTCGGGACGGTGGTGGTCGGGGTCGTGGTCGTCGCGGTTGTCGTCGTGCTGGTCGACGGAGCTGTGGTCGACGGGGAGGTGGCCGACGGGGAGGTGGCCGACGGGGATGTGGCAGCACCGGCCACCGTCGACGGCACGACGACCGCCAGGAGACCTACCAGGGCGATCACCGCTCGGCGGCAGCTCCGCCCACTGCGGGGCGATGTGATGGGGGACTGGACTCCGGACATGCGCGTGGTGGCTCCCAACGTCTATCGAAGCGGGGGGCAGCCCGCCTACCGCAATTGCATCGACAGGTTGCGGGCGTGGGTTGAGGCCGGATCCAGTGTGGATGCCGAGTCGGACGGGGTCAATGACCCCCCTGCGACCTGGACTTCTTCAGGTTTCGGGGCCGATTGACGCCCGGGTGGGGTGTCAGCCCCGGAGCAGGTCGGCGATGCGGAAGGCCAGGTCGA
Source organism: Acidimicrobiales bacterium (assembly GCA_036511155.1). Lineage (GTDB taxonomy): Bacteria > Actinomycetota > Acidimicrobiia > Acidimicrobiales > RAAP-2 > Bog-756. The sequence continues at coordinate 2,560 of DATCCR010000169.1, forward strand.
GCGATTGGCGCCCGTTCAGCCTCGGGTCGCAGGTCGTCGTGTAGTTCTGGCCGAGCTGGCCCTCCACGATGTCCTCGACCCCGCCCAGGCACTCCGTGACGTCGTCACCCGTCAGCTCGATGTGCACGCCGCCCGGCCAGGTCCCCACCTCCCGGTGGATGCGGAAGAAGCTCTGCAGCTCGCCGATGATGTCGTCGAAACGCCGGGTCTTCTGGCCGCCCTCAGCGGTGAAGGTATTGCCGTGCATGGGATCGCACATCCACACCACCGGGTGGCCTTCGGCCTCGACGGCCCGCAGGAGGGAGGGGAGATGGTCGTCGATGGCTCCCACCCCGAACCGGGTGATCAGGGTCAGCCGCCCGGGCACGCGCTCCGGGTTGAGGCGCTCGCACAGGGCCAGGACATCGTCCGCGACGGCCGACGGCCCGACCTTGGAGGCGATGGGGTTGTGGATGCCCGACAGGAACTCGATGTGGGCACCGTCCAGCTGGCGGGTGCGCTCGCCCACCCACAGCATGTGGGCGGAGCAGTCGTACCAGTCGCCGGTCAGCGAGTCGCGCCGGGTCAGGGCCTCCTCGTAGTCGAGGATGAGGGCCTCATGGCTGGTCCAGAAGTCGACCTGGTGGAGGGTGTCCTCGGCGGTGAGGTTGATGCCGCAGGCGTCCATGAACCGCAGGGCGCTGTCGATCCCTTCGGCGATGGACTCGAAGCGGCGCCCCTCGGTGGAGGTGGCCACGAACTCCTGGTTCCACGCGTGGATCTGGCTGAGGTCGGCGAAGCCGCCTTTGGTGAAGGCCCGCAGCAGGTTGAGGGTCGACACGGCCTGTTCGTAGGCGGCGACCAGCCGGGCGGGGTCGGGGACCCGAGCCGACCGCTCGGGCAGGTCGTCGTTGACCATGTGTCCGCGGAACGTGTCGATGACGTGGTCGCCGACCTGTTCGGTGGGTGAGCTGCGGGGCTTGGCGAACTGACCGGCGATCCGACCGACCTTGACCACCGGGAGCCCGGCGCCATAGGTCAGGACGACGGCCATCTGGAGGATGACCTTGAGCTTGTCCCGGATGCCGTCGGCGGTGAACTCGGCGAACGACTCGGCGCAGTCGCCGGCTTGCAGAACGAAGGCGCGGCCCCCGGCGGCCTGGCCCAGCGAGCGGGTCAGATGGCGGGCCTCACCGGCAAAGACGAGGGGCGGCAGCCCGCTCAGCTTGGCGTGGGCCTGCTTGAGCGCACCCTCGTCGGGCCAGGTCGGCTGTTGCGCAGCCGGACGGGTGCGCCACGAGTCGGGGGCCCAGAGCTCGCTCGCGTCGGGGGTGGGGGTCGATGGTGCCACTCCCACAGCGTAAAGCCTCCCGCTCTAGGCTCGGTACATGGCCCCCTTCCGCTTCGGCGTCCAGCTCTCGAACGCCTCGTCCGGGGCCTCGTGGCGGGACCTGGCCCGCACCATCGAGGACCTCGGTTACTCGACGCTGTTCATCCCCGACCACTTCGAGGACCAGTTCGGCCCGCTCGTCGCCCTGACGGTCGCCGCCGAGGCCACGACGGACCTGAAGGTCGGCTCACTCGTCTTCGGCAACGACTACCGCCACCCGATCGTGCTGGCCAAAGAGATCGCCACCCTCGACCTGATGTCCGGGGGACGGGTCGAGTTCGGCCTCGGTGCCGGGTGGATGACGACCGACTACGAGCAGTCGGGCATCTCCAACGACCCGCCCGGAGTGCGGATCAGCCGCATGGCCGAGAGCCTGACCATCATGAAGTCGCTGTGGTCGACCGGGGCGGCCACCTTCGAGGGGGAGCACTACACCGTGTCCGGCGCCGTCGGCGCCCCCCTGCCCCACAGCCGGCCCCACCCGAAGATCATCATCGGCGGGGGCGGGAGGCGGGTCCTCGGCATCGCCGCCCGGGAGGCTGACATCGTCGGGGTGAATCCGAGCCTGGCCGCCGGCTACGTGGGCCCGGAGGTCCTCGCCACCACCACCGCCGAGTACTACGACGAGCGGATCGCCTGGGTGCGCGAGGCGGCCGGCGCCCGCTTCGACGACCTCGAGCTGCAATGCCTGACCTTCCTGGTCCAGATCGTGCCCGACCGCGAGGATGCCATCGGGCGGCTCTCGTCGATGATGGGCGTGACCCAGGAGCAGGTCGACGGCTCGCCCATCGCCCTCATCGGGACGATCGAGCAGATCACCGAGCGACTGGTCGAGCGGCGCGAGCGCTTCGGCTTCTCCTACATCGTCGTGCACGAGGCGGAGCTGGAGGCATTCGCCCCGGTGGTGGCAGCTCTCGCGGGCGCCTGACGTGACGACCGACGCACCCCGTCTCGGGATCTTCGGGGGTACCTTCGACCCGATCCACCTGGGGCACGTCGAGGTGGCCGACGCCGTGCGGGACGCCCTCGGGTTGGATCGGATGCTGGTGGTGGTGGCCAACCACCCGTGGCAGAAGCAGGACCGACCGGTGACCCCGGCGGAGGACCGCTACGCCATGGTCGCCGCCGCCCTGGTCGACCGTCCCGGCCTCGAGGCGTCGCGGATCGAACTCGACCGCGGTGGTCCGTCGTACACCATCGACACCGTCCGCC
>DATCCR010000170.1:0-18214 GCA_036511155.1 Acidimicrobiales bacterium
CACTGGCTCGCCTACCACGACTCGCTCACCGGCCTCGGCAACCGGTCGTTCTTCAACGACGAGCTCGAGCGCGAGCTGCTGATGTCGATGCAGAGCGACACCAACCTGGCCGTCCTCTTCATCGACCTCGACCGGTTCAAGTTGGTCAACGACTCCTTCGGCCACTCCAGTGGCGACGAGTTGCTGCTCGAGCTCGCCCGGCGCTTCAAGACGGCGGCCCGCAAGGGCGACGTGGTGAGCAGGTTCAGCGGCGACGAGTTCGTGGTGCTGTGCCCGAACGTCCGCGCCGAAGAGCACGCCGTCGCGCTGGCCGAGGAGTACTCACGGGTGATCGACGCCCCGTTCCGACTCTCGACGGGCCGGTCGGTCGTGGTGACCTGCAGCGTCGGCGTGGCCTTCGTGGAGAAGGGCCGCCAGAGCGCGCAGGACATCCTCCAGCAGGCCGACACCGCGATGTTCAAGGCCAAGGGCAAGGGCCGGTCGCGCATCGAGGTGTTCGACGAGTCCCTTCGGGTCAACTCGGTGGCCCGGCTCGAGATCTACGACGACCTGCGCCACTCGATCGAGCACGACGAGCTCGTGGTGCACTACCAGCCCATCGCCTCGGTGACCGACGGCAAGATCGTCGCCCTGGAAGCGCTGGTGCGGTGGAACCACCCGACCCGTGGCCTGCTCGGCCCCATGGAGTTCATCCCATTCGCCGAGGAGACCGACCTCATCTTCTCGCTCGGCCGCTGGGTGCTGCGCGAGGCCTGCTCGACCATGGCCCGGTGGCGCAACGAGGTGGAGGGGGCGGAGGACGCCTACATCACCGTCAACCTGTCGGTGCACCAACTGAGCGACAACTCGCTCCTCGAATCCATCGCCGCTGCGCTGGCCGATTCCGGGCTCCCGCCCGAGGCGCTGGTGCTCGAAGTGACCGAATCCCTCCTGATGAGCGAGACCCAGGAGACGGTCGACGCCCTCAGCGGGATCCACGCCATGGGCGTGGGCCTGGCCATCGACGACTTCGGGACCGGCGAGTCGTCGCTGGCCCGTCTGAAGCGGTTCCCGGTGAAGGTGCTGAAGATCGACAAGTCGTTCGTCGACGGCCTCGGAATCCTCGAGACCGACGAGGCCATCGTGGCCGCCATCGTCCAGCTCTCCAAGGCGCTGGGCCTGGTGGTCCTGGCCGAGGGGGTCGAGACCCCCGCCCAGCTCGAGCGGGTGGCGGCCCTCGGGTGCGACCTCTACCAGGGCTACCTGATGTCGCGCCCGATCAGCGCCGACCACGTCGACTTCACCAAGAAGGCGGAGACGACCCCGCAGACAGACCTCCCCGCGTAGCGGCGTGCTCCGGCACCCGCTATGCGGGGCGGGCCCGCGGCAGCGCCGGGTACCTGGCGACCACCTCCCGGGACGGACGACGACCTCCCGGGACGGACCACCACGACCAGCGTCAGCCGAGGCGCTCGATGATGGTGGCGTTGGCCTGGCCTCCGCCCTCGCACATGGTCTGGAGCCCGAAGCGGGCGCCGGTGCGCTCCATCTCGTTGAGCAGGGTGGCCATGAGACGGGCGCCCGATCCCCCGGTCGGGTGGCCGATGGCGATGGCCCCGCCGTTGACGTTCACCTTCTCCATGTCCGGGTGGTGCTCCTTCTCCCAGGCCAGCACCACCGAGGCGAAAGCCTCGTTGATCTCGACCAGGTCGATGTCGTCGAGCGACAGCTTCGACTTTTCGAGCACCAGGGTGGTAGCCGGAATCGGGGCGGTCAGCATGATGACCGGGTCGTTGGCGGCCACCGCGAACGTGTGGAACCGGGCCCGGGGGGTGAGGCCGAGTTGGCTGGCCCGCTCCTCGGACATGATCAGCACGGCCGCCGCACCGTCCGAGATCTGCGACGACGAGGCCGCCGTCACCAGGCCGTCCTCCACGAAGCACGGCGGCAGCGAGGCCAGCTTCTCGTAGGTGGAGCCGGCCCGGACGCCCTCGTCGAAAGTGAGCAGGCCCTCCTCGGCCGGGTCGCCCTCGTCGGTACCGGCCACGGCCACCTTGTCCTCGATCCGGGCCCGGCGCGTGGCCAACGGAAGGATCTCGTTGTCGAAGCGACCCTCGGCGATGGCCCGGGCGGCCCGCTCGTGGGAGCGCAGGGTGAAGCGATCCATGTCCTCGCGGGAGATCCCCCACCGTCGGGCGATCTCCTCGGCGCACAGGCCCTGGTGGATGAAGTCGAACCGGCCGTGGACGGTCGGCCCGTAGGCCTCGCCCGGCCCGTGGTCGGTCGTCGACCCGATCGGCACCCGACTCATGGCCTCGACCCCGCCGCCGATCACGATGTCCATGGCGCCGGACGCCACGGCCTGGGCGGCGAAGTGGACGGCCTGCTGAGCCGAGCCGCACTGACGGTCCACCGTGGTGCCGGGCACCGTGTCCGGAAAGCCGGCGGCCAGGGCGGCGTTGCGCCCGATGTTCATGGCCTGCTCGCCCACCGTCATGGTGCAGCCGAAGATGACGTCCTCCACCAGCGCCGGGTCGAGGTCGTTGCGGGCGATCAGCGCGGCGAGGGGCTGGGCGGCGAGGTCCACCGCGTGCCAGCCGGACAGACGTCCGTTCTTCTTTCCTACCGGGGTGCGGACGATGTCGACGATCACAGCGCTGGCCATGGGGACATTGTGGCCGATGGGCCACGGTTGCCGGAAATCTGAAGGTGTGTCAGATTTCGGAGCGACCGCGTGGAGCGTGGAACGCACCCGGCCGAGCGAGGGATGCATCTGATGGACCGACCGATGGACCTGCACTACACCGACGCCCAGGAGGCGTTCCGAGCCGAGGCGCGCACCTGGCTGGCCGACCACGCGCCCGCCCCCCGCTCGCTCCCATCCCTCGACACCGCCGAAGGCTTCGAGGCCCACCGGGCCTGGGAGGCCGAGATGTACGCCGACCGCTGGTCGGTCGTGTCCTGGCCCGAGGAGTTCGGCGGCCGCGGCGTGGGGATCCTGGAGTGGCTGGTCTTCGAGGAGGAGTACTGGCGGGCCCAGGCACCGCTGCGGGTCAGCCAGAACGGGGTCTTCCTGCTGGCTCCGACCATGTTCGAGTTCGGTTCCGACGCCCAGAAGGCACGCTTCCTCCCGCCGATGGCCTCGGCCCAGGAGATCTGGTGCCAGGGATGGTCCGAGCCTGATGCCGGAAGCGACCTGGCCGGAATCCGCAGCCGGGCCCGGCGGTCGGACGCCGAGGGGGGCTGGGTCCTGTCCGGCCAGAAGACCTGGGCGTCCCGGGGAGCGTTCGCCGAATGGTGCTTCGGCCTGTTCCGCACCGACCCGGAGGCCGAGCGCCACCGGGGCCTCACCTACTTCCTGGTCGACATGGCCACTCCCGGGGTGACCGTGCACCCCGTCCCCCAGATCGACGGCGAGACCGGCTTCGCCGAACTGTTCTTCGAGGACGTCTTCGTGCCCGACGGTCTGGTCCTCGGTGAGGTCGGCAAGGGGTGGAACGTGGCCATGGCCACCGCCGGCTCCGAGCGGGGCCTCAGCCTGCGCAGCCCGGCCCGCTACAGCCGGGCCGCCGACCGCCTGGTCGACCTCTACGCCCAACGCCTGGCCGACGAGCCGGCCCGGGCGGGACGCACCGCCGACTCGGTGGCCCAGGCCTGGATGGACGCCGAGGCCTACCGCCTCAACACGCTGTGGACGGCCACCCGGGTGCTCGACGGCGGGTCCGTGGGCCCCGAGGCGAGTGCCAACAAGATCCACTGGTCGCAGACCGACCTGTCCATCCATCGGGCCGCCCTCGACCTCCTCGGCCCCGCCGCCGAGCTCCACGGCGACGGGGTCGATGCCCCGTGGCTCGACGGCTACCTGTTCGCCCTGGCCGGCCCCATCTATGCCGGCACCAACGAGATCCAGCGGAACGTGGTGGCCGAGCGCATGCTCGGGCTGCCGCGGGGCTGAGGGGACGACACCATGCACTTCGCCTTCACCGACCAGCAGCTCGAGTTCCGTGATGCTGTCCGCCAGGTCCTGGCCAAGGAGTGCACGACCGGGGACGTCCGCGCCGCCTACGACGCGCCGGCGGCCCGCACGTCCCGGTGGGCCACCCTGGCCGACCTCGGGGTGACCGGCCTGACCGTCCCGGAGAGCAGCGGCGGCTTCGGCCTCGGACTGGTCGACCTGGTGCCCCTCGTGGAGGAGTCCGGTCGCGTGGCCCTGCCCGAGCCATTGGCCACCACCACCGGCATCGCCGCCCCGCTGCTGGCCGACCTGGACGGCGATGGCGCCGACCCCCGGGCGGCCGGGTGGCTCGCCGGCATCGCCTCCGGCGACGTGACCGTCGCCGTGGCCGACGCGGAGCGCCCGGGCACGCCCGTCGCCGGGGCCGACGGTGCCGATCTCCTGCTGCTGGTGGCCCTCGGGACGGACGGGCCGGAGCTCCACGGCCTCGACGCCGCCTCGTGCCCGGTCACACCGCTGTCGTCACTCGACCCCACCCGCCGCCTCGGCACGCCGGAGTGGCAGGCCTCGCCTTCCTCGCTGCTCAGCCACGGACCCGGTGCCGCGGCTGCGCTCGTCCGGACCGCCGACCGGGCCGCCGTGGTCACCGGGGCGGAGCTGCTGGGCCTGGCCGACGCCATGGTCACGATGACGGCCGAGTACGCCAAGGACCGCCAGCAGTTCGGCAAGCCGATCGGCAGCTTCCAGGCCGTCAAGCACCTGCTGGCCGGCGCCCAGGTCCTCCTCGAGTTCGCCCGGCCCGTCGTATACGGCGCCGCATGGGCGATCGACCAGGGGTCGCCGGACGCATCACGGGCGGCGTCGGTGGCCAAGGCCTACGCCTCGGAGGCGGCCCTCGAGGCGGCCCGGGTGTCACTGCAGGTCCACGGGGCCATCGGCTACACGTGGGAGTGCGATCTCCACCTGTACCTCAAGCGGTCCTGGGCCCTGGCCGAGGCGTGGGGGTCGGCCGGCGACCACCGGGCCCGGCTGCTCGACTCGCTCCTCGCCGGGCGCTGAGCGACCGGGCGAATCGGACCGCCCGGCTCCGACCGGCCGCCTCAGACAGGAGCGTCGAGGAGGCGCTTGAACCCGACGTGGCTCGGCGTGAACCCGTGGTGCTCGTAGAACCGGTGGGCATCGGTGCGGGCCGCGTTCGACGTGAGCTGGACCCGGTAGCAGCCGGCGGCCCGGGCGGCGTCCACGGCCGCCTCGAGCAGCAACCCGCCCACCCCCCTGCCCCGCAGGTCGGACCGGACGTGCATCGACTCGATCTCGGCGCACCTCCCGCCCCGGTGCTGCAGGTGGCGGAAGGTGAGCAGCTGGCACGTCCCGACGACCTCGCCGTCGCGTTCGGCCACCAGCACGTCGGTGCCCGGCGTGGCGGCGATGTCGCTCAGGGCCGGCCGGTAGCGGGCGAGGCCGCCCGGGTCCTCGTCGGAGGTGCCGACGGCGCCGGCCCACAGCAGGTCGACCAGCGCGCCGGCGTCCCCGGCGGCAGCCGGCCGGACGACGACGTCTCCCCGGTCAGGGCCGGGCAAAGGCGTAGATCGGCATGCCGTTGGAGATCTGCGAGTGCGACGGCAGATACGGACCGTTGACGATGACGGCCAGGTTGCCGACCGGGGCCGGCCCGGCGTCGCCCTCGACGGTCACCACGGCGCCGTCCGGCCACACCTGCATGACCAGCCCCACATGGACCGACGAGCTGGTCGACCACGGGCCGGTGCCGTACAGCACGGCGTCGCCCGGCGACGGCATGGCGTAGGGGGGCAGCACCGTGGTGTGGGCCTGGGCCCAGTCGTACATGTCACCGGTGAAGGCGTAGGACGGGATGGGCACGCCGGCCTGCTCCCACACCCAGGTGGCGAACAGCGAGCACCACGCCTCGCAGGGCCCGTAGGGGTTGCAGAAGTACCCGGTGTACGGGTCGGCGTTCACCTGGCTCGTGGCCGTGGCCACGATGGCCGAAGTCAGCGGTGACGGCGTCGGGTCGGGCGGGTTGGCGAAGGAGTAGTTGAACCCGTCCGGGTCGAGCAGCCAGTACCCGGTCCGGCCTTGGGCCAGGGCGATGCCCGATATGGGCAGGATCACGTTGGGGTTGCCGTTGAGGCCCCCGCCCAACGAGCCGTAGTACGGGGCGTTGCCGAAGGTGAAGATGCCACCGTCGGTGGCGACCATGTAGTAGCCGCCGTCGTCGGACATGGCGGCCATGCCCACCACCGGGTCGTTGAGGATCGTGCCCCCGATCGACCCGTGGAACGGGGCGTCGCCGAAGGTGAAGATGCCGCCGTCGCCGGCCACCATCCAGTACCCGAGCCCGCTGTGGGACGGGGCCATGCCGGTCACGGCCGACACCAGGGCGGTGCCGCCCATCGAGCCGAGGAAGGGTGCGTCGCCGAACGCGAAGACGCCGCCGTCCGAGGCCACCAACCAGTAGCCCTGGCCGTCGGGAGTCGAGGCCATGCCGACGATGGGCTGGTTGAGCGTGACGGCTCCCATGGAGCCGTAGAAGCGAGCGTCGCCGAACGCGAAGACGCCGCCGTCCAGGGCGGCCAGCCAGTAGCCCTTGCCGTCGGGGGTGGCCGCCATGGCCACCACCGGTCCCTGTAGTCGGAGGGCGCCGAGCGAGCCGTAGAACCCGGCGTTGCCCTGGGCGTAGACCCCGCCGTCGGCCGAGGCCAGCCAGTAGCCCTCGTTGTCGGCGGGCGCAACCGGGTTCGGCGCCATCGTCACCACGACCGAGCTGAGCGGAAGGGTGAGCGGGGGGGCCACCTGCGGGGCGCCGAATCCGAGCACCCCGCCACCGGCGTAGATGTGCGGGGCGGCCAGCGCCTGGCCCACCGAGACGGCATCGGCGGGTGCCGCCGTGGCCACCGCCAGGCCGGCCACCAGGGCGACCGCGGCCGTGGCCACCGCCACAGCTCGTCGCATCCCTCGCATGGCCCTCCATCGTAGGCAACACCCCCCGAGGGCGAAAGGGGTCGGACCAGGGTTTCCTGGGGCCGGACGGTCACCGGCACCGCCGAGCGGGGTGGGGTCCACGCGTGGTGCACCGTTGCCGGGATCGTGGTGGGGCCCCTTCCTCGACGCCTCCGAGGACGACCTCGACCGCATCCCGTCGGTCAGCCGGAAGGGTGTCCCCTCCGGCTGCCGGACCGCCGGACGGGTCATGGCGCACCGACCCGAGGGCGGGAGCATGATCAGCACCTCCTCGGCCGGCGGCCTCGTGCCGACCGCCACGACCAGCCGCTGCTTCGTGCGTCCCGACGGGACGGGGGACCAGGAGATGCCGGAGCCGGTCGTCGGCCCAGCGGAGATGGACACGCCACGGCGCGCCATCGGCGGCCCCGGGGACATCGCGGCAGCCGTTCCCCAACGGACCCCGGGCGTAACTGACACACCGTCAGAACCGGGGATACACTCCCCCCATGGCCGAACTGCCGAAGATCATCTCCGTCGACGACCACATCGTTGAGCCCGCCGACCTCTGGACCAGCCGCATGCCGGCCAAGTTCAAGGACGCCGCTCCCCACATCGTCCGAAAGGACATGCCCGACGTCACCTTCGTCGGCGGGAAGCTGACGGTGACCGAGGGCGGCGGAGGGGCCCCGGCCGACTGGTGGATCTACGAGAAGCTGCAGCGGCCCCTGCTGCGGGTGGACTCGGCCGTGGGCGTGCCCCGCGACGAGGTCACCATGAAGGGCGTCACCTACGAGGACATGCGCCCCGGCTCCTACAGCCAGAAGGAGCGCCTCGAGGACATGGACGTGAACCACATCGAGGCCTCGCTGTGCTTCCCGACGTTCCCCCGCTTCTGCGGCCAGACCTTCTCCGAGGCCGAGGACAAGGAGCTCGCCCTCCTGTGCGTCAAGGCGTACAACGACTACCAGGTCGAGGAGTGGTGCGCCGGCACCGGCGGCCGCCTGGTCCCGCTCATCATCGTGCCGCTGTGGGACGCCCACCTGGCCGCCGAGGAGATCCACCGCAACGCCGCCCGCGGGGTGCGGGCCGTGTGCTTCAGCGAGATCCCGGCCTACCTCGGCCTTCCCTCCATCCACGACGCCGACAACTACTGGGACCCGTTCTTCGCGGCGTGCGACGAGACCTCGATGGTGGTCAACATGCACATCGGCTCGAGTTCGAAGATGCCGTCGACGTCGGCCGACGCCCCTGCCGCGGTGGGCTCGTCCCTGACCCACATCAACGCCGAACTGTCGATGACCGACTTCCTGCTGTCGGGCCTGTTCGAGCGGTTCTCGAACCTGAAGGTCGCCTACTCCGAGGGCCAGATCGGCTGGATCCCCCACCTGCTCCACCGCATGGACGTGGTGTGGGAGGAGAACCGGGGTTGGGGCGGCGTGGCCGACAAGGTCCCGAACCCGCCGTCCAGCTACTTCGCCGACCACGTCTTCGGCTGCTTCTTCGACGACCCCAACGGCCTGCTGCTCATCGACCAGATCGGCGAGGACAACATCACCTACGAGTCCGACTACCCGCACTCGGACTCCACCTGGCCCCGCACCCGCGAGATCGCGGAGAAGCAGATGGCCGGCCTCACCGACGAGCAGCGCTACAAGGTCGTCCGGGGCAACGCCATCAAGCTCTTCGGTCTCGACTTCAAGTGACCACCGGGCAGTAGATCTCCCGTGGACCTGCGTTACTCCCACGCCGAGCAGGCGTTCCGCTCCTCCTTGCGCGCCTGGCTGGAGGCCACCCTCCCCGGTCTGCCCGACAAACCGTCCGCGGACGACTGGCCGGGGCGCCGCGCCTATGACACCCACTGGCAGCGCGTGCTGTTCGACGCCGGCTACGCCGGGGTGGACTGGCCCACCGAAGGCGGCGGCCGCGGAGCCTCACCCGTCGAGGAGCTGATCTTCAAAGAGGAGCTCGAGCGGGCCCACGCCCCCTACGTCGGGGTCAACTTCGTCGGCCTCCTGCACGCCGGACCCACGGTCATCGCCGAAGGGACCAGTGAGCAGCGGGCCCGCTTCCTGCCGCCCATCCTGCGGGGTGACGAGGTGTGGTGCCAGGGCTTCAGCGAGCCCAACGCCGGGAGCGACCTGGCCTCCATGAGGACCCGTGCGGTGCGCGACGGCGACGACTACGTGATCTCCGGGCAGAAGATCTGGACCTCGCACGCCGAGGTGGCCGACTACTGCGAGCTGCTGGTCCGCACCGGGGCCGAGGACAGCCGCCACCGCGGCATTTCCTGGCTCATCCTGCCGATGGACACCCCCGGCGTCGACATCAGGCCCCTCCACACCATCGCCGGGTCCACCGAGTTCGCCGAGCTGTTCCTCGACGAGGTCCGGGTCCCCGTGGCCAACCGGGTGGGCGAGGAGAACGACGGCTGGCGGGTGACCATGGTCACCCTCAGCTTCGAGCGGGGTACCGCCTTCGTGGGCGACCTCCTCGAGGCCGTCGAGCTGCTGTCGGCGACGGTGGAGCTGGCCAAGCGCACCGGCGCCTGGTCCGACCCCAGTACCCGCCGCCAGGCCGGCCACCTGAAGGCCGAGCTCGACGCCCTGTGGGCGCTGACCAAACGCAATGTGTCCCAGGCCGCCCGCACCGGGATCCCGGGGGTCGGCGGCACGTACTTCAAGCTGGCCTACTCCGAGACCCGCCACAAGCTGGGCGAGTTCTCGCTGGCCCTCCTCGACCGGGCCGGGCTGGCTGCCCACGACCTCGAGGGGACCGACGGCCTCGGACTCCTGCCGGCCGGCACCATGGTCGAGGACTGGCTGCGGGGCATCTCGCTGACCATCGCCGCGGGCACATCGCAGATCCAGCGCAACATCGTCGGCGAGCGGATCCTGGGCCTGCCCAAGGAGCCCCAAGTGACGACGACCGGCACCACGAGCTGAGGACGGGGCGATGGACTTCGAAGTATCCGAGTTCCAGGTCGAGCTGGCCGAGGGCATCCGCCGCCTGTGCCAGGGACGCTTCCCGCTCGAGGCGATCCGGTCCCGGGAGTCGACCGACCGCGTGGTCGACCGCGCCGGATGGAAGGAGCTGGGCGAAGCCGGCGTGTTCCATCTCTGCCTGGCCGAGGAGGCCGGCGGCGTGGGCCTCGGGCTGGCCGAGGCGGCGCTCGTCTTCGAGGAGCTGGGTCGGGCCCTCATTCCCGGGCCGCTGGTCGCCTCCCATCTGGCCGCCGGCCTGATCGACGGGGCCGACGACGGGTCGGTCGTGGTCGGCCTGGTCGAACGCCCGGTGCCCGGAGCGGTGGGCACCGGCGTGCTACCCGTGGTCGTCGAGCACCTGGCCGACCTCGACGTCCTGCTGGTCCTGTCCGATGACGGGATCGAGCGCCTCGACCCGGCCGCCCTGGAGGCCACCCCCCTCCCCCGGCCGATGGACCCGTTGACCCCGGTGTGGTCGCTGGCCACCCTGCCGGCCGGCGAGCCCGTGGCCGGAAGTGAGGTCGCCGCCTGGTGGCGCCGCGACGGGGCCGTGCTGACCGCCGCATGCCAGGTCGGGATGGCCCAGTGGGCCTGCGATCTCGCCGTCGAGTACGCCAAGGGTCGGGTCCAATTCGGGCGGCCCATCGGTGGTTTCCAGGCCGTCAAGCACCTGTGCGCCGACATGGCGGTACGGGCCGAGGTGGCCCGCATCGCCGTGCAGGCGGCGGCCGTCACCGTCGACCAGCCCGACGTCGGCGATGCCGAGCTGGCGGCGGCCGGTGCCAAGCTCCTGGCCGACGAAGCGGCCGTGACCAACGGGCGCTCGTGCATCCAGGTCCACGGTGGCATGGGCTTCACGTGGGAGGTCCCCGCCCACCTCGCCTACAAGCGGGCCCGCGTGCTGGCCACCCGGTTCGGCACCGCCGATGCCCTGGCCGAGGAGCTCGCCGACTCGCTGGCCGGGTCCTAGGCACCGCCGTGCCGGCCTGCATCCTCCTCTCCCGACCCCGGACGACACGTCCCACCACCGGTGGGCCCGAGCACGTGAGGTGCAACCGATGACCGACTCGCCCTTTTCCCCTCCCGCCGACGTGGTGACCGTGCTGCCGGAGGGCGTCACCTCCTTCGGGATGCAGCTGCCGATCCAGTCACAGTCGTCCATCTACGTCGAGCCGTGGGAGGCCGGTGCCGGCCCCGACGAACTGGCCCGGGTGGCGCTGGCCTGCGAGGCGGCTGGGTTCTTCTACGTGGGGGTGTGCGACCACACGTTCATCCCTGACCGCCTGGCGGGAGCCATGAGCACCGTCTGGTACGACACCATCGCCACCCTGGGGTGGCTGGCCGCCGTCACCTCCGAGATCCACCTGCTCTCCCACATCTACGTGGCCGCCCTGCGCCATCCGCTGCGGGCCGCCAAGGAGTTCGCCACCGTCGACGTCCTGTCTGCGGGCCGCGTCATCTGCGGTGTGGGGGCGGGCCACGTCAACGAGGAGTTCGACCTCATGGGGCCGGCCTTCGACGAGCGGGGCCCGGCGACCGACGAGGCCGTGGCCGGACTCGCCCTCGGGCTGACCGAGGAGTTCCCCGAGCTGCCCGGGCCACGCTGGCCCGCCTCCGGGGTCGGACTCAAGCCTCGACCGGTACGCTCCCCCCGGCCGCCCATCTGGGTGGGCGGCTCGTCACCCGCCGCCCTGCGGCGTACGGCCCGGTTCGCCGACGGCTGGCTGCCGCAGTCGGTCGGGCCCAATGTCGAGCTGTTGGCCAACCTGTCCGAGCTGCGGGCCGAGTACCGCGACGGGGCACCCCTCGACATCGGGTCGATCGCCTACCCGATGTACCTCGGGACGCCCCCTGCCGACAACGAGCTCCCGCCCGGCACGGTGCAGGGAACGCCCGAGCGGCTGGCCGAGTACCTGCGGCCGTTCCGGGAGGCCGGCTGCGGCCAGGTCCAGGTCCGGTTCCCGGCCCACTCGGTCGAGGAACTGTGCGATCAGATCGCCACGTTCGGCGCCGAGGTCATCCCGCTCGTCAACGCCTGAGCCCCTCCCCGCTCGCCACGAACCGGACATGGGTGACCAGGTGACGGCTTCGGCCGGCACGTACGTGCCCGTTCACATGACCCTTCACCGTGGCGGGTCGGACCTGAGCGACGGCCTCCGTCAGCCGACCGAGGCGTGGAACTCGTTCAGCAGGGCCGCCGCCTGGGACGGATCCTGCAACGCCCACCAGTGGCCGGCCCCGTCGAGCACCTCGTGGCGGGCGCCCAGCATCTGGGCGACATCGGCCGACTGGGCGGCGTCGCCGAACGGGTCGTCGGAGGGCAGCAGGACGAGGCCGGGTGCCGCCGTGGGGGCCACCTCCCGGCCCCAGGTCGCGTAGCAGTTGGGCGTGGCCGACCGGTAGAGGTCGAGGATGCACGACGCCATGGTCTCGTCGGCCCATCCGGCCAGGGCGACCGCATCCGCGGACGGCACCCCGAACGCCTCGAACACGGCGGTCTGGTCGCCGGGCGGCTGGGCCAGTTGGTCCCGGAAGAAGTCCTCGCCTGCGCCCGGGGTCTGCCAGATCTGGGCGAAGTCGTGCCACACATAGTCCGGGTGCAGGAGGTTGGCCACATCGGCGGCCCACGACCGCAGCCGGTCCCCGTGGGCCGTGGCCACCCGGTAGGTGAGGCCCGCGCCCCAGTCGTGGCCGACCAGGTCGATCGGCCCCTCGATCCCGTCGAGCTCGCCGACCAACCAGTCGACGTAGTCGTCCTTGGTGGCCCCGAATCCTTCCGGTCGGGGGCAGCCGAACCCGGGCATCGACAGGGTCACCGACTCCCCGTCGAGGTGCTCCTGCACGTGGTTCCAGAGGTCTGCGGTCTCGGGCACGCCGTGGACGAGGACGATCATGGGTGCAGCGTACCCAGTGCGACCGGTGCCCGCCCTGGCCGGATCTAAGGGGCGGCCGTCGACGTCGTGGTGGTGGGCGCCCCCGATACCGTCGTGGTCGTCGCCCCCGGCGCCGTCGTGGTGGTCGTCCCGACCGGTCGGGTGGTGGACGTCGTCGTGGTGGTGGTCGTCGACCCGCCGGGGCGAGTGGACGTCGCGGTCGACGTGGTGGAGGTAGGTGTCGCGCCCGGGTGGGTGGTCGTCGTCGTGGTGGCCGGATGCGTGGTCGAGGTGGTCGACGAGGGGACGAAGTAGCCCGGGACGCCGCCGCTCGAACCGGAGGGGGACGTCGACGAGCTGTTCGGGGGGTAGAGGTAGCTCAGGGTGCCGAACCCGAGGAAGGCCACCAGCATGAGGACCGTCGACCGCCGGAACGGCACCGAGCGCGACACCGGTTCGGCCATGAGGCCGACCAGGCGGCTGTGAGGCACCGGCTCGTCGATCCGGGGTGTGGACCCGGTGGTCGGTGCGGACGTCGCGTCCCACCCGTCGGCGTCGCCTGCACTGCCATCGTGGCCCGGGGCGTCTTCGCTCACGGGTTGACCGTGGTCCCGGTCGGCCCGACGCCGGGCGAAGCGATGCCGGCCGACCGCAGGGCGATCGACGCCCGCAGCCGGATCTCCCGGGCCACCTCGAACTGGCGGCCCGGCAGAGTGCGGGCGATGAGCCGGAGCTGCACGTAGCCCACGTCGATCGACTCGACTCCGGCCACCACCGGATCGCCCAGGATGAGGCCCGACCAGGCCGGGTCGGCGGCCATCGTCTCGACCACGGCCTTCAAGGTCCGGGTGACCTGCTCCAGGTCCTCGGTGACGGACACCGGGATGTCGATGACGGCACGCGACCAGTCCTTGGACAGGTTGGTGACCTGGCGGAGGGCGCTGTTCGGTACCACCACCAGCTCGCCCTGCTGGGTGCGCAGTTTGGTGACCCGCAGGGTCAGCTCCTCGACCGTCCCGGTGATGCCGGTGGTCTGGCCAGGGGTGGACAGGCGGATGACGTCCCCGAAGGCGAACTGGTGCTCCGCGAACAGGAAGAAGCCGGCCAGCAGGTCCCCGACCATCTGCTGTGCGCCGAAGCCGAGGCCGATGCCGATGACCGTGGCCGGCGCCACCAGGGTGGTCAGCGGGATGCCCAGCCGGTCGAAGGCGAGGATCGCCACCACGAAGTAGGTGAGGGCCACGGCGGCCCACTCGACGGCCTCACTGATGGCCCGGGACCGCTTGAGCGCCTCGGACGCCACCTCGCCGGACTCGATCTGGCGGCGGATCTGGACGTCGATCCAGCGGCGGCGGCGCTGGCCCACCCAGTGGGCGAATCGGATACCGAGCCCCGCTCCGAGCAGGAGGACGAGGACCGGCAGCAGGTGGTCCTGGAAGTACGAGTGGTGGATGCCCGAACCTTACTGGCGTCGCCGGGGACCGCCCGGGCGCTGGCTGGCTCGCCCGGTGGCTGTGCATGCCATAATCTGACGCACTGTCAGTTCCGGGGGACGCGGTGACGGGTCTCGTCATCCGCCACGGCCACCCGGCCACACCCACGCTCACCGGGCCGCGGGCGCACGCACCGGGCCCCACGAAGGGAACCGCACATGCTCGACTACGTGATCCGCAACGGCCTCGTCGTCGACGGCACCGGGGCACCCGGCTACCGGGCCGACGTCGGGATCAGGGACGGAATGATCGTCGCCCTGGGGACGGTCACCGAGGAGGCCGCGACCGAACTCGACGCCGAGGGCCTCGTGGTGGCGCCCGGCATCATCGACCCCCACACCCACTACGACGCCCAGCTGTTCTGGGACCCGACGGCCTCCCCGTCCAACCTCCACGGCGTGACCACGGTGATCGCCGGCAACTGCGGCTTCACCCTGGCCCCCATCAAGGCCGAGGACCACGACTACATCCGCCGGATGATGGCCAAGGTCGAGGGCATGCCGCTGGTCGCTCTCGAGGACGGCATCGAGTGGGACTGGACCACCTTCGCCGAGTACCTGGACCGGCTCGAGGGCAACCTCGGGGTCAACGCCGGCTTCCTGGTCGGCCACTGCGCCATCCGTCGCTGGGTGATGGGTCCCGACCGGGCCGCCGAAGTGGCCGACGACACCGAGCTGGCTGCCATGACCACGCTGCTGGCCGAGTCGATCGAGGCCGGGGGCCTCGGTTTCTCGTCCTCGCAGTCGCGGACCCACTCGGACGGCGACGGCAATCCCATCTCGTCCCGCTTCGCCGACCGCCGCGAGATGCTGGCCTTCTGCGAGGTCGTCCGCGACCACCCCGGCACCACCCTCGAGTACATCACCAACGGCTGCCTCGACAGCTTCACCGACGAGGAGATCGACCTGATGGTGGCCATGACCACCACTGCCAGGCGACCGCTCAACTGGAACTTGCTGACCGTCGACTCGCGCACCCCGGACAAGACGAGCCGCCAGCTCGAGGCCTCGTCCGCGGCGGCCGCCGCCGGGGGCAAGATCGTCGCCCTGACCATGCCCACCCTCGTGCCCATGAACATGAGCTTCCGCACCCACTGCGCCCTGTTCCTGATCCCGGGTTGGGGCGACGTGATGGGCCTGCCCGCCGAGCAGAGGATCGAGCGCCTGCGCGACCCGGCCGTGCGGGCCCAGTTGGACGAGTTGGCCCACTCCGAGGACGCCGGCGTGTTCCGCCGCCTCTCCCACTGGGCCAACTACATCATCGGCGACACCTTCGCCCCCGAGAACGCCGGCTACAGCTGGCGTGACGTCGGCTCGATCGCCGAGGAGCAGGGCAAGGAGCCGTTCGACGCGCTCCTCGACCTGGTGATCGCCGACGACCTGCGCACCGTGCTGTGGCCCAAGGCCTCGGACGGCGACGCCGCCTCGTGGGAGGCGAGGGTCGACGTATGGAACGACCCGGGCGCCCTGGTCGGCGGGTCCGACGCCGGCGCCCACCTCGACCGCATGTGCGGCTCCAACTATCCGACCTCGTTCCTCGGCGACTGCCTGCGCAACCGCAAGCTGGTGCCGATGGAGCAGGCCGTCCACTGGATGACCCAGGCTCCGGCCGACCTGTTCGGGCTGCATGACCGCGGCCGGGTGGCCGAGGGCCTACGGGCCGACCTCTTCGTGTTCGACCCGGCGACGGTGGCCTCCGAGCCGGCCACCCTGGTGGAGGACCTGCCCGGCGGCAGCCCCCGGCTCATCGCCGACTCCATCGGCGTGGTCCGGGTACTCGTCAACGGGGTCGAGACGGTGGTCGACGGCCGCCCGACCGGCAACCTGCCCGGCACCCTGCTGCGCTCCGGTACGGACACCGTGACGGTGGACACCTCGGTCGCCACCGTCTGAACGGACGGTCCGGCCGCATCGCACCCCATTGCATCGCATCGCATCGCACTGCAGAACCGACGCACCGCTCCGCAACCAGCACCACCTCAATGAGAACAGGGGACACACCATGGGCAGCACGGTCACCAAGAACGAGACGCAGCTCCTGATCGGGGGCAAGTGGGTCGACGCCGGCGACGGCACCTACGACATCATCAACCCGGCCACCGAGGAGGTCGTGGGCCAGGCTCCCAACGCCTCGGTGGCCGACGCCGAGGCGGCCGCGGCGGCGGCGCGTGAGGCCTTCCCGGCGTGGGCCGCCACTCCGGTCGAGGAGCGGCTCGCCCTGCTCAAGAAGGCGGCCCAGGCCATCCGGGCCAAGAACGACGAGCTGGTCCCTCTGGTGATTGCCGAGACCGGGGCCACCGCCTCGGTCGGCTCCCGCATGCAGGTCCCGATCAGCGCCGACCGCTTCGAGCGCTACAGCCGGGACATCCGCCACGTCCAGGAGTCCATGCTCCCCCCGATCGTCACGGCCGCCACCCCGTTGGCCCCCGGCGGCCTGATCAGCGCTCTCGCCTACCGCCAGCCGGTCGGCGTGGTCGCCGCCATCGCCAGCTACAACTTCCCGCTGACCAACATGGCCGGCAAGGTGGCACCGGCCCTCGCCATGGGCAACACCGTGGTCATCAAGCCCGCCCCCCAGGACCCATTGGCCATCGTGGAGCTGGCCCGGGTGCTCGACGAGGTCGGGTTCCCGCCCGGCGTCATCAACCTCGTGTGCTCGCAGGGCCCCGAGCCGGCCGCCGTGCTCACCTCGACCCCCGACGTCGACATGGTGTCGTTCACGGGGTCGACGTCGGTCGGCCAGCGCATCGCCGCGGCCGGCGCGCCGACCATGAAGCGTCTACTCATGGAGCTCGGCGGCAAGGGCGCCGCCGTGGTATTCGAGGACGCCGACCTGAAGGCCGCCATCGGCGCCATCGGGTCGACCTGGGCCTTCCACTCCGGTCAGATCTGCACCGCCCCCACGCGGGCCGTCATCCACCGGAGCATCTTCGACCAGGTGGTCGAAGGCCTGAAGGCCTTCGCCGGACGCCTCACCGTGGGCGACCCGACCGAGGCCACCACGGTGGTCGGCCCCGTCATCTCCGGCGCCCAACAGCAGCGGATCCTCGACTACATCGAGTCGGGCCGCGCCGAGGGCGAGGTCGTGGTCGGCGGGGGACGGCCGGAGCACATGGAGCGCGGCTACTACGTGGAGCCGACCCTCATCACCGGCACCAACGACATGAAGGCGGCCCGCGAGGAGATCTTCGGCCCGGTCATCGTGGCCATCCCGTTCGACGACGACGACGAGGGAATCGCCATCGCCAACGACTCGGAGTTCGGCCTCTACGACTACGTGTTCTCGGGCGACACCTCACGGGCGTTCCAGGTGGCCAAGCAGCTGCGGGCCGGCCACGTCGGCATCAACACCGCCCAGCGCAACATGGACGCCCCGTTCGGCGGCTTCAAGATGAGTGGCATCGGCCGTGACGGCGGCGACTACAGCCTCGAGGCCTACTCGGAGCTCCAGTCGATCATCTGGGCCGGCTAGCCAGCCCGGGAGCCGGCCCGGCCGGTCGGCCGGTTCTTCCCCGGTCAGGACGACCGGTAAGGACGACCGGTCAGGAAGCGCCGACGAACGGGGCGTCGAAGGCGAACACGCCCCCGTCGCTCCCCACCAGCCAGTAGCCGTCGGTGGTGCGGTCGGCCGCCATGCCGACCACCGGGGCCTGCAGCGGGAGCGACCCGGCGCTGCCCCGGAACGGAGCGCCGCCGAAGGCGAAGATGCCGCCGTCGGACCCGACCAGCCAGTAGCCGGTGCCGGCCGCGTCGGTGGCCATTCCCATCACCGGGGCGTTGAGGGCCAGGCTGCCGGTCGAGCCGTAGAAGCCGGCATCGCCGAACGTGAAGATGCCGCCGTCGGACCCGACGAGCCAGTAGCCGCCACCGGTGGCGTCACCGGCCAGGCCGACGACCGGGGCGTTGAGGGCCAGGCCGCCCATGGAGCCGTAGAAGCCGGCATCGCCGAAGGCGAAGATGCCGCCGTCGC
>DATCCR010000171.1:0-3031 GCA_036511155.1 Acidimicrobiales bacterium
AGGCCAGCCAGTGGACGAACCGCCACGAGCCGTAGCCGATGCGGTGCCGGAGGGCGCTGGTGACGAGCACGGCCAGCAGCAGGTCGAGACCGAGGGCCCCGAGGCCCACGTAGATCGGACGGTAGGGCGAGTGGAACGGCAGGAACACGTCGACCAGGCCGATCGGTACGTAGCCGTCGAGCACGGTGGTGGCCACGTGGACCCCGAGGAACACCAGGCACAGCAGCGACACGTTGCGATGGACGTTCTGGGACAGGAACCGTGGCCAGCGCTCCGTGGTCCACCCGACGGAGGCCACCACACCGAGCACGATGGTGGCGGTCAACAGCACGAGGGAGACCAGTCCGCTGGCCCGGGTCAGGTACCAGAGGGCCCTGCCCCCGACGGCGGCGGTGGTGAGGACGACGCCGGCGCTCATCGGTCCGCCACGGGCACGGCGCCGGTGTCGTCGGGCCAACCGACGACGGTCACGACCGTCCCGTCGGTGCGGACCAGCCGGGAGGGGAGGTGGAGCGAGGTGAGCCAGGCGGGTGCGTCCTCGCCCAGCACCAATGACGCGGTGGACGCGGTGTTGGCGTCGACGCACGACCCGGCAGCCACCGTCACGGTGCGCCAGCACGAGTCGGTGGACAGGCCGGTGGCCGGGTCCACGATGTGGTGGACGGGGACGCCGCCGAGGGTCCAGTGGCGATTGCCGACGCCCGAGGTGGCCAAGCCGCCGGAGCGGATCGAGACGGCGGTGGGTGCGTCCGGGTCGCCGCACACGTCGGCCACGCCGACCACGAAGCCCTCGGCCGGCGCGCCCCGGACCGAGACGTCGCCACCTAGCGAGACCAGCACACCGCATCCCAGGCGGGTGGCGATGGCCGCTGCGGCCCGGTCGGCGGCCCAGGCCTTGGCCGTGGCCCCGAGGTCGAGGAGGGTCCCGGCGGGCAGGGTGACGGTGCCGGCGGCGGTGTCGAGGTCGACCGACCGCCAACCGGGTACGGGGGCCGGGTCGGGGAGGGTGCCCCCGACGCCGTGGGCCACCTCGGGGAAGTCGCGGTCGTAGCCCAGCCGGCACAGGGCCGCCCCGACGGTCGGGTCGACGGCGCCGTCGGTCAACTCGGCGGCCCGCAGGGCGACGGCCAGGGCGTCGGCCAGGTCGGGGGAGACCGGTACGGCGACACCGTCGCCCGCCGTGCGGTGCAGCCGGCTGACCTCGGAGTCGTCACGGAACCGGCTGGCCACGGCTTCGACGCGGTCGAGCTCCCCGTCCAGGATCCGCGACGCGGCCACCACGGCGGAGGGGTCGGTCACGACCACCTCGATGCGGGTGGACCACCGCGTCGTCCGGTGGACGGCGAGGTGGGTAGGCCGGTCGGTGGAGGGTGCCGGGAGGCTCAACTCGAGCCGCTCACGACGGGTGCCTGCTGGTAGGCGGGCGCCGGCGCCGAGGCGGGAGCGGAGATGCCGGAGCCCGGCGAGGCGGCGGCCGTTCCGTCGGAGGAGCCGGAGCCGGCGGGGGTGGACGCGCCGCTGCTGGCGGTGCCGGACGTCGAGGGGTTCGAGGTGGCGGTATGCCCGGGGAGCGACTGGCTCAGGTAGACGCCGGCCACCGCCACGGCGGCCACCGAACCGAATGCGATGCCCTTGGTGATGGCGCGTCCACGCTCGAGTCCGGCGTCGCGCTGCAGGCGCGCCGCTCGGGTCGGATCGGGTCGTCGGGGTGTGGTTCCGACGCGTCGGGGCGTGCTCATGGTCGTAAGGCTACGGAGCCAACCTGACATCCAAATGAACGGAAGGTAAGAACCAGCTGAGAATCCGGTTGCCGGACGGTGCCACGAAGGCGGGCGAACTACCTGGTCAGGCAGGTACCGGGGCCGTCGGCGCCCGTGCGGCCTGGCGCCAGGTGACCTCGAAGCGGGCGCCGCCCAGGGCCGAGTCGGCCACCGACCACGTACCCGAGGTGGCCCGCACCACCGCATCGGCAATGGCCAGTCCCAGCCCCGTTCCGCCCGGCGACTGGTCGGAGCGGTGGAAGCGGTCGAAGACCAGGGCCCGGGCGTCTGCGGGGATGCCGGGGCCCGAGTCGTCCACTGTCAGGGTGACCCGACCTCCCGAGGCGGACACTCCGACCTCGACGGTCCCCCCGACCCCGGCGTACTTGCAGGCGTTGTCCACCAGCACGGTGACCAGGCGGTCGATACCCTCCTCGTCGCCCCGGACCCGGGCGGCGCCCTCGGGCTCGGTGTGGGTGGCGAGGGTGAACGATCCGGCATCGGCCACCGCCTGGAAGCGGGAGGCGGCGGTGGCCACGGCGGCCGAGAGGTCGACGGTCCCGACCCGGTCGGGGTCGGGGGCCCGTCCGTCGGCCCGGGCCAGCCACAGCAGGTCGTCGACGATGGCCCGCAGCCGGTGGCTCTCCGAGCCGATGCGCTCCAGCGTGGCCCGGTACTCGCCCGGGTCGCGGGCCCGTCCGAGCGCCAGGTCGACCTCAGCCTCGATGACGCTCAACGGGGTGCGCAGCTCGTGGCTGGCGTCGGCGGTGAACTCGGCCTGACGGCGCCGGACCTGCTCGATCGGGGCCGAGGCCCGCAGCCCGACGATGAAGGAGCCGGTGAAGGTCACGAGCAGGAGCAACGCCCCCAGCACCAGCTCGACGGCGAGCAGCTCGCCCCTGGCGTCGTGGGCCCGGGCCGCGCTCTCGCCGGCCACCAGCCACCCGTCCCCGGAGGGCACGGCGGCGAAGCGGAAGCTGGTGCCGGCGGCCGGCAAGGTGACCGCACCCTGCTCCCAGGTATGGGTGGGGAGCAGGGGGGCCCCGACGGTCAGGGCCGTCACCTCGCCGATCGGCCCGACCCGCCAGACGAAGTCGGGGACGTCGTCGACGTCGCCGCCGCGGTGACCGGCCGTGGACAGCGTGCCCGGCGCACCGGACGCCGTCGCGACGAGGGTGGCGTCGAGCCGGTTGTCGATGTCCCGGGTGAGGTTGCGCACGATGAGCGAGTTGACGCCGATGACGAGCAGCAGGGCTACGGCGCCGACGACG
>DATCCR010000172.1:0-5404 GCA_036511155.1 Acidimicrobiales bacterium
GGCCGCGGCGGGCCTCGGTGCATGAGCTGCCCGATCGAGCGCGAAGCCGTCGTCTGAGCCCGTTCGCCCGTCACACCGAGGAGCCGAGATGCCCGTCAACCTGCACCACCGGGACTTCCTCAAGGAGATCGACTTCTCCAAGAAGGAACTGCAGTACCTGCTGGACCTCGCCCGTGACCTCAAGCGAGCCAAGTACGCGGGCACCGAGGTGCCGCGGATGCGGGGCAAGAACGTGGCGCTGATCTTCGAGAAGACCTCCACCCGCACCCGCTGCGCGTTCGAGGTCGGCGCCTACGACCAGGGCGCGCGGATCACCTACCTGGACCCGCAGAGCTCCCAGATGGGGCACAAGGAGTCCACCGCGGACACCGCGCGGGTGCTGTCCCGCTTCTACGACGCGATCGAGTTCCGCGGCAAGGCCCAGTCGATGGTCGAGGAGCTCGCCCAGTGCTCCGACGTCCCCGTCTACAACGGGCTCACTGACGAGTGGCACCCGACCCAGATGCTGGCCGACTTCCTCACCATGCTCGAGAACGGCCGCGGCCGGCCGGTGGAGGAGACCAGCTATGCCTACCTCGGCGACGCCCGATCCAACATGGGCAACTCGCTGCTGGTGATGGGCGCGATCATGGGCGCGGACGTGCGGATCGCCTCGCCCAAGCACCTGTGGCCGTCCGCGGAGGTCCAGGGGGTCGCCCGCACCCGGGCCGCCGAGTCGGGGGCCCGGGTCACCCTGACCGAGGATGCCGACGAGGCGCTGGCCGGCGTCCAGTTCGTGCACACCGACGTCTGGGTCTCGATGGGTGAGCCCAAGGAGGTCTGGACCGAGCGGGTCAACCTGCTCGCCCCCTACCAGGTGAACGCCGAGGCGCTGAAGCGGACCGGCAACCCGGACGCCAAGTTCATGCACTGCCTGCCCGCGTTCCACGACACGAACACCGTGGTCGGCAAGGACATCGCCGAGAAGACCGGGATGACCAACGGGCTCGAGGTGACGGGAGACGTCTTCGAGTCGGCCGCCAACATCGCCTTCGACCAGGCCGAGAACCGGCTGCACACCATCAAGGCGATCATGGTCGCCACCATCGGCGACGTCTGACCGTGCGAAGGAGCACACCATGAGAGTGGTCGTAGCCCTGGGGGGCAACGCGCTGCAGAGGCGGGGCGAGCCCATGACGGTGGAGAGCCAGCGCGAGAACGTCCGGGTCGCCTGCCAGGCCCTGGCCCCGGTGGCCGCGGCGCACGAGCTGGTGATCTCCCACGGCAACGGGCCGCAGGTCGGGCTGCTGGCCCTGCAGGCCTCGACGTACGACGAGGCCTCCAGCTACCCCTTCGACGTGCTCGGCGCGCAGACCGAGGGGATGATCGGCTACATGATCGAGCAGGAACTCGGCAACCTGCTCCCGTTCGAGAAGCCGCTGGCCACCGTCTTGTCCATGACCGAGGTCGACGCCGAGGACCCGGCGTTCACCGACCCGACCAAGTTCGTCGGGCCGGTCTACTCCGAGGCCGACGCCAAGCGGCTGGCCGAGGACAAGGGCTGGGTGGTCCGCCCGGACGGCGAGCACTGGCGGCGGGTGGTCCCCTCTCCCGTGCCCAGGCGCATCTTCGAGATCCGGCCGGTGCGCTGGCTGCTCGCCCACGGCACCGTGGTGATCTGCGCCGGCGGCGGTGGCATTCCCACCATGTACCTGCCAGGGACCCGGACGCTGGTGGGGGTCGAGGCGGTCATCGACAAGGACCGCGCGAGCGCGGTCCTCGCCAAGGACCTCGACGCCGACCTGCTGGTGATCGCCACCGACACCGACGCCGTCTACGTCGGCTGGGGGACGCCCGACCAGCGGGCCATCCGCGCGGCCCACCCGGACGCCCTCGGCGAGTTCGGCTTCCCGGCCGGCTCGATGGGGCCCAAGGTCGAGGCTGCCGCGGACTTCGCCCGGGTCACCGGCCACCCGGCCGTGATCGGGTCGCTCCCGGAGCTCGCCGCGATCCTGGACGGCAAGGGCGGGACCCGGATCTCCGTCGACGTCGACGGGGTCGTGTACGCCTGACCGGCCCGGTCAGGCTCCGGACAGCCGGCTCTTGAGCGCCGCCAGCTCGGTGCTCATCGCGGCCGGGAGCCGTTCGCCGAACTGGCTGAAGTACTCCTCGGTGAGGTCGGCCTCGGCCAGCCAGGTCGTGGGGTCGACCGCGAACAGGGCGGCCACCTGGTCGTCGGTCAGGTCGACGCCGTCCAGGTTGAGCTGGCCGTCCTTGGGCGCCCGCCCGATCGGGGAATCGACGGCGTCCACCGCGCCCTCGACCCGGCGCACGGCCCACTCGATGACCCGGGAGTTCTCGCCGAACCCGGGCCACAGGAACTTGCCGTCGGCGTCCTTGCGGAACCAGTTCACCTGGAAGATCCTCGGCAGCTTGTCGGAGTCGAGCCGCTGCCCGAGCTCCAGCCAGTGGCCCCAGTAGTCGGCCATGTTGTAGCCGCAGAAGGGCAGCATGGCGAACGGGTCGCGACGCAGCGCGCCGACCGTGCCCTCGGCCGCCGCGGTCTGCTCGGAGGAGACCGTCGCGCCGATGAACACGCCGTGCTGCCAGTCGAACGCCTCGGTGACGAGCGGCACGTTGGTGGCCCGGCGCCCGCCGAAGAAGATCACGTCGATCGGGACGCCGGCCGGGTCCTCCCAGTTGTCCGCAATGGACGGGCACTGGGCCGCCGGGGCGGTGAACCGGCTGTTGGGGTGCGACGACGGCTCGATCGAGTCCGGCGTCCACTCCCGGCCCTTCCAGTCGGTCAGGTGCGCCGGCGGCTCTTCGGTGAAGCCCTCCCACCACACGTCACCGTCGTCGGTGAGCGCGACGTTGGTGAAGATGCAGTTGCCCCACAGCGTCTCGACGGCGTTCTTGTTGGTCTTCTCTCCGGTGCCGGGGGCGACGCCGAAGAAGCCGGCCTCGGGGTTGATCGCGCGCAGCCGACCGTCGTCGCCCGGCCGCATCCAGCAGATGTCGTCGCCGACCGTCTCGACCTTCCAGCCCGGGATGGTGGGCTGAAGCATGGCCAGGTTGGTCTTGCCGCAGGCCGACGGGAAGGCCGCGGCCAGGTGCTTGACCGCACCTTCGGGCGAGGTGAGCTTGAGGATCAGCATGTGCTCGGCCAGCCAGCCCTCGTCACGGGCCATCACGCTGGCGATCCGCAGCGCGTAGCATTTCTTGCCCAGCAGCGCGTTGCCGCCGTAGCCGGAGCCGTAGGACATGATCTCCCGGGTCTCCGGGAAGTGGACGATGTACTTGGTGTCGTTGCACGGCCATGCGACGTCCTCGGCCCCGTCGACGAGCGGCGCACCGACCGAGTGCAGGGCCGGGACGAAGTCGCCGTCCGCGCCGATCGCCGCCAGTTCCGCGGCGCCCATCCGGGTCATGATCCGCATGTTGACCACGACGTAGGCCGAGTCGGTGAGCTCGACACCGAGCTGCGAGATGGGGGAGCCCAGCGGGCCCATCGAGAACGGGACGACGTACATCGTGCGTCCCCGCATCGAGCCGCGGAACAGCTCGGTCAGCTCCCGGCGCATGGTGTCCGGGTCGCGCCAGTTGTTGGTCGGGCCGGCGTCCACCTCGCGCTGGGAGCAGATGAAGGTGCGGTCCTCGACCCGAGCGACGTCACTGGGGTTGGACCGGGCCAGGAACGAGTTGACCCGCTTCTCCGGGTTCAGCTGGATGAAGGTGCCGGCCTCGACCAGCTCGGCCGTGAGCCTGTCCCACTCCTCCTGCGAGCCGTCGCACCAGACGACGCGGTCCGGCTGCGTGAGAGCCGCGGTCTCCTCGACGAAGCGCAGCAGCTTCTTGTTCGCGGTGGGGGCGTCGGAAAGGCCAGGCACGGTCATGGCGGCAACCCTCTTCGGTTCGGCGGAGCACCGGGCGGAACACCGGGCACAGCACCGGCACACAGCGCTGTGCAGCAAGCGTGCCCTAAGTCACCCGCTCGAACCATCCCCGGAACGGCCATCGACGCCTCAAAACGCCGCGTTTGTGATCAACCCCACACCGGTGTCGCCTGGGCCGACCGGCTGCCGAAACGAGAAGTCGCGGCGGCTCCGGGGGCGGGGGGGTGCTTCCGGAGCCGCCGCGACGGCGGAGGGGCGCGGACGGGTTTACGCGATCCGGCCGGCGACCCAGCTGGAGGAGAAGATCGTGTGCAGGCCGACCGTCGTGCCCGGGTGCTGGGCGTCCCACATCCGACCGTTGCCGGCGTAGATGCCCACGTGGTAGATGCCGCCGCCCCCGGAGAAGAAGATCAGGTCGCCGGGGCGGACCGCCGAGCGGGAGATCTTCTGGCTGACCGCGTACTGGGCGGCTGCGTTGTGCGGCAGCGACCGGCCGAGGGCGGCCCGGACGACGTAGGAGGTGTAGCCGGAGCAGTCGAACGCCGACGGGCCGCTGGCACCGTAGCCGTAGGGGCGCCCGGCGTAGCGGGCCGCCATGGCGAGCACCTTGGCCGCCCCACTCGCGCTCGCGGCCACCGGCCCGGCCACCGTGACGGCGCCCACGTTCGCGGCGGCCACCTGGCCGACCGGCGTCACGACGTCGGCCTTGAACGACATCGAGGTGGAGCCCGGGGTGAAGGTCAGCCGGGCGAAGCCGTCGAGCGACGCCGTCGAGGTGGCGAACTGGGTCCACGTGCTGCCGGTCCTGGCCTTGGCGAAGAACCGGACCTCCGCGCCAGGGACGGCCGTGCCGGCTGCGCTGACCTTGACCGACGTGGCGACCTTGCCGTTGACCGGCACGGTGAGCTTGTCGTAGCTCAGCGAGGCCTGCACCGAGCCCAGCGCCCGCCCCTCCCAGACCGACGACAGCGTCGAGACGGACGCCGTAGCGACGGTGGTGGGGATGGTGGCGGCCTGGGCGGAGTTCACGGCCAAGACGCTCAGCGGGAGGCTGCAGGCGGCGGCCGCAGTGGCCAGCACGCGTCGGGAGGCAGCCGAAGTGGTACGAGCAGACATGCAACATCCCTTCCGCACGCCTGCGAGGTCAGCTGTCGGGTTCGGGCGGGAAGGTGCCCGGTCGGCCGGCCCAGTACGTCAGGCCGGTCGGCTTAACCCCAAGACCACTTCCGGCAAGCCGGTCGCGGTCAGTCCGCAAGGGACGGTTGGGTCCCCCGCTCCTGCCCAGTACGTCTTTGAGGGGGCCCGGTACCGGTGGGCAGGACTTGGCGTTGCCGGCCGGGCCATTCGGTTCGCCCGGCAGGAGCCGGGCACCGACAGACCATGCCATGGTCACCATTTCGTTACCAAAGATTTGATCTGTGACGTAGGTCACACTGGGGTTGGCGAGGGGTCGTGAGGGGAAAGGGCGGCGCGCCTGTGCACGATGCTCCGGGCGGGCGCTAGCGTCGGCGGCGGCGGCCCCAGCCGCC
>DATCCR010000173.1:0-24506 GCA_036511155.1 Acidimicrobiales bacterium
CGGGCCACCAGCCAGTAGCCCCTGCCGTCCTGGGTGGGTGCCATGTCCACCACCTGGGCGTTGAGCGCGAGACCGCCCATGGAGCCGTAGAAGCCGGCGTCGCCGAACGTGAAGATGCCGCCGTCGGCGCCGACCAGCCAGTAGCCCCTGCCGTCGGGGGTCCCCACGATGTGGGTGATCGGGGCGGCGAGCGACTTGCCGAGCATCGATCCGTAGGAAGGTGCCGAGCCGTGGGGCGACACGTTCCCGTCGGCCTTGGCCAACCAGTAGCCCTGGTCGCCGGCCGCGGCCGCCATCCCGACGAACGGGTCAGGCGGGGGGGGCGGGGCGGGCAGCGGCTCACCGGGAACGGCCGGCACCGGGTAGGGGTAGGGGTACTGGCCACCGGTCGGGGTGACGGCACCGTTCGGGCCCATGGTCTGACCGGGGCAGTAGACGGGCGCGCCGGTGTTGGTGCCGGCCACGGCAGGTCCGGGCGGGACCGGGTTGCCCTCGGCCGCGTTCTGGGCCGCCTCGCGGCTCAGGGCGGGTCCCAGGGTGCCGTAGGTGAAGCCGAACAGTTCGACCGTCCACGCCTGACCACCGCTGCAGGCCACGCCGAGCCCCACGGTGTCGTAGCCGGCGTTGAGCATGTTCTGACGGTGGCCGGTGGAGTTCATGTAGTCGGACTCCATGCCGTCCGAGCCGTCACCGGGCCAGAAGCCGTTGCCCGAGTTGCCGGCGTTGGCGGCCAGCACGCACAGCTGGCTGGGCGAGGGGTTCGCCCCGCAACCGGCCAAGGGTGCATCCTGGACGACACCGGTCGACGCGATGTAGTTGGCCCAGGCCTGGGCGGCGGCGTTGAGCCCGGCGTCCATCAGCAGTGCGGGGATCGGCTGGCCAGGCCCGGTACGGGCGGCCCGCTCGGCGTTGACCCGGGCCAGCAGGTCGGTGGCGTAGAGGTTCTCGACCGAGGCGAGGTCGTGGGCCACCGGCGCGGCGGCGGCCCGGCCCGATCCGAGCGGGCCCACCGGCACGACGGCGGATCCGGCCACCAGGAGCGCGAGCATCCACCCCCCGACCACGGACCGTCGCCATACTGGGGCGCGACGTGCGCGGCCGGCCTCGGGCCGGCCGACGATGGTACGCGTCTCTCGATCAGTCTGTCGCATGGTTGAACCGTTCCTGCACGGGTAGTGCGTCACCGTTTCGAGCCCCTCGAGGTTCGCGGCTGAGTCTTCCAGACGTCCGTCCGGGCCTCAACCGGGTTTCTCCGACGCTTGGGCTATCGGCACGTCAGGGCGAAAACTGTTGCGCGGATCGGCTACAACTGGTGCGTGCCCGTGCCTGTACCGCCCTCGATCCCCCCGTCGTTCACCGAAATGGCCGAACAGGTCTCCAACTGGGGGCGTTGGGGGCCCGACGACCAGATCGGCACCCTCAACCTGATCGACGAGGCCGCCCGCCTGCGGGGCGTGGCCTCGGTGGTGGACGGGGCCGCCTTCCCGCTCGGGATCCCCATGTCGGAGGCCGAGGGCATCCAGATGGGATTCATCGAGGGACGGGTCAACCCGACCCACGCCATGGTCACCGTCAACGTCCCCCAGAGCGAGGACACGGGCTGGGTCGCCTTCAGCGAGGACACGGTCTCCTTCGCGGTGCAGTGCGCCACCCACTGGGACGGCCTCGCCCACGCCTCCTACGGGCCCGCTCCGGACGGCGGGCGCATCTACAACGACTTCCCGGCCTCCTCGATCACCGAGGACGGTGCCTCCCTCCTCGGGATCCAGCAGATCCGGACGCTGGTGTCCCGGGGCCTGCTGCTCGACGTGGCCCGGGCCAAAGGACTCGAGCTGCTCGATCCCGGCTACGCCATCACGCCGGACGACCTCGACGCGGCCTGCGAGCTGGGGGGCCTGGTCGTCGAGCCCGGCGACGTGCTTCTCGTCCGCACCGGGCAGGCAGCCCACCTGGCACTTTCCGGCCGCCCGGGCATCGGCGGGAAGCCTCCCGTCCGGGACCTGATCGCCTACACCTGGCCCACTCCGGGCCTGACCGTGGCCACCGCCGGGTGGTTCCATGACCGCGACGTGGCCGCCGTGGCCATCGACACCATGGTGCTCGAGGTCTACCCGTGCGAGTCGGAGGACCTCTTCCTGCCCGTCCACCTGCTCCACCTGGTGGAGATGGGCATGACCCAGGGCCAGAACTGGTTCCTCGACGCCCTGGCCGACGCCTGCGCGGCCGACGGCCGGTACACGTTCCTGCTCGACGCCACCCCGCTGCCCCTGACCGGAGCGCTGGGGTCACCGGTCAACCCGATCGCCCTGCGCTAGCTGTTCTGCCCGACCCGGCGACCGCCTCTCCACCGGCCGGCCCGAGCGGGTCAGACGTCCGGGCGGCTGCGGCCCTTGGCGGTGCGGGCCGTGGCGGCACCACCCCCGACCACGGGGCCGGTGCGGGGTGCGGCACCCTCCGACCCGGGCACCCGGGCCCCTTCGGGGGCGGGGCGGCCGGTCACCGACCAGTGGAGCAACCGGGCCTGGCTGTCCACGAGGGAAGCCGTGCGGATGCCCCAGAACTCGAACCCGTAGCGGTGGCCGGCCACCTGGGCCAGCATGGCGATCAGCGTCCCGGCGGCGGCCATGGGGTCGGAACCGGCCGGCGAGCCCGAGGTCCCTGCGTGGTTGGCGATGACCCGGGCGAGCGTCACGGTCACGGCGTTGAGGGCCCGGACCCGCAGGCCCTGGAACCGGAGGTCGCCCTCGACCGTGGTCAGCTCGACCACGCGGAAGACGGCCCGGTTGCGCTCCCAGTAGTCCATGAATCCCTCGACCACGGCGACGGCCGTGCCCCACGAGGCCTCGTCCGACCAGTCGCCGTCGACCACCTCGGCCAGCACGCCCGCCCCCTCGACCAGCTCCTCGGCGAGGACGGTGATGGCCGCCTCCACGTTCTCGAAGTACTGGTAGAAGGTGGCCGGTGACGTGCCGGCCTGCCGGGCGATATCGATGACCTTGATGGAGCGCCACGGGGTGGCCACCAGCAGCTCGGCCGTGCACTCGAGGAGCCGCTGGCGGGTAGCCAGGCCCCGCCGACCGGGGACCCGCCCATCGGTGGTGGCGATGAGTTCCTGGTCGTCTTCGGTGGGCTCGGCGGTGGGCATGGCGGCCCATCGTACCGAGGGCCGGCCCCCGGGGACGGGCTGCCTGCGATCACCGGTCGCGGCGGACTCCGGACGAGGTGCACCGACCCTCGTCGGCCCCCGTTCCCCGAGGCGGGAAAGGGTCTCCGACTAGGGTGTTCACCCATGGCGAACGCTCCGGTGCCGCGTACCCTGACGCGGGCCCAGCAAGCCCGACGGCAGCGGGTCATCGACGCCGCCATCTCGCTGGCGCTCGACGGCGGGTACGAGGCCGTCCAGATGCGCGACGTGGCCGCCCGGGCCGACGTGGCCATGGGCACCGTCTACCGCTACTTCACCAGCAAGGACCACCTGCTGGCCGCCGCCCTCGTCCACTGGGTCGAGCAGCTCGACAGCCGCCTCGCCCAGAGCCCGGCCCAGGGCGGCACCCCGGCCGAGCGGGTCATCGACGCCCTGGACCGGGCCTTGCGGTCCATGGGCCGCCAGCCCCAGTTGGTCGGCGCCGTGTTCACCGCCCTGGCATCGCCCGACCCGGCCGCCATCGAGTGCCAGCAGCAGGTGTCGGTCCTCATGGAGGGGATCATCACCCGGGCCATCGGCGAGCCCCAACCACCCGACATCAGCGACCGGGCCCGCATCCTCGGGCATGTCTGGTACTCGGCCCTGGTCGGCTGGGTCAACGGCTGGAGCAACATGAACCGGGTCCACGACGAGCTGGTGGTGGCCATCGGGCTCCTCCTCCCCATCGACATCTACGCCAAGGTCTGACCCGCCGACGGCAGGTCCGGCCGCCCGGCCGGCGCTACGGTCGTGCATGCCCTCGGCCATCGAAGTCAACGGGCTGGGCAAGCGGTTCGGGGCGGTTCGGGCGGTGGACGACCTGACCTTCGAGGTCGCCGAGGGCCGGGTCACCGGGTTCCTCGGCCCCAACGGGTCGGGCAAGACCACCACCCTGCGGATGCTGCTCGGCCTGGTCTCCATCACCGCCGGCACCGCCACCTTCGGGGGCAGGCGCTACGTCGACCTCGACCACCCGGTGCGCCACGTAGGGGCCGCCCTCGAGGCCACCAGCTTCCATCCGTCCCGCCGGGCCGAGGACCACCTGAAGACGGTGGCCCTGGCCAGTGACATCCCCCTCACCCGGGTGGGCGAGACGCTGGAACTCGTCGGGCTCAGCGACGTGGCCCGGCGCCGGGTCGGCAAATTCTCGCTCGGCATGCGCCAGCGGCTGCAGCTGGCCACCGCTCTCCTGGGCGAGCCGGAGATCCTGATCCTCGACGAGCCGGCCAACGGACTCGACCCCCAGGGCATCCAGTGGCTGCGCACCTTCATCCGCCACCAGGCGTCGCTCGGCCATGCCGTGCTCGTCTCCTCCCATCTGCTGTCCGAGATGGAGGAGACGGTCGACGACGTGGTGATCATCTCGCAGGGCCGCCTGGTGCTCCAGACCACGTTGGCCGACATGGCCACCCAGGCCGGCACCGGGACGGGCATGCGCATCCGAACCCCCGAGATCCACCGGCTGGCCGAGGTGCTGAACACCGTGCCCGTGGGGTGGCGCCAGACGGCGGCCGACACCCTGGTGATCGACGGGGCCACCCCCGAGTGGTTCGGGCCGTTCGCCGCCCAGCACCAGATCGTCCTCTACGAGCTGGTGAACGAGCGGGGCAGTCTGGAGGACGTCTTCCTCCGACTCACCCAGGGCTTCGACGCCGCCAACCCGATGGGCCCGGCCAGCGGGCAGTCAGCGCCGTTCCAGACCCCCCCGTTGCAGCCGCCCCCACCTCCGCACCCGGAAGGGCCGGCATGACCGCCGCCGTCCGCTCGGAGCTCCTGAAGATCCGGACCACCGCGGTGCCGTGGGTGCTGGCCGCCATAGCCGTGCTCCTCGAGGCCCCGGTCATCCTCACCTCGTTCCTCGACCGGCGGAACATCGACGGCGGGTTCGTGCCGCCCCAGACCACCCAGGAGCTCCGCAACCTGCTCGGCAGCGGGTTCCGGGGCCAGGGCTACCTGTTCGCACTCCTGCTCGGGACGCTGATCATCACCACCGAGTTCCGCCACAAGACGGTGACCACGTCCCTCCTGGTGACGCCCCGGCGACTGGCGTTCGTGGTCGCCAAGGTCATCACCTCGGCCATCCTCGGAGCGGCCCTGGCCCTGCTGCTCCTGGTGGTCGCCCTGGTCGGCGGCGGCATCACCCTGTCAGCCCGGGGCGGCTCGTTCAGCGGCCTGGTCCACCAGATCCCGGCGGTGGCGCCCGGCATGATCCTGGCGTTCGTCCTGTTCGCCATCCTCGGGGTCGGTACCGGGTCGATCCTCACCAACCAGGTGGCCGCCATCATCGTGGTCCTCGGCTGGTCCGTCCTCGGCGAGTCGCTCCTGATCCAACTGGTCCACTCGGCCTATCGGTGGACCCCGACCGGGGCCGGCGACGCCGCCTCCAATCTGACCCGGGGCGACCGCGGCTCCGACATCTTCCCCATCTTCAACTGGTGGCAGGGCACCCTGCTGATGCTGGCCTACGGCCTCGGGTTCGCCCTCGTCGGCTCGTTCTTCCTGCGGCACCGCGACATCACCTGAGCGGGCTGCCGGCCCTCCCGGGCATCCTGGACGACGGGCCGTAGGCTCCACCCATGGCCGACTTCGCCGACAACCGCCTCCCGATCCACGGGCTCGACGCGGAGGCCGTCATGGCCCGCCTCGACGACCTGGCCGCCGACGACCGCGACTGGCGGGGCGGGCGGGTGTTCAGCCTCGTCTACAACGCCGGCGACGAGGTGCTCGACCTGCTCTCGCGGGCGTCCGCCCGCTACTCGGCCGAGAACGCCCTCAACACCATGGCCTTCCCCAGCCTGGGTTGGATGCAGCACGACATCGTCACCATCACGGCCGGCCTGCTCGGCGCCGACCGCCGGCCGGACGGCGCCGGCAAGGTCCGGGGCTACCTCACCTCGGGAGGCACCGAGTCGCTCCTCCAGGCCACCAAGACGGCCCGGGACTGGGGCCGGGCCGAACGGGCCGTCACCCGACCCAACATGGTGCTGGCCACCAGCGGCCACGCGGC
This sequence comes from Acidimicrobiales bacterium, assembly GCA_036511155.1. GTDB lineage: Bacteria > Actinomycetota > Acidimicrobiia > Acidimicrobiales > RAAP-2 > Bog-756. Next base: position 6,192 of record DATCCR010000173.1, read on the forward strand.
GTTCGAGAAGGCGGCCCACTACTTCGACGTCGAGTCCCGCCGGGTGCCGGTGCGGCCCGACGGGAGCGCCGACGTCGGGGCCATGGCCGACGCCACCGACGACGACACCGTCCTGGTGGTCGGCTCGGCGCCCTCCTACCCGCAAGGCGTCATCGACCCGATCCCCGACCTCGGCGCCCTGGCCGCGGACCGCGGCATCCTGTGCCACGTCGACGCCTGCCTCGGTGGGTTCATCCTCCCCTTCCTCGGCACGCTCGGGCACGTCACCAAGCCGTGGGACCTGTCGGTGCCCGGGGTGACCTCCATCAGCGCCGACCTCCACAAGTACGGGTACGCGTCGAAAGGGGTGTCGGTCATCCTCTACGGCGACGCCGATCTGGCCCGCCTCCAGCCGTTCATCACCTCGAACTGGCTGGGCGGCCTCTACGGGTCGCCGTCCATGGCCGGCACCCGGCCGGGCGGGCCCATCGCCGCCGGCTGGGCGGTCCTCCACCACCTCGGCGAGGACGGCTACCTCCGTCTGGCCGCCGACGCCTGGTCGGCGGCATCGAGTCTGCGGGCCGCCATCGACGCCATCCCGGGCATCGCCGTGCGGGGCGCCCCCGACGCCACCGTGATGGCCTTCGGCGACGACGGCTCCGGCGCCGTCGACACCTTCGCCCTGGGCGACGAGCTCACCCGACGGGGCGGGTGGTTCTTCGACCGTCAGACCCCGCCCGACAGCCTGCACGCCACCGTCCACGCCGGCCACGCGGCGGTCATCGACGAGCTGTGTGCCGATCTGGCCGAGGCAGTGGCGGAACTCTCGCTCACCGGTGCGAAAGCCGAGGACCGCGGCACCACCTACGGCACCGCCTGAGCCGGGCCCCGCCCCGCCGCGGCGCCGGCGTGCCCGGGCCGGAGGCGCAAGGGGGGTGGCAACTCCCGTCGACGATCCATTGCCCGTCCCCAATCGCATGGTCTATACATGCCTGAGCACCGCCTGGCGACGGTGCGCACATCGGGCAGGGATGCAGCCGGCGGGCTGAGACGAGGAGAGCTACGTGGAGCGCAAGTGGTGGACGCTGATCGCCGTCTGCTTCGGCACCTTCATGCTCCTGCTCGACATCACCGTGGTGAACGTGGCCCTGCCCGACATCCAGGTGGCGCTGCACTCGACGTTCGCCGACCTCCAGTGGGTGGTCGACGCCTACTCGCTCACCCTGGCCGCCTTCCTCCTGACCGCCGGCGTCCTCGGCGACATGTACGGCCGGCGGGGGATGTTCGCCATCGGCCTCGTGCTCTTCTCCCTCGCCTCGCTGGCCTGCGGCGTCGCCACCACCCCGCTCATGCTCAACCTGTCGCGGGGTGCCCAGGGCGTCGGCGGGGCGATCATGTTCGCCACCTCGCTGGCCCTGATCGCCCAGGCCTTCGCCGGCAAGGAGCGGGGCACGGCGATCGGGGTCTACGGCGCGGTGGTCGGCGGGGCCGTCGCCATCGGGCCGCTGGTCGGCGGGGCCATCACCAGCGGCATCGGGTGGCGGTGGATCTTCTTCCTGAACATCCCCATCGGCGTGGTCGCCCTCGTCATCACGCTGACCAAGGTGGACAACGCCAAGATCCCGTCGGCACGGCGGATCGACTGGCTCGGGTTCATCACCTTCTCGGCGTCGCTGTTCATGCTGGTGTTCGCGCTGGTCCAGGGGAACGAAAAGGGCTGGGGCAGCACCTACATCCTGTCGCTGCTGATCGGCTCGGCCGTCCTGATGATCGTCTTCCTGGTGGGCGAGTGGAAGCAGAAGGACCCGATGCTGGACCTCGCCATCTTCAAGCGGCCCGCCATGGTGGGTGTGTCACTGGGGTCGTTCACCCTGTCGGCCTCGATCTTCGCCATGTTCCTGTACCTGACGCTCTACATGCAGGAGATCCTCGGCTACGGCGCCTTCCAGGCCGGGCTCCGCTTCCTGCCCCTCACCCTCCTGGCCTTCATCGTGGCCCCGATCGCCGGCAAGCTCACCGTGAAGATCCAGACCCGGTTCCTCATGAGTCTCGGGCTGGCCCTGGTGGCCATCGGCTGCCAGTTCATGACCCACGTCTCGGCCACCTCGTCGTGGCTCGTCCTGCTGCCCGGCTTCCTGACCTGCGGCGCGGGCATCGGGATCACCAACCCGGTGCTGGCCTCGGGCTCGGTCTCGGTGGTGCCGCCCGAGCGCAGCGGCATGTCGACGGGCACCGCCAGCACGTTCCGCCAGGTCGGGATCGCCACCGGCATCGCCGGACTCGGGGCCATCTTCGTGCACCAGATCAAGCCCGCCGTGGTCCAGAACCTCCAGGCCAGTGCCAGCGGTCAGGCCGTGCTGGCCCACGGTGGCCAGGGGCTCGGCTCGGCGCTGGCGTCGGGTGGGGTGCGTCAGGCGGCGGCCTCGATCCCGTCGCCCGCCGGGCGCCAGGCGCTGCTGTCGGCCTACCAGGAAGGGTTCGCCACGACCTTCAACCACCTGATGGGGATCGCCGCCGTCATCGCCATGGTCGGCGCCATCGGCTGCCTCTTCCTGGTCCGCCAGAAGGACTTCGTACTGAGCGTGGCGCCGGGCGAGGCACCCGCGGCGCCGCCGACCCCGACCCGGCCGTCAGGTGACGACGGGGCCCCGGGGTTGGCCCCGGCCCCCGCCGGGTGACCCAGCGGCTCCCATGACCGGCGGCGAGCCGCTGGCCGACCGCGGACCGGATGAGCCCCATCCCACGCGGCTCGCCGCCGACCACCCGCAGCGCGCCGAGATCCTGGCCGCGCACCGGGCGGCCCGTGAGGCCGGAGCGACCGGTTACGCCGATCCCTCGACCGGCTACCTGGTCATGACGTCGGCCTACCTGGCAGGGCGTGGCGTCTGCTGCCACCAGGGGTGTCGGCACTGCCCGTACCTGCGGTGAGGTCGCGGGCCCCCACCGACGGCCCGGCCCGCCACCGGGTGGTCGATCCCCGTTAGGGTCGGCGCCGACCGCACCCACGAGGAGGCCCACATGAAGACGAGACTCACGGAGCTGCTGGGCGTCGAGCACCCGGTGATGCTGGCCGGCATGGGAGGGGTCTCCTACTCGGCCCTGGTGGCGGCGGTGTCCGGGGCCGGCGGCTTCGGGTGCCTCGGGGCCTCCACCATGAAGCTCGACCGCATGGTCGACGAGATGGCGGCCGTCCGGGCGGCCACGGACCGGCCCTTCGGCGTTGACCTGCTGACGGCCATGCCCGGCGGAATGGTCGAGCAGGTGGAGCGCATCATCGAGGGTGGCGCCACGGTCTTCGTGGCCGGCCTGGGGGTGCCGGCCGAAGTGGTGGAGCTGTGCCACGCCCACGGGCTCCTGGTCGTCAACATGTGCGGGAAGGTCGACCACGCCCGGCGGGCACTCGACGCCGGGTGCGACATGGTGGTGGCCCAGGGAACCGAGGCCGGCGGCCACACCGGCCAGGTGGCCACCATGCCCCTCGTCCCCCAGATCGTGGACGCGGTGGGCGGCGCCATCCCGGTGGTGGCGGCCGGCGGCATCGTCGACGGACGGGGCCTGGCCGCCGCCCTCGCCCTCGGGGCCGACGGGGTGTGGATGGGCACCCGCTTCATCGCCACCCCCGAGGCCCGCAGCGTGGTCGGCTACAAGGACGCACTGCTCCGGTCGAAGGAGGACGCCACCACCATCAGCCGGGCCTTCTCCGGCAAGACCATGCGGGTGCTGCGCAACGAGTACACGCAGTTCTTCGAGGACAACCCGGGCGAACTCCAGCCGTTCCCGGGCCAGCTCGGCCGGTCCATGCAGGACGGGGCCTGGCACCTCGGCGGCGGCATCGACACCCCGGGCGTCGACCCCGCTCGCGAGGGCTATCCGACCGGCCAGGGGGTGGGCGCCATCACCGCGCTCGAGCCGGCCGCCGACCTGGTGCACCGGATCGTGGCCGAGGCCGAGGAGGTCCTGACGGGCCTCGCCCGTCTGGCCGGGCGCTGACCCGACCCGCCGACCGGCCGGCGGGTCACCGGGGGTCGAGCACCGTCCGGTCGCCGGCGCGCAGCCCGGTGATGATGTCCCGGTAGGTGCCGGCCGAGTCGCGACCCATGGCGTCGGTCTCGAGCCACCGCCCGGCCGGGCCGCCCCGGTCGCGGTCCACGCCGAAGAGACCGAACCGCGGCTCGTAGGAGCCCCACTCGTAGTTGTCCACCAGCGACCAGTGCCAGTACCCCTCGACGGGCACGCCGGCGTCGACGGCGTCGACCACCGCGGCCACGTTGGCCCGGAGGTACCGGGGCCGGTCCCACCCGTCGAGGCGGCCGAACGAGCGCCCCCGGCGGACCCGGTTGCACATCCCGTTCTCCACCACCCACAGCGGCAGTCCCGGAGCCAGCGCGTGCTGGACGCCCAGCCAGCGGGTCAGGCCGGCCGGGTCCGGCGGGTCGTCCCACAGCTCGCGGGCGGGTAGGGGGCTGCGGCCTCCGGCGGTGCGGTGCCCGGGCAGCCGGAAGTGCCGCGAGGCCTGCGGGTCGTAGTAGTCGATCCCCAGCACGTCGAGGGTGCGCTCGTGGGGGCTGGCCTCGATGGCGTCGAGAGCCCGTCGGGGGGCCGACGAACTCTTGCCGGTGCCGCCGAAGGAGGCCAGCCGGGCGCCGGCCCGCCGCAGCAGCGCCTCGCCGATCCCGGGCGTCGGCAACAGGGCGTAGTGGCCGCGGCGACGCTCGGCGATCCATCCGTCGAGGTCCCGGCGCTCGACGCCATGGCTCCGGGCCAGCAGCAGGTCGAGCAGCAGCCGGTCGTACTCGTAGACCGACAGGCAGAAGTTGTTGGTGGTCACCACGGCATCGGGCCGCTCGGCGTGGATGATGTCGTAGCCCACCACGTGGGCGGCGAGCAGGTTGTCGAGGGCCACGGCGGCGTCCCCGAACGCGGCCGTCCGACCGGGCGGGAAGTCGCCGGTCAGGTAGGTCTGGACGGCGAAGATGTTGAGCTCGTTGAGGGTGACCCAGTGGCGGACGAACGGGGCCAGGGCCGGGACGACCGTCCGCGCCCACCCGGCGAACCGGGCCGGGGCGTCAGGCCGGAGCCAGTGGTCCTCACCCAGCCGGTCCGGGTGGGTGAAGTGGTGCAGCGTCACCAGCGGGGCCATCCCCCGCTCCACGCACCCCTGGACGATCGAGACGTAGCGGTCGAGGGCGGCCCGGTCCACCTCGTGGCCGTCGGGCACCACCCGGGCCCACTCGACGCCCAGACGGAAGCTGTCGCACCCGAGGGCGGCCGCCCGGTCGAGGGCCTCCTCGGGGCGCGCCCAGAAGCCCACGGCGTCCCCGGAGGGCTCGACCCGGCCGGTCTGCTCCCAGGCCAGCCAGTTGTTGGCCGGCTCGCCCGGTCCGTTGAACCCGCCCTCGACCTGGAACCCGGCGGTGGCCACCCCGAACAGGAATCCTTCGGGCAGCGGGCCGCGACCGGCTGCCGGTGCCTGCGGTCCCGACACTGCTGGCTTCCTCGTTGGCGACACGGTCGCGCCCTCTCTTCGACGGTGGGCCCCGACCGGCGAGGCCGCCACCGGGAGGCGATGGTAGCTTGCCGCCCCGTGAGGTCCCCGCTCCGGCGGACCCCGAGCCACCAGGACACGCCACCATGCCGCCAGCCGCCCCCGACCCCGAGCGCATCCCCGTCGTCATCGCCTCGGGGCAGGCCCTCGAACGCGATGCCCTGGTCAACCCGGTCGACTTGATGGCCCGGGCCTGCGAGTCGGCGCTGGCCGACGCGCCCGGCCTGCGGGACCTGATCGACCGCCTGAGCGTGGTCGACATCATGACCAAGGTGGGGCCGGCGCCGGCCACCGAGTTGGCCACCCGGCTGGGGCTGGGCGACGACGTCGCCCGGGAGGTCACGACGGTCGGGGGCAACACCCCCCAGTGGCTGGTCAACCGGGCCGCCTCCGAGATCGCCGCCGGCACCCTGTCGGTCACCCTGATCGCCGGGGCCGAGGCCATCCGGTCGTCACGGGCCCGCCGGGCCCAGGGGCTGTCCCGTGACGAGGGCGTGGCCGACCTGGCACCCGACCCTGTGGTCGGCGACGACAAGCCCGGATTCGGCCCGGCCGAGCTGGCCATCGCCCTGCTGGCCCCCATCCACGTCTACCCGTTGTTCGAGAACGTGTTGGCCGCCCGGGCCGGGCGCGATGCCAGTGCCCAGCGCACGTTCATCGGCGAACTCATGGCACCGTTCACCCGGGTGGCCGCATCGCACCCCTACGCGTGGTTCGGCGAGGAGCGGACGGCCGCCGAGATCGCCACCCCCTCCCCCGACAACCGGATCGTGTGCGAGCCGTACACCAAGCGGATGACGGCCTTCCTCGGCTCCGACCAGGCCGCCGCCCTGGTCGTCTGCTCATTGGCCGCTGCCCGCCGGGCCGGCGTGGCCGACCGGGCCGTCTTCGTCAGGTCGGGGGCGGAGGCCGTCGACGTGCGCTTCGTCGCCTCGCGCACCGACCCCGGGCGGTCCCCGGCCATCCGGGCGGCGGGCGAGGCCCTGTTCGCCTCCGCCTCGGAGGCGGCCGGCCGGCCGTTGAGCATCGACGACATCGACCGGATGGACATCTACTCCTGCTTCCCATCGGCCGTGCAGATGGCCGCCGACGCGCTGGGCCTGGCCACCGACGACACGCGTGGCCTGACCGTGACCGGCGGCCTCCCCTACTTCGGCGGACCGGGGAACAACTACACGACCCACGGCATCGCCTCCCTGACCGACATCCTCCGCGACGGCGACGGGGCGCGCACTCGCCTCGGCCTCGCCACCGGGCTCGGCTGGTTCGTGACCAAGCACGCCCTCGGCGTCTACGGCTCGACCCCGCCCCCGGCCGGGTTCCGCCGGGGGGACACCACCGCGGCCCAGGCCGCCATCGACGCCTCGGCTGCCCAGGTGGCCGAGGGGCTGGAGGCCCCGGAGGAGGCCACCGTGGTGGCGGCCACCGTGTGGCGCGACAACGACGGCACCGCCGCCGGGGCACCGGTCGTGGCCCGTTTGGCCGACGGGCGCCAGATGGCGGTGTCACCGGCCGACGAGGAGGTCGTGGCGGCCATGGGCGACACCGACGTGCCCGGCCTCATCGGTGGCTCCGTGGTCGTCCAGGCCGGCGAGCCGCGCTACCGTCTGGCGGAGCGCTGAACCGCCTCCACAGATCCGCCCCAGGGAGACCACCAATGTCCGAACTACTCCGCGAACGCCAGGGTCACATCGAGATCCTCACCATCAACCGGCCCGAGGCCCGCAACGCCATCAACCTGGCCACCGCCACCGCGCTCTCGAACGCCCTCGACGAGATCGAGGCCGACGACGACGTGTGGGTCGTGGTGCTCACGGCCGCAGGCGACAAGGCGTTCTCGGCCGGCATGGACCTGAAGGCGTTCGCCACCGGCGAGTTCCCCATTACCGAACAGGGCTTCGGCGGTATCACCAAGCGCGACTTCCCCAAGGTCCTCATCGCCGCCTGCAACGGCTCGGCGCTGGCCGGCGGGTGCGAGATCATGCTGAGCTGCGACCTGGTCGTGGCGGCCGACCACGCCAAGTTCGGGATCCCCGAAGTGGCCCGCGGCCTGGTGGCCGGGGCCGGCGGCCTGATCCGCCTCCCCAAGCGCCTCCCCCAGGCGATCGCCCTCGAGCTGGCCCTCACCGGTGAACCCATCAGCGCCGAGCGCGCCCTGCAGATCGGACTGGTCAACCGGGTGGTCCCGGGCGACCAGCTCATGACCGAGGCGATGGCGCTGGCCGAGCGGATCGCCAAGAACGCCCCGCTGGCCGTGCGCCTCTCCAAGCAGGTGATGAAGCAGGCCGCCGAGCTGACCGAGGCCGAGGCCTGGGGCGTCAACGATGCCGTGTTCGGGGAGATCGGCCGCTCGGCCGACGCCATGGAGGGGGCGATCGCCTTCGCCGAAAAGCGCGAGCCCAACTGGACCGGCAAGTAGGACCCGGAGGCGATGCACTCCGTTCTGCTGGCCTCGTCAGCCCCGACCCTGGCATCGGGGCTGGACGGTTTCCGACTGATCATCCACGCCCTGGCCGCCACCGTCTGGGTGGGCGGGCAGTTCACCGTGGCCGGGCTCCTGCCCACCATCCGCACCCTGGGTGACGACGCCCCGAAGAAGGTGGCCGGGGCCCTCGGACGCCTGCTGTGGCCGGCCTACGGCGTCCTGATCCTCACCGGCTTCTGGAACATCAGCGCCGTCGACGCCAAGCACGCCTCCTCCGCCTGGAACGCCGTGCTGGGCATCAAGATCACGATCGTCCTGATCGCCGGGGTGGCCGTCTTCCTCCATCAGCGGTCCACCTCGAAGGTCGGCTTGGCCGTGTGGGGCGCCGTCGGCGTCCTGGCCTCGGTCGTCGCCCTCTGCCTGGGCGTCTTCCTGGCCGGCTGACCAGCACCCGACACGGCCCGTCTTCCGGCGGGCCGGTCGGCATCGGGCCCCCGGCACGTCTAACCTGGGGCCAGCACTCGACAAGGGAGCCACCGTCATGTCGTTCATCTCAGCCAACATCGCAGGTCCTGACGGACTGATCGTCGTCCTCGTGATCGCCATCGTCCTCTTCGGTTCCACGCAGATCCCCAAGATCGCCCGCTCCCTCGGCTCCGCCCAGAAGGAGTTCAAGAAGGGCCTCGACGAGGGAGCCGCAGAGGATGCGACGCCTCAGCCGCCGGCCCAGGCGTCGCTCCCCGAAAGTGCCCCGCAGGCTGCCGTACCGGCACCGACGCCGGCTCCGCCGCAGTCCAGCGGCACCCCTGACAGCGCGTCCTGACCCCGCACGTTCGTGCCGGCGGACGTCGCACCGGATCCCGGTCCTCTGACGTCGGACGGCACGATGAGAACGTGGCGACTCCCCCTCTGGCTCCTCCAGGTCCTCGAACTGGCTGTCGCCTATCTCCTCGTCTCACAGTCGGTCCACGTAGCCGGAGGGAGCCTGCTCGCTGCATCCGGGATCCTCCTCGGCCTGCTCACCCTGTCGGTCCAGGCTCCGCTCGGGGTGGTCCGCATCTACAGCCCGAAGGTCCACCTCGTCCTCGTCCGGGTGCTCTCCGTCGCCATGGCGGCCGCCCTCGTCGTCCCGGCATCCCGACCTGACCTCGAAGGGATCGTGATCGTGCTGTTCGCCGCGGTGGCACTCGTCATGCTCTCGACCCGCACCGCCGTACCAGGAGGTTGGGGGCGTCGGCGGAGAGGATGGCGGCGAGACGGGGCCATCGACGCCACCGCCACCGTGACCCAGCCCCGCACGCCGCCGGCCCAGTCCGAGCCCGGAGACGGTGATGCCGACTCGGCCATCCGTCGAGCGGGCCGCTCCACCGGCGCCGTTACCGCGGCGGGCAGACGGGCCGTCGAGGAACGCCGCCCCGTGGTCGAGCATCAGGTCAAGAAGGGCCTCCGCGGTGCCGGCCGTCTGGCCGGACGTCTGGCCGGGCCGAAGAGCCCGCCCGACGACCCGACCTGAGCCTGCGCTCCGGCCCACCCCGTCAGCACCCCCACCCCGAGGAACGGAGGCCCATGCCCGAGGCGAACGATGTCCTGGACACCGCGGAGCGCCTGTGGAGCGGGGCCGGCCCGTCCGGGGTGCACCCCATGGCCCCCGGTGGCGGCATGGCCGAAGTGGCCGACGGCGTGGCCTTCGTGCCCTCGTTCGCCAACGTGGCCGCCGTCACCACCGACGACGGCCTGATCCTGGTCGATGTCGGCAGTCAATTCCTGTCCGGCAGGGTCCACCGCACCCTGCGCACCTGGACCGACCTGCCCCTCCACACCGCCGTCTACTCCCACGGGCACATCGACCACGTCTTCGGCGTGCCCCGGTGGGAGGCCGAGGCCGCCGAGCGCGGCGCTCCCGCACCGTTGGTCGTGGCCCACGAAGCGGTGGCCGCCCGGTTCGACCGCTACATCCGCACCGCCGGCTACAACACCGTGGTCAACCGGCGGCAGTTCGGCATCGACGACCTCGAGTGGCCGACCGAGTACCGCTACCCGGACCGGACCTTCCGGGACCGCCTCGATCTCGACGTCGGCGGCGTGCGGGCCGAGCTGCACCACGCCCGGGGGGAGACCGACGACCACGCCTGGACGTGGTTCCCCGACCACAAGGTGCTGTGCGCCGGCGACCTGTTCATCTGGGCGTCGCCCAATGCCGGCAATCCGCAGAAGGTGCAGCGCTACCCCCTCGAGTGGGCCGAGGCCCTCCGTCGGATGCTCGCCCTGTACGACACCCCGGGCGGCGGGCCCGAGGTGCTGCTGCCCGGCCACGGCTACCCGATCCTGGGCGAGGACCGGATCCGCCTGGCCCTGTCCGAGACGGCCGAGCTGCTGGAGTCGCTGGTGGCCCAGACCCTCGAGCTCATGAACGCCGGGGCCCGCCTCGACGAGGCCATCCACTCGGTCACCCCGCCCGCCCACCTGATGGCCCGGCCGTACCTCCAACCCGTCTACGACGAGCCGGAGTTCGTGGTCCGGGGGGTGTGGCGCCTCTACGGGGGCTGGTGGGACGGCAACCCGGCCACCTTGAAGCCCGCGGCCGACGCCGCGGTGGCCCGGGAGCTGGCCGACCTGGCCGGCGGGGCCGGCACCCTGGCCGACCGGGCCCTGGCCCTGGTCGAGGCCGCACCGGGTGGTGGCACCGACGCCGAGGCCGACCTGCGCCTGGCCGGGCACCTGGCCGAGCTCGCCTGGCTGGCCGCACCCCACGACCCGGCGGTGGCCGGGGCCCGGCGCACGGTCTTCACCCGGCGGGCCGAAGCGGCCACCTCCACCATGGCCAAAGGCGTGTTCGGCTGGGCGGCCCGGGAGTCCTGAGCGGGCGGCGACCGCCAGGACGCGGAGCCGTCCCGGAATGCGCCGAATCCAACCCTGTGACCAGGGGTTTCACGGCCCCCAGGCACCCGCCTTCTCAACTTCTCATTTTGGTCCGGACCCCACTAGTGTGACCCCCGTGAACGCCTTCACAAACGGATCTCCGACGTCCCTGTCCGCACGCGGCCCCTCGTCCGCCGACACCCCGGAGGGGCCGACGGCCCCGGCCCACGGGAAGCGGTGGAAGCGCCTGGCCACCGGTCTGGCGGTCGGCGCACCGCTCGTACTCGGGGGCTGCAACTTCTATCCGACCTACGGCGCCAGCCGGGGGGCCACCACCCAGGGGCACGACACCTTCAAGCTCTACTCGGGGATGATGACCACCGGAATCATCATCGGCGGCTTCGTCGGCATCCTGATCCTCTTCACCATGGTGCGGTACCGCCGCCGGTCGGACGCCATGCCCAAGCAGTTCCACGAGAGCATCCCGGTCGAGATCCTCTACACCGGGATCCCCGTCCTCGTGGTGGCCCTCCTCTTCCTGTTCACCGTCCTCACCGAAAACAACGTGGACGCCATCGTGCCGAACAACGCCCGGATCACCACCACCGGTGCGCCGGTACTCCAGGTGAAGGTCACCGCCTTCCAGTGGGGCTGGCGGTTCGACTACCCGAACAACAACGTGAGCGTCTCGGGTGACGTGACCAACGGCCCCGGCGGCCTCGGTCCCCAGATGGTCCTGCCGGCCGGCGAGACGGTCCAGATCCTGCTGGTCTCCAACGACGTGATCCACGGGTTCTACGTGCGGGAGTTCAACTTCAGCCGCTACGCCCTGCCCGGCGTGGACAACCGGTTCGACCTGAACATCATCAATCCCGGCCTCTACCCCGGACAGTGCACGCAGATCTGCGGCCTCTACCACTCGGAAATGCTCTTCAGCGTGAAGGCCGTGACCCCGTCCCAGTTCCGGAGCTGGACGGCGGGTGAGGTCGCTGCCGGCCACACGCTCGGGCGGAACCCGCTCCCGTCGACCAACGTGCCCCCGCCGTACACCCACGTGACCCCGTCCAACGCCCTGGCGGCGCCCTCCTCGAAGAAGGGTTCCCTGTGACCACCACCATCGAGTCCCCCGACCTGATCGAGCCCGAGGAGCCGGGCGGTCCTGCCGGCCACGGCCCCGAGACGCACGGCCACGATGGCGGGCACGCCGAGCACGGGCCGTCGGGCCTGCTGAAGTGGCTGACGTCGACCGACCACAAGGTCATCGGCAAGTCGTACATGATCACGTCGTTGGTGACGTTCTTCATCTCCGGAGCCATGGCGCTGGTCATCCGTGCCCAACTGTCCAACCCGACCTCGTCGCTGGTCAACTTCCAGACCTACAACGAGCTGTTCACCATGCACGGCAGCCTGATGCTGTACCTGTTCGCCGGGCCCTTCGCGTTCGGTGGCCTGGCCAATTACATCGTGCCCCTGCAGGTGGGGGCGCCCGACATGGCCTACCCCCGCCTCAACGCCCTCTCCTACTGGCTCTACCTGGGCGGTACGTCGGTGATGACGCTCAGCTTCGTGGTGGCCGGCGGGGCGGCCAGCTTCGGCTGGGTGGCCTACGCGCCTCTGTCGAACTCGATCAACTCCCCCGGCGCCGGCACCGACATGTGGCTCATGTCGCTGGGCCTGACCGGGTTCTCGGCGATCTTCACCGGGGTCAACCTGGTGGCCACCATCTTCTACCTGCGGGCGCCGGGCATGACCATGTTCCGGGTGCCGATCTTCTCGTGGAACATGCTGGTGACCGGCATCCTGATCCTCATCGCCTTCCCGGTGTTGTTCGGCGCCGTGGTGATGCTGTTCTGCGACCGCCACTTCGGCACGCACATCTACTCGGTCCAGGGTGGTGGTGTGCCGGTGCTCTGGCAGCACCTCTTCTGGTTCTTCGGGCACCCGGAGGTGTACATCCTCGCCTTGCCCTACTTCGGCATCGTGACGGACATCATCCCGGTGTTCAGTCGCAAGCCCCTCTTCGGCTACCGGGGCATGGTGTTCGCCACGCTGTCGATCGCCGCCTTGTCGACCGGCGTGTGGGCCCACCACATGTTCACGACGGGTGTGGTGCTCCTGCCGTTCTTCTCCCTGCTCTCCTACCTCATCGCCGTCCCGACGGGCATCAAGTTCTTCAACTGGATCGGGACGATGTGGGGCGGCCAGCTCAGCTTCCAGACGCCGATGCTGTTCTCCATGGGCTTCCTGTTCGCCTTCCTCATGGGTGGCGTGACCGGCGTGCTCCTCGCCTCGCCCCCGGTGGACTTCATGACCCACGACACGTACTTCGTGGTCGCCCACTTCCACCAGGTGCTGATCGGGACCACCGTGTTCGCCGGGTTCGCCGGGTTCTACTTCTGGTACCCGAAGATGTTCGGACGGATGCTGAACGAGCGACTCGGCAAGATCCACTTCTGGCTGTTGTTCATCGGCTTCTGGGTCACCTTCGTGCCGCAGTACGTGGTCGGCCTCAAGGGCATGCCCCGTCGCATCGCCGACTACCTCACTGCCAACGGATGGACGGGCTTGAACCAGATCTCGACGGTTGGAGCCATGATCATCGGATTCTCGTTCCTGTTCTTCTTCGTCAACCTGGTCCAGTCGTGGCGGAAGCCGGTGCCGGCGGGTGACAACCCGTGGGACGGCGGTGCGCTCGAGTGGTTCACCTCGTCGCCGCCCCCGCACCACAACTTCACCCACCTGCCCCCGATCCGCTCGGAGCGGCCGGTGTGGGACTACAACCATCCCGAGCACCGCAAGGACGAGTCCCACGGGGACAAGCGCCACCGGGAGCACGAAGGGGAGACCGTGGGGGCCAACTCATGAGAGTCAACGGGTTGATCCTCACCGTCATCGGCATCTTCTTCGGTATCATCGCCATCTTCTACTGGTTCACCGCCTACGAGGAAGCCGGCTTCCTGATGCTCATCGGGTCGGCGCTGCTCGGGCTCCTGCCCGGCGGCTACTACCTGTGGTGGTCGAGTCGCATGACACCCCTCGAGGGCGACATGCCCGATGCCACCGTGAGCGACGGTGCCGGCGTCATCGACGCTTTCCCCGGCTCGAGTATCTGGCCGTTCCTGCTGGGGATGGGGGCCATGTTCGCCACCCTGACCTTCATCTTCGGCTTGTGGCTGGCACCGATCGCTGCCGCCCTCGGCCTGTCCGCCATCATCGGTGCCGTGGTGGAGAGCCGCCGCGGCGGCAGCGTCTGACCTGAAGCAACTCCCCGGCCCGATCGGGTCGGGGTCGGCGTTGGGGTTGGGGTTGGCCAGGGTCCAGGCGCTACGAGCCTCCCCCGAGCGAAGCGCCGGGGTTCTGGGGGACACTGTCGCTGTGTCTCGGCGCGTCGGATTGCTCGTGTTCGTATTGGCCGCGTCGTCCACGCTTGCTTCGGCGTGCGCTTCGACGACCACCCCCTCGACGGCAGCGCGCTCGGCCTGTCTGTTGCCCGCCCACCAGACGACGGTCCGCGTTCTGGGCGCAGCCACCCAGGACCAGGTTTCCGTGGCAGTCCACCAGAGCACCTGCTTCTACCCGGCCGCATCAGGAGCGAAGAACCCCACGGCTTGGACCGTGACCCTCGGCTGGGGCGGACGGGCCTTGGCCAACTTCACCACCCTGCACAATCCGAAGACGACACTGGTGCCGGGCACCTCCCTCTCGGGCGCACCGCTCGCGCCGCCGCTCTATACGCCCGTCAGTATCGGTGGAACGACGGCATATCGGCTCGTCTTCACGCCTGCGCCCGGTAGTGCGGCACTCGGGAATCCCGAGCAGTTGAGTGCCCGGAGGGGCGAGTACGTCGTCACCGTCCTGTCGGTGGGACTGACGCAGGCACAGGACCAGAGCCTGCTTCGCCTCGTCCTCCTCCAGCTCTGAATGTGCGGTCGCGCCGCTCAACGCGAGCTGCCCGGTTGGACTCCGATGGCGAGATCCCGGTCCACGCCCCAGCGCCCCAGCGCCCCATCATCCCGTGGGCAGGCTCCGCCTGGATCGGGCGCCTAGTCCTCGGGAGGTGACTGGTCCGGTAGCGGCACGTGCGACAGCGTGTCCTCGACGCACCTCTCCCAGTCGTACCAAGACGCGGGATCGCCGGTCCGAGGCGGTTCGTCAGTCGGCCTCATCGAGGTGACCATCGACAGGAGCGGCCCAATCCGCTCTCGCTCGTAGTACTGCGCCACGAACCGGAACGCTGCCTCGTATGCCTGTTCCGACGTCAGCAAGCGCTGGTCCTTGGTCTGGTCGGTCATCATGTACCTCCGCCATCAACCTACCGGGCGATCGGGCGACAGTTCCGCAGCGTCCCAGGTGAGACAGATCGACGAGACGAGTCCGCGTGGGGGCAGAATGCGCCGCCGTCAGATAGTCGCGCGCTCCGATCCCTCACGCATGGGCACCGACGACCCAGATGTCCGATGAGACCAGCTGAGGTCCACCGGGTGGTGGCGTGAGAACGCCCTTGGCCGCCTCCGCATCTTCTGCGGTGGCGAACACGATCACTCCCATTCCATTTCCGGCCCCATCGTGCAGCCAAGTTCCCGATTGGAAGCCCGGCTGTGCCTTCGCCGTCGGCACCACGATTTCCTGCAGCATCTTGTCCGCATCCTCCGGCGTACCCACCAACTTGACCTGCATTACCACCGCATTACTCATATCTCCGCCTTCCCGTAGTCCGCCGCGATGTGGCGGCAGCACTGTCGACGCTACGAGATTCCGCAATCCGGCGCTCAGTGCCGGGTCTTCTCCTGGATGACCGAGGGATCGGGACCTCCGACCGAGAGGAGTTGCTCGCTCAGCTGAAGCCCTGCCCGGACCATGCACCTCAGCTCCCCTCGATCTGATCTTCGACGCATCGTCGACATGCCATCGCTCAACCCACCTACGACGTCAGATTCCCATGGTCAGCTTGGCTCCCTACCGGGAGTCGACGCAGAAGGCCGCGGCGTCCCTCGGGGCGACGAGGGTGTCGCGCCGCGAGACTGGGGCTCAAGACCCCGATCCCTAGTGACGGGGATCGATCCCGGCGGCCGACTCGGCAACGTGACTGGCGATCGTCTCGTGGTGGATGCCGAAAGCGGCGGCCAGGTCGGACACGGTCATGCCCTCGGCAAGTGCAGCTCTGATCGCCGCAGTCCGCACACCGCTACGACGCGCATAGAACACCTGCACCGCCCCCTGGTTGGCCGCACGTTCCTCCACGGTCGGCAGGGAACGCAGGGTCTCCCCTACGGTGAGGCCGGAATCGATGTGCGCCAACGCCTCTTTCAGGAGCCGCTCGTTCTCCTCCAGTTGCGACCTGACGAACAGGTTCGCCTGGATGAGGTCCTCGATCGCCGCCCTCAATTCCTGTCGCAGTTCGGTCACGTGTGGACCCTACTTCTGGAAAGGTGGCAGTCGCTGTGCCAACACAGTCATCATCGGTGGGGTGGAGGGCCCCTCCGGACAAGGTCCGGCTCCCCCCTTCTCCCCCGTGCCTAGTTGTGCAATGCCTCGAGGAACTGCTGCCGGTGGGCCGCGAACCAGTCCCGACGCCGGTCGTACCGCTCCGCACCACCGCTCTCGTTCCACATCCTGGTGAACGCCTCGTCTCCGGCATCCACCCTGCGCTTCACGAACCATCCGCCCGCCGACGTCTGCATCCGGAGCAGGTCGACCACCTCGGATCGGTCCGGGGGAAGCCCGTAGGCATCGGCCACGACGCGCAGGCGCCGGAACGGGTCGCCGGCACCCCTTCCCCTACGAGCCGCGTCCTCCGGGGAGTCGATCGGCACGCACATCCGGGCGAACGACGCAACGTCCCACGATCGAGTGCCAGGTGCAGCGAAGTCGAAGTCCAGGAAGGCGACAGCCTCGCCATCCCGGAAGACCACGTTCTCCAGGCACACGTCGTGGTGGCAGATGACCTCTCCTCCGGCGGCCCCGGCCATCTCCAGGTCCCACGTCTGGTCCCCACGGCCTTCGAACCCCTGCGTCGCATCGTGGTAGCGCCGGAGTAGTGCCGCGACAGAGGCCAGGGCGTCGTCCGTGAGCGACCAGTCCGGATACGGAGGACAGGGCACGTCACCCGGGACGTACCTCAGCCACTCACGCCCGTGGTCATCGACGCCGAGCGGTTCCGGAACACCGTCGAATCCCGATGCCCGTACGTGGCGGAGGAGCGACTGGATGGTCGCCGAATGGGGGCCGGCCGGCCGGGAGACCCGGTCACCGGCGCGCACCACGAGGCCGGCATTCCCCACGCCTCCCTGGAGCACCTCCCGATCGACCACGGATCAATCATGCCCGACGGCACCCGGGCACGGCCTGACCGCCCGGCCGGCCACCGGGCTCCGCCCCTACGCCTCGGCGTTGCCGATGTCGGCCAGCATCCCGATCATCGACTCGGTGCGGGCCCGCGAGCTGCGGTAGGTGGGGCCGGTCGTGAGCCCGCCGTCCACGGCGATGGCCTGGCCGTTCACGAAGCTCGACGAATCACTGGCCAGCCACAGGGCGCACTCGGCGATGTCGATGGGCTGCCCCGAGCGCTTCATCGGGGCCACGTCGGCCAGGACGGTCTCCATGACGGCCACCGTCTTCTGGGCGGCCTGCCCGTCGAGGCCGGCACCCCGTCCGAAGATCGAGGTGGCGATCCCCCCGGGGCAGATGGCATTGACCCGCACCCCGTCCTCGCCCAGCTCGTTGGCCGTGGTCCGGGTCAGATGGGCGATGGCCGCCTTGCACGCGCTGTAGTCGTGCCCGCCGTAGTTGGCCTGCAGCCCGGCCACGCTGGCTGTGTTGATGATGCTGCCGTGGCCCTGGGGGCGCATCACCCGGGCGGCGGCCCGGATGCCCAGGAAGACGCCCCGCAGGTGGATGCCGACCGTCCGGTCGAACATCTCCATGTCGATCTCCTCCACCCGGCCGATCGAGCCCGGGTTGCCGGCGTTGTTGAACAGGCAGTCCAGGCCCCCGAAGGCCGACACCGACTCGTCGATGGCGTGCTCGATGGCGCCCTCCTCGGACACGTCCACGTGTATGTAGCGGGCCTTGGCGCCCAGTGCCGCGGCGATGGCCGTGCCCCGTTCGTCGTCGACGTCGGCCAGGACGACCGTGGCGCCCTCGGCCACGAACAGGCGGGCGGTCCGCTCGCCGATCCCGCTGGCGGCTCCGGTGATGACGGCACGGCGGCCTTCGAGGCGGGACATGGCGGGGCTCCGATCGATCGGGGGTGGGTCGGGCGCATCGTGGCACGCCCGTGACGGACCGTCAACGTGGGGAGGTCACCGCGCTCGCCCCTCCCGGAGCATCTGCCAACCGGCCGGACTCAGTGCATAGTTGGTGGTGGCGTTGGAGGCGAAGGACCTCCACAGCGGCGGGTGGACGAGCGTGGCGGCCGCAGCCGCCACGGAGGGGATGGCACTGCGCCAGTCGCCGCGCAGCGGCGTCAGCTCCTCCACACTGCCCCGGTAGTCGCCACGGTGGCCGA
>DATCCR010000174.1:0-5719 GCA_036511155.1 Acidimicrobiales bacterium
CGGCCTCCGGGTGGACTTCCTGGTCGGTGGACCGCTCGTCGTGGCACTGAGCGACAGGGGGGCCGTCCTCAGCGGGCTCCAACGACAGATCCTCGAGTACGAGCGATCGCTGCAGACCGACGCCCCTGTCGCAGCGTGGGAAGCCCGGGGCCGGCTCGTATCGGTGGTGCCGACCGGATCTGCGGCCGCGCTGACGTCGGCCATCGGGCTCCTCCTCGACCGAAGCACGCAGCGAGCCACGGACCGGACCGAGCCGACGGCCACCGACGGGACCGACGACGTCGGCCTCGGCCAGCTGGTCGAACACCTGCGGTCGCGCCGCCGCCAACTGCTCGCCCGCCACGAGATGTCGGCATGACCTTCCGCCGCCCCACCCGAGCTGGTCGAGCCGTCGTGCTCCTGGCCGCGCTCCCGGTGGTGGCCGGCCTCGTGGGGGTCGCTCCCTCCACCTCGACCGCTGCGCCGACGACCTCCCGCGCCCCGTTCGCCGGGACCGCCAGCAAGCACGGCACGGCCAACTCGCTCGACTGGGCCGGCTATGCCGTGACGGGGGCGACGGTCACCACGGTGTCGGGCAGCTGGACCCAGCCGGCCGTGTCCTGCACGGGCAAGGTCACCCAGTCGGCCTTCTGGGTCGGCATCGACGGCTACGCGCCCACCGACCCCACCGTCCAACAGGTGGGCACCGACTCGGACTGCACCAAGAAGGTCCACAAGACCCCGGGGGGACCCAGCTACTACGCCTGGTTCGAGATGTACCCGGGCCCCCTCGTGGTCCTGAGCTCGACCCTCTACCCGGTGGCCCCGGGCGATTCGCTGAGCGCCAGCGTCACGCTGGTCGGGGCCGCGTACCATCTGGTGATCACTGACGCCGGCCACTGGACGTTCTCGACCCTCGAGGTGGCGACGACCGTCCCGATGGACGCGTCGGCCGAGTGGATCGTGGAGGCTCCAACCACCTGCTCGGGCGGCAAGTGCAAGCCCGTCGGACTGGCCGACTTCACTTCGGTCGGCTTCACCGCGGCGACAGCAAACGGCCAGCCGGTCGACGCATCCGGGTTCACCTCCCACCAGATCACCATGACCAAGACCAAGAAGGGCAGCATCGTGAAGGCGTCCACATCGGCGCTCGGTACCGCGGGCACGGCCTTCAACGTCACCTGGGTGAGCAGCTGACGACCGGCGTGCCTCGTGTCCGGACCGAGCGGGGCTCTCAAAACCTCCCGGTCACTCCGATGCCCACCGGGAGGTTGTCCGGGTCCCATCCGAGCAGGGCCACGGCCTGGCTGAAGGCGAACCGGTCGGTCATGCCGGCGACGTAGGCGACCGCCGCGTGTACCGCCCCCGGCTCGCCGCCGGTCAGCCCGGCGTCGTCCTGGCCGGCGGTGGGGAGCAGGTGGGGCCGGTCGCCGAAGTGCTCGACCAGAGCCTGGAGCACGTCGACCACGGCCTCGCCCTGGGCCACCGAGCTCGGCCGGAGGTAGATGTGCTCGTAGTTGCTGGCCCGGAATGCGGCCAGTGCCTCCGCCTGGGCGTCGGCCATGCCCACCCGGCCCGTCCGCAGGGTGGTCTCGACCAGAGCGTCGATGAAGGTGCCGAGTTGACGGCCCCGGCGGTCGCCGCACCGCTCCCGCACGACGGCGGGCAGGGCAGCCGGGGTGACGATGCCGCTGCGGACGGCATCCTCGAAGTCGTGGCAGACGTAGGCGATCCGGTCGGCCCAGCTGACCACCTCGCCTTCGGGCGTGGACGGCGCCGGACGGGACCAGGAGTGGTTGCGGATGCCGTCGAGGGTCTCCTCGCACAGGTTGAGCGAGGCCAGCGACACGTCAGCTCCCCAGGGCGCGTGGTCGAAGCCACCGGTGACGTAAGGGGAGAGGGCGTCTTCGCTGGCGTGCCCGCCTGGTCCGTGGCCGCAGTCGTGTCCGAGGGCGATGGCCTCGGTGAGGGCCACGTTCAGCCGGCAGGCGCGGGCGATGCCCGTGGCCACCTGGGCGACCTCGAGCGCATGGGTGAGTCGGGTCCGCTGGTGGTCGTCGGGGAAGACGAAGACCTGGGTCTTGCCGGCCAGGCGCCGGAACGAGGGAGCGTGCAGGATGCGGTCGCGGTCGCGCTCGAAGCAGGTCCGCCACGGGTCGGGCTCCTCGGCCCGGACCCGGTTGCCCGCACCCTCGGCGTGGGTGGCCCCCGGAGCCAACTGCGCCCGCTCGAGCCCCTCGCGTGCCGGCCGGTCGAAGCCGGGGGCCGGCAAGTCGGCACCGGTGGCAGCGTGGCTGTCGCGGTGGGCGAACGTGACGCCCTCCGCTCCGTGGCCGGCCATGGTGGCCGCCCACCGGCGATTGCGCTCCGTCTCGCCCGGTCGCCCGGTCCCCGCGGCGGGAGGTGTCACGCCGTCCATCCCGCCAGTGTGCCCCATCGGTGTGACCAGCGGACATCCGGGCGGAGGGCTCCGGGGATGACGGTGTCCCGGAGGGTTGTATCGTCAGGGTCACCAGGTGGTCCCACCGACCGCCGGGCTGAGAGGAGCGTGCCGGGTGGACGTGCGTATCGGGATCGTGCAGTCGATGAAGGAGCTCGACATCGAGCTGCCGGACGACGCTGACCGAGACAAGGTCCTGACCGATATCGAGGAAGCGATGGGCGAAGAGGGAAGGATCCTCTGGCTCACCGACCGTAAGGGCCGCCAGGTCGGGGTTCCGGTGGGCAAGGTCGCCTACATCGAGTTGGACCCCCCTGTCTCCGGCCGTCAGGTCGGCTTCGGGATCTCCTGATTCGACGCTGCGACCCCGCGCCGCGGCGGTCACCGGTCACCGGGAGGACCGGTGCCGTCTGACCCCATGACGCCGCTGCTCGACCGGAAGCTGGTCTTCGTGACCGGCAAGGGCGGCACCGGCAAGACCACGGTCGCCTCGGCGCTGGCCCTGCTGGCGGCCAGTCAGGGCAAGAGGGTCCTGATCTGCGAGGGCGACGGCAAGGGTGAACTGGCCGGCTACTACGAGGCCCCGCCCACCGCGTTCAAGGAGAAGGAGGTCCAGCCCGGCCTCTTCGCCATGACCATGAACACCGAGGCATCGCTCCGGGAGTACCTGAAGCTCCAGCTGCACGTCCCCATCGTCGGGCGCATCGGTCCGGTGGCCAAGGCCTTCGACTTCCTGGCCACCGCCGCCCCGGGGGTCCGCGAGATCCTCACGGTGGGCAAGCTCTGCTTCGAGGTCCGCGACGGCAAGTGGGACATGGTGGTCGTCGACGCCCCGGCCACCGGCCATATCGTCGGCCAGCTGGCCGCCCCCCAGGCCGTCAACGGACTGGTCAAGGTGGGCCTCATCCGGACGCAGACCGACTGGATGCTCGAGATGCTGTCCGACCCGGCCATCACCGGGCTGATGGCCGTGTGCACGCCCGAGGAGATGCCCGTTTCCGAGACGATCGAGCTGGCCGACCGGGTGCGCCGGGAGACGACGGTCCAGCTGGCCGCCGTGGTGGTCAACCGGGTCCTGCCGGAGCTGTTCGGCCGCAACGAGGAGGCGGTGTTCGAGGCACTCACCGCTCCGGGCCCGCTGGCAGTGCTCGACGGCCTCGTGGACGGCGATGCCGGCCCGGTGCTGGAGGCCGCCCGCCTGGCCGTCACCATGCGCCGGACCCGGTCCACCCACCTCGAGCGCTTGCGCGAGGGCATCGACCCCGATGTGCCGCTCCTCTACCTCCCCTACCTCTTCACGCGATCCCACGGACTGCGGACCACCAAGCAGGTCGCCGGCTCGCTGGGCGAGGAGCTGGGCTTCTGATGGCCGCCCGCGCCCCCCGCACGACCAAGGCCAAGGCGCCCGCCGAGGTCCCGGCCCCGACCATGGACAGCCTGCTCGCCACCAAGGAGATCGTGGTGGCCTGCGGCCCCGGTGGCGTGGGCAAGACGACCACGGCCGCCGCCTCGGCGCTCATGGCGGCGATCCACCACGGCTCCAAGGTGCTGGTCCTGACCGTCGACCCGGCCAAGCGGCTGGCCAATGCCCTCGGCCTCGACGGCATCGGCAACACCGAGCACCGGGTGCCCGACGGTGCCTTCAAGGCGGCCGGCGTGAAGCCACGGGGCGAGCTGTGGGCGGCCATGCTCGACACCAAGGAGTCGTGGGACTCGCTCATCCGCCAGCATGCGCCCGACGAGCAGACCCGCGACGAGATCCTGGCGAACCCGCTCTACCAGAACATCGCCGGCCGCTTCATCCAGAGCCACGACTACATCGCCATGGAGCGGCTCTACGAGATCCACTCGGCGGGCGAGTACGACCTGATCGTGGTGGACACCCCGCCGACCCGCAACGCCCTCGACTTCCTGGACGCCCCCGAGCGGCTGGCCGACTTCTTCTCGTCGCGGCTGCTGCGGTGGCTGATCGTGCCCTACCGCTCGAAGCTGATCAACGTGGCCACCAAGCCCTTCTACCAGATCTCCGACCGGATCCTCGGGACGGAATTCATGGGGGACATCTCCGAGTTCTTCATCCTCTTCCAGACCATGTACGACGGGTTCGTCGAGCGGTCGAAGGCCGTGGGGCGGCTGTTGTCCGACCGCCGCACCACCTTCGTGGTGGTCTCCACCCTGGAGGCCACCCCGCTCCGGGAGGCCGAGTTCTTCGCCGAGCAACTGACCGAGCGCAAGCTGCATCTCGGGGCCATCGTGCTCAACAAGGTCCTGCCCGACTACCTCCAGGGCCGGGCGGGCACGAAGGTGGCCGAGGTCATGAAGGACCGGGCCGACGATCTGGCGGCCGAGCTCGCCCCCGGCCTCGCCAAGGTCGGCAAGGGCCTGGGTGAGCCGGCCCAGATCGCCCGGGTGCTGACCGAGGTGGCGGACAGCTACCTCAACTTCCAGGTGATCGCCCTCCGCGAAATGGAGGAGCGGGCGTCGCTGGCCGTTGCCCCCGAGGTGCTGGCCACCGTCCCCTTCTTCGAGACGGACATCTACGACCTGTCGGGCCTGCTCCGCCTCGGCGAGCAGATCTGGTCCTAGCCGTCCGGGCGGCGCGACCCCGACGACGCGCCGGTCCTGCGGGCCGTACGATGCGGGGGTGACCGACATCGTCGACCCGACGCTCGAGGCGTACGCCACCGAGCACACCACGGCCCCTCCCGCCCACCTCGAGGCTCTGGCCGCCGAGCTGGTGGCGACCCTCGACTTCCCTCAGATGATGGTGGGCCGCCTCGAGGGCCGGTACCTCGAGATGCTCACCTTCGCTCTGTCGGCCACGTCGGTCCTGGAAGTCGGCACGTTCGGCGGCTACTCGGCCCT
Organism: Acidimicrobiales bacterium; assembly: GCA_036511155.1. Taxonomy (GTDB): domain Bacteria; phylum Actinomycetota; class Acidimicrobiia; order Acidimicrobiales; family RAAP-2; genus Bog-756. The sequence continues at coordinate 5,285 of DATCCR010000174.1, forward strand.
GGCCATGGCCGCCGGCCTCGCCCCCGGCGGCCGGATCGTCTCCTGCGAACTGTCGCCGGTGCACGCAGCCTTCGCCCGCCGCCACATCGCGGCGAGCCCGTATGCGGACTGCATCGAAGTCGTCGAAGGACCGGCCATCGAGACGATCGCCACCCTTCCCGGCCCGTTCGACCTGGTCTTCCTCGACGCCGACAAGGCCGGGTACCGCGCCTACTACGAGGCCGTGCTGCCGAAGTTGGCACCGCGGGGGATCATCGCCGCCGACAACACTCTGTGGTCCGGGCGGATCCTCGACCCGTCCGACACCACCGAGGACACCGAGGCCCTGCGGGCGTTCAACGACTTCGTGGTGACCGACCCCCGCGTCGTCGCCGTCCAGACCACCGTCCGCGACGGGGTCACCCTCATCCGCCGGGCCGACTGAACCGGCTCGCC
>DATCCR010000175.1:0-10403 GCA_036511155.1 Acidimicrobiales bacterium
CCCGGGCGCTGCGCAGCCGCTCCAGCACCAGGTCGAGGAGGACCGGCCGCCGGGAGCGGTGGCCCCGCATCGCGCTGATCGGGTACTCCACCCCCGTCAGGAAGTTCTGGTACTCCGAGAAGAGGTGGTCTGCCCGAGGACGAACATCTCCTCGGAGTGCATCAACCGCAACGGAATGGCCCGTGGTGCTCGCTCAGCCACGGGACCAGGGTCACGCGGACACCACCGGCGCACGTCGACCTGCCGACCGGGCACGCCGACCCCCGAGGCTCACGGGCGGTGGCGCCGGTTGCGGTCGCGTCCGCGTTGGCGGGTCGCCTCCGAGCGGGCCTCGTCCCGGGTGGAGCGCTCCTCGACGAAGGCCAGGTACTCGTTCCGCCGCTTCCGCTCCAGCGTGCCGTCGGCCACCGCCCGGTCGAGCGCGCAGCCCGGCGTGCCGACGTGGCTGCAGTCCGAGAACCGGCATTCCTCGGCCAGGGCGTCGAGGTCGGGGAAGCGCGGTGCCTCGTCCTCCTCCTCGCCGTCGTCCCACGTGGTGGCGGCCCGGATGCCCGGCGTGTCGATGATCGCCCCGCCGTCCGACAGCGGCAGCAGCTCGCGGCGGGTGGTGGTGTGGCGGCCCTCGCCGGTGCGGCCGACCTCGCTGGTCTCCTGGGACTCGTCGCCGAGCAGGACGTTGGTGAGCGTCGACTTGCCGGCCCCCGACGCCCCGAGGAGCACGACCGTCCGCCCGGTGGTCAGGGCACGCAACCGCTCGAGGCCCTCGCCGGTCACCGTGCTGGTGGTCACCACCTCGACGCCGTCCAGCACCTCGCCCAGCTCCGCGACGAGCGCCTCGCCGCTGTCGGAGGTGTCGACCTTGGAGAGCACCAGGACCGGGGTAGCTCCCGAGTCGCGGGCGAGCGTGAGCATGTCCCGCAGGCGCCCGCTGCTCACCCGGGTGTCGAGGGCCCAGGTGACGACCACGACGTCGACGTTGGCCGCCATGTGCTGCGGCTCGTCCCGGCCGGACACCGACTTCCGGACCAGCAGGCTGCGGCGCTCGAGGCGTTGGAGTACCCCCTGGTCGTCGGGCACCAGCCAGTCACCCACCACGACCTGCGGGCACTCGCGCAGCGGCACCCGCCGGACCTTGCGTGTGCCCTGGAGAGTCGCCCACCCCCGGTCGATGCGGACGACCCGGGCGACCTGCTCAGTTGCGAAGCCGGCGGTCCGCACCTCGTCCGCACGGGCGCGGTCGAAACCGAGATGGGCGAGGGGATGGGTGCCCTGGTCGTCCGCTGGCGTCACCTGCGAGAGCATACGACCGCAGCGTCGGCGCACCCCGGCCTGTCGACACACCGGGAGGGTGGCCCCGTCCCCGCGCTAGCGTCCCCAATCGTCCGACGTCGCCGGTCGGACCAGCCGGAGGAGTCAGCCATGCTCGGTCGCAACGACTACACCCGCTCGGAGGTCGACGTCGCACGGGCTCGCATCGAAGACGCCACGGCCCGCTTCGGTGCGATGGCCTCGGCCGCGGCCAAGGATCCCAAGGCGGCGAAGGCGCTGACCGCTTTCGAGGCGACCTACTTCAACGACCTGGTGCTGGTGCTCGACCGCCTGTTCGTCCACCGGGTGCGGAAGGTGGCCGGCAGCGACGGCAACCCGCTGAACGAAGTGGAGCTTCTGGTCGACTCGCTGATGCTGAACGGCGGTGACCTGCGGGCGCTGAGCCCTATCAAGTACGTGCCGGCCAACTCGGTACTCCACCTCGAGTTGGGCGACGAGATCCGGCTGTCGGCCGACGACTTCACCCGGCTGTCGTCGGCGTTCTTCGCCGAGCTCGAGGCCAAGTTCCTCTCCGGGCCCCGGTAGACCGATCAGCTCGCCGGAGGGGCGAGCGCGTCGACCTCGGCCACCTCGCCGGGGGTGAGCACCCAGGCGGCCGCCGCCGCGTTCGCCCGCACCTGGGCGGGCGAGGTCGCCCCGGCGATGACCGACGCCACCACCGGTTTGGCGGCCAGCCAGGCCAGGGCCAGTTCGAGGACCGAGTGGCCCCGTTCGGCGGCCCACGCGGTCGCCGCGTCGACGATGTCGAAGTTCCGGTCGGACAGCATGCCGCCCCCGCCTTGGCCGAAGTGGACCAGCCGGGTGCCGGCAGGGGCGTCCTCGCCCCGGGTGTACTTGCCCGAGAGCATGCCGCTGGCCAGCGGGTAGTAGGGGAGATAGCCGATACCCAGCAGCTCGGCCTCGGGTACCGCCTCGGCTTCATCATCCCGCTGGAGCAGGTTCCACTGGTTCTGGACCGAGACGAACCGCGCCCCGCCGCCGGCCGCCGCCTCCGCCTCGCGCAGCTGGGCGGCGCTGAAGTTGGAACAGCCGATCTCCAGGACCTTGCCTTCGCGCACCAGTTCGTCGAGCGCCCCCAAGGTGTCGGCGATGGGCGTGGTGTCGTCCGGGCGGTGCAGTTGGTAGAGGTCGATGCGGTCGGTGTCGAGTTTGGCCAGGCTCCGTTCGACCGCAGTCCGAACGTACTCCGGTGCGGCTCCGCCCTCTCCGCCGTCCACCGGACTGGCGAACTTGGTGCCGATGACGATCCTGTCGCGCCGGGAGCCGAGGGCCTTGGCCAGCCGGGCCTCGCTCTCGAGGTACGAGTCTGCGGTGTCGAAGAAGGTGATGCCGGCCTCGAGGGCGGCGTCCACCACCGGCGAGACGGCGTCCTCCTCCATGAAGAACCCGAAGTTGTTGGTGCCGAGGCCGATGACCGATACCTCGAGGGAGCCGATGCGTCGCGTGTCCATGGGAGAGGTACTACCACCCGACGAGATCCCACGAACCGCGAACCGTCGGGCGGGGGCCGGGAAGCGGTGCCATCCTGGGACGGTGATCCCCATGCTCGAGACCGATCGACTCGTGCTGCGACCGTTCGCCGACGATGACCTCGACGCACTGGCCGGGCTCCATGCCGAGGCGACCTTCTGGTGGTTCCCACTTCGCCGAGGGATGACGGAGGAGGAGACGGCGGCATTCCTCGACCGGGTGATCGAGCAGAGCGGCGACCCCGGTCGGCCGGCGTTCCACGCAGTCACGGAACGGGCGACAGGCTCGCTCATCGGTTGGGCCGGGTTGTCGGTGCCCGACTTCCTCCCGGAAATCCTCCCGGCAGTCGAGGTGGGATGGAGGCTCGGTATCGACCACCGGGGGAAGGGGTACGCCACCGAAGCTGCAGCGGCTGCTCTGCTCTGGGGCTTCGATGAGCTGGGGCTCGACGAGATCGTCTCGATCTACGAGCCCGAGAACCTTCCGTCGGGCCGCGTCATGGATCGGCTCGGCTTCGGTCCGGGGTCGGCCATGACGGAGCCGGAGCGGGGCCTTCCCCTGCTGGTGCGGAGGCTCACGTCGGGCGACTGGCGCACCCGGGACCGCTGACCGACGACGGGCCCTGTCCTCACCGTCAGTCGAGGACGAAGTCGGCGAGGTCCGGCTCGCGGGTCCACGTCCAGTAGTCGACGATCCGCCAGGGGCTGAGCACGTGGATCTCGCCGGCCGAGTTCTTGAAGAACGAGTGCTCGATCGAGGGCTGGGACCACACCAGGCCCCGCATCTCGCGCTGGGACCGTTCGTGCCAGTCCTCGTAGCGCTCGGGCCGGGGCTCCATGGTCGAGTGCCCGCCGGCAAGGAGCGACTCGAGGCATTGGGTGATGTACCGCATCTGACACTCGGAGTGGAAGATGAGGCTTCCGCCGTGGGCCAGGTTGGTGCCCGGGCCGTACATGCAGAAGAAATTGGGGAAGCCGGGCACGGTGATCCCGAGGTAGGCCGCCGGCCGCTCGCCCCACATGGTCCGCAGGTCGACGCCGTCTCGCCCGACGATGGTCATGGGGAACAGGACCTCGGTGGCCCGGAAGCCGGTTGCGTACACCAGCACGTCCGCCGGGTACCGCTCGCCGTCCGCTGTCACCACGGCGTCAGGCTCGATGTGGTCGATGGGAGTGCGGACCAGGTCGACATTCTCGCGGGTGAGCGCCCCGAGCCACGCCCCGTTGTCCTGCAGGGTCCGCTTGCCGGTGGCCGGGTAGTCGGGCACCACCTTGGCGATGAGATCCGGATTGTCGCCGACCTGGCCGACGATCCAGTCCGTGAACATCTGGCGGGTGAGGTCGTTGATCTCACTCACCGCCCGCTGCTGGTCCGGGTAGTCCGGGTCGACCCGGGCGGCTTCGAGCCCTTTGTCGCAGCCGGGCCAGAAGATGAGGAATCTGTACCACCGGCCGTAGAAGGGGAGGTGGCGCAGCGCCCATCGCACGCCCGGCCCGACGGTGGCGTGGTAGTTCGGGTTGGGGAACATCCACTGAGCCGTACGCTGGAACACGGTCAGGTGACCGACTTCGGGGGCAATGGTCGGGGCGATCTGGAACCCGCTGGCCCCGGCGCCGATCATGGCCACCCGCTTGCCCGCCAGGTCCACGTCGTGGTCCCAGCGGGCGGAGTGGAAGGCCGGCCCGGCAAAGGCGCCGGCGCCCTCGATCTCGGGGACGTGCGGCCGGTTGAGCTGGCCGACCGCCGAGATGACGGCCCGGGCCGTGAGCACCTCCTCGGTGCCGTCGGCGGCACGGATCCGCACCGCCCAGGTTGCCGAGTCCTCGTCCCAAGTGGCCCCCGACACCTCGGTCTCCCACCGCACGTGGGGGCCGATGCCGTGCTTGTCCATCACCGACTGGAAGTACCGCTGCAGCTCGGGCTGCCCGGCGAAGTACTCGGTCCAGTGGTCGCTCGGCTCGAACGAATAGCAGTAGAAGTGGTTGCCGACGTCGACCCGGGCCCCGGGGTAGGAGTTCTCCCACCAGGTTCCGCCGACCCCGGCGTTCTTCTCGACGATGGTGAACGGGATGCCCGCCTCTTGGAGCCGGATACCGGCCAGTAGGCCGGACTGCCCGCAGCCGATGACCACCACCGGGAAGGATGCGCGCTCGGCCGCCGTACCCACCGGGTCCACCCGCCGGGCGTCGCGTCCGTCGAGCTCCATCTCCTCGAGCAGCAGGGGCACGTACTCCTCGGGCACCTCCTCGCAGACCAGCCACGTCATCATCTCGTGGAGCAGCTCGGAGGAGATCGGCTCGGGCTCGGGGCAACCCCGGTCACGGTAGTCGCGGATCACCTCGAGGGCGAGGGCCCGTGCCGCCGCCTTGTCCTCCTCGGTCATGTAGCCCTGGACCTCGTTGAGGAAGAGCCCGGCGGGCCGTAGCCGACCGCGGATCAGTTCCGGGTCACCGGACATGTGGACCAGGGAGAGGAGCAGGGTCGGGATCGACACGTCGAGGAGGGCCTCGGCGATCTCCTCGTCCGGGGTGTCGAATGGCTCGCCGGCGTGGGGGTTGCGCATGTCCGTGGCCTCTCCTGGCTCGTCACCGTTGGTGCCCGGGACTTCCCCGCCGCAATCGGACACGACCGGGCCGCTTACCGGCGCGGTGTGCCACAGTACTCAACGACCCGGTCGGGACCCCGACCTGAGTGAGGGGGATCCGTGCGGCACGTGTTGATCGAAGGACCCGGCCGTGTCCGGGTGGACGAGGCCCCCGACCCGTCGCCGCCCGGCCCGGGCGGTGCCGTGGTGTCGGTCGATGCCACCGCCATCTGCGGCTCGGACATGCACTTCTACGACGGCGACCTCGACCTCGGCATGGCCATCCCGGTCGGCCACGAGTTCCTCGGCACCGTGCTCGAGGTCGGACCCGACGTGAAGCGCTTTCGTGTTGGCGACCGGGTGTTGACGGCGTCGGTGGCCGGGTGTGGGGTCTGCGACGGATGCGCCACCGGCGACCCGGTCCGCTGCGTCGAGGGCCCCAAGGTCTTCGGGTCGGGCATGCTTCCCGGCGGCCAGGCCACCGCCGTCGCCGTACCGGCCGCCGACTTCCAGATGCTGCGCATCCCCGATGGCATGGATGACGAGGCGGCCCTGCTGTTGACCGACAACCTGTCTACCGGGTGGGCCGGGGCCCAGCGGGCGGAGTTCGCCCCGGGTGGGACGGTCGTGGTGCTGGGTCTGGGTGCCGTCGGCCTGTGCGCGGTGCGCTCCGCCCTGGCGCTGGGTGCCGGCCGGGTGCTGGCCGTCGACCCGGTCGAGGGGCGGCGGGCCCGGGCCGTCGACTCCGGAGCGGAGGCGGTCGACGGCCCGACGGTCGATACGGTGCTGGAGGCGACCGGCGGCCGGGGCGCCGACGCCGTCATCGACGCAGTGGCCAATGACGCGACACTCGATGCCGCCCTGGCCGCCGTGCGTCCCGGCGGAACGGTGTCCGTTATCGGGGTGCACGACCTCGAGCCGTATCCGCTGCCGGCCCTCATGACCCTGTTCCGCAGCGTGACGCTCCGGATGACCACGGCCCCGGTGCACCGGACCTGGTCCGAGCTCGTCCCGATGGTCCAGAACGGCCGGCTGCGGACCGACGGCGTCTTCACGCACGAGTTCGCCCTCGACGACGCGGCGGCCGCCTATGCGGCGGTGGCGGAGCGCAGCCCCGATTGCATCAAGGTGCTGCTCCGGCCCTGACGGGTCCGGTGCCGGTCAGGGGCACGGCATCCACCGGTTCTCGACGCGCCAGACGATGCGGAGTCCCGTCCAGTTGGTGTCGACGGCACACGCCTTGTTGTTCACGATCCCCCGGGGCACGGCCAGGTCGCGCACGGTGTACTCGGTCACGTCGGTGGGCATGCCGGACGCCCGCTTCAGCCAGGCGATCCTGAGCCCCCTGGCCGGGCGCACCATGGCCGCCAGTCGGTCGATGCGCCGATCGAGGTCGGCTGGGCGTATGACGAAGTGCACCACCATGTCGGCCCGACCGACGGCCCGGTGCTTCCGTGTGACGCCGTCCGGTAGGTCGAACTCGAGGACGTCCGGCGCGTGGAGGAGCGCCGCGACCTCGCCGGGGTGGACACCCAGCATCGTGGCCAGCGGGGCCCCGGAGTTGCCGTCCACGACCCGTGGATCGACCTCAGCCGGCCGATCCCCCGGCGACCTCGTACGACCACAGCTCCGAGGCGACCGACACCGGCCCCCCGTGGGGCGCGGGCCGGTCGGCGCCGGCGTGGCCATGGGCGAATGCGGGCGACTGGACCCACGCGTCGAAGGATGCCTGGTCGCGCCAGCGGGTGACGACGAGCCACTGGTTGCGCCCGTCGGTGGGCTGGAGGAGCTCGAAGCCCTCGAAGCCGTCCTGCCCGTCGACGGCACCGGCCCGTGCCGCGAACCGCTTGGCCAGCTCGTCGCCGGCGTCGTCAGGCACCGTGATGGCGTTGATCTTGATCAGGGTCATGTGGCTATCTGATCACACGGGACACCTGGTCCGCCGCCGCCCGAGGACCGACCCCGGAGGCCCGTTCACACGCTGTCAACCCGGCGCATTGGATGAACCGATGCGGGGCGCGCCGGCGATACGATGAGCGGACCAGAGAGAGGAGGTGGTCCAACTGAGCAGTCAATGTTTCGGGACCCTGGAGGTGGCTGGCCGCTGAGGCGGCTCGCTGTACCACCTGGCGAATCCCAGCCAGACACCCACCGAGCGATCTAGCCGGGCCACGGTCCCACCCGGCGCCTCACGGGGAACTCGGTGTTTCACACAGCACAACCGGTATCCGATGGGCGCCTCTCCGGAGGCGCCCATCGGCGTTCCGGTGACCGGCATGCTGCCCTTGGATCAAGGACGCATCGTCGTCTCGTCGATATCGAGAGCGGCGCGCACGTCGTCGGCCACCGGTCGGGACACCTTCCGGCGGGCCACCATCCGGTCGAGCTCGTCCCGCTCGACGGCGATCACGTTGCGTCGCAGCTCGACCTCGGCCTCGAAGGCCCGGGTCTCGCTCTCCACCGGGTCTCCCACCTCATCGACGCCGCCACGCTGATCGCCCAGCACATCGAGGTGTCGGTCGACCTGGGCCAGCAGCGCCTCGTATCCGGTGCGAACCCGCTCCCGCACGTCGGCCGGCGTGCCCTTGGACGCCGCCAGATCGTCGATCCGGGTGAGGGCCAGGACGACCAGGCGACGCCGGGCCTCGGCGGCAAGCACCATGTCCTGCTCGCCACGGGTCACGAGGCCCAGCCGGCGGATCAAGGGAGGCAGGGTCAACCCCTGGCCGACCAGGGTGGCCACGATGACGGCGAACGTGAGGAAGAGGACCAGGTCCCGTTCTGCGAACGAGGTGGGAAGGGCCAGGGCGGCGGCCAGGCTGATGGCGCCGCGCATGCCGGCCCACCCGACCACCGTGGTTTCCCGCCAGGTCGCCGGCGTCCCCTGGTTGGTGCTGAACAGGTGTCGGCCGCCGGGCAGGGCCGTCACCCCGAACATCCACACCATGCGGAGCAGGATCACCGCTCCGACCACAGCCAGCGACTCGACCACCAGCGATCCCGACGTGCGGGCGGTGAGCGTTTCGAGGACCGGACGCAGCTCGAGGCCGACCAGGAGGAAGGACAGACCCGTCAGCAGGAAGACGATCAGTTCCCAGATCTGGCGTTGTTGGAGCCGGGCTCCCGCGGTCAGCGAGCGCGAGCCGTAGCGGTTGAAGTAGAGGCCGGTGGCCACCACGGCCAGCACGCCGGAGGCGTCGAGCTTGTCGGCCGGCAGGTAGGCGGCGAACGGGAGGATGAGCAGCACCGTGTTCTCGATGACCGGCGTCTCGACCAGCCGCAGCAGTCGGGTGCCGACCCAGCCCACGGCCACGCCGATGGCTACGCCTACCACCACGGCGAAGAGGAACCGGGTGGCCACATCGGCGATGGTCAGCGTGGTGGCCACCGACGCCACGGCCAATTGGTAGGCGGTCAGGGCGGTGGCGTCGTTCATGAGCCCTTCGCCACCGAGGATGGTCACCAGTCGGCGGGGAAGACCGAGCTTGCCGGCGATCTGGGTGGCGGCCACCGAGTCGGGTGGCGACACGATGGCGCCGAGGGCGAAGGCCTCGCCCCAACTCGACTGGGGGACGAGAAGGTGGAAGAGCACGGCGACGAGGGTCATGGTGGCAAGCACAAGGCCGACGGCCAGCAGGAGGATCGGCCGCCAGTGGGTGCGGAGCTCGCGGGCCGACGTGTCGAGCGACGCGTCGTAGATGAGCGGCGGCAGGAACACCAGCAGGATCAGGTCGGGCTGGAGTGACACCCGGTGAGCCAGCGGGAGAATGGCCACGATCAGCCCGGCGATGACCAGCAGGATCGGGTAGGCGATCCGCAGACGGTCGGCGACGGTGGCGACCACCACCACGGCGATGAGGAGGCCGAGGACCTCGGCGATGGTCACCCCCTAACGGCCCCGCCCTGGCGGCCCGCAGCCCGGTGCGGTCATTGCCAGGGGCCGAGGATCGGCAGGTCGGCCCGCTCGAGCCTCCCGTACAGCCAGGCCAGCTCGTCCCGGGGGTCGAGCGCTCCCGGGGCCGGAGACACGTCAGTCTCGGTCAGGCGTGCCGCGGCCCCGTCCCGCATCTCCGGCAGCCTGGCGTGCACGAAAGCGTCGGGCCAGTCCCGGTAGGTGGGCCCGACGCCGAGGTCGACGAGATGGACCTCCACCTCGAGCCACCGCCGTTCCGGCAGCTCGTCGAGGGTCCGATCGCGACCGGTGGCGTCCCGGGTGATGTTGGCCCAGGCGTAGGCGGGGACGTCCGACCAGGCCTCGAGCAACCGGGCCGTGGAGGCCTCGACATCGGCCCGCACGTCGTCGGCCCGTCGGAGAGCACCGGCCTCGATGTCGCTGGCGCGCTCGGTCAGGCCCCCGGGGTACTGGTCGACCATGACCCCGTCGATGGCAGCCTGGGTACGTCGGCAGTGGCTGTCGGCATTGCGAGCCAGATGGGTCAGCAGGTGGGCCACCGTCCAACTCGGCAGGAGCGACGGTCGGGTCATGGCCGCGTCGTCGAGCGGGGCGATCGTGGCCAGGAGGCGCGACTCGGCCTCGCGCGCCGCGTCCAGTGCCTCGACGGGGGCTTCGGGAGACGACGTCATGGTCGACAACCTATCGGCCGGTCACCAGCCGCTCGTGCCCGGTTTCCCCTTGAATAGCCCTGTGAAGTCCGGGGTGATCCACCCGCCGGCCGAGGCGTCGAAGAAGCGGACCTCGCCTTTCCACCCACACCATGAGCCCCGATGCGTCCGGGCCAGCACCCCCTCGGTGATGTCGCTTGGTGGCAGTTGGTAGCGGGGCGGGTGGCTCATCTCGAGCACCCGGTAGGCGCCGGTGGTGTCAGCGATAGTCTCGCCTCCGAAGACGATCCGGATGCCGGCGGCAACCGGATCGGGGCGGGCGCGGGTAGTCCCTGACCGACTCCTTGCCGGGGACCCGCTCGACGTCGCCCCACTCGGGCCGTCCGGGGAGGTGCATGCCACCACCGTGCCGTGGAGGATGGCTGCGCCGCTGAGCCACGTGTCACACCCTCCGGCA
>DATCCR010000176.1:0-6081 GCA_036511155.1 Acidimicrobiales bacterium
CACCACTGCACCCGTCCGGGGTCGATCGCCTCGCCGCCGGCCGACGTGTAGGCATCGAGCAGCTCGGGCAGGTCGCCGAAGCCCCCCACCCGGCCGGGTCCGCCGAAGCGCCACGACCGGGCGCACAACCAGCCGATGTCCTCCGCGGGGTCGCCGGCGTGGGCCAGCTCCCAGTCGAGCACGGCCTGCAGCCCGTGCCGGCCGACGAGGAGGTTGCCCATGCGGAAGTCACCGTGCACGGTGACCCGCCGGTTCGACGCCGGCCGGTTGAGTTCGAGCCACCGGACGCCGAGTTCGAGGCAGGGCCGCACCTCGCCCAGTCCGTCGAGGAACGGCAGCGGGTCCCGGAGCGGGTCACGGCGGGGCATTCCGGGGACGGCGTCGGGGTCGATGCGGTGGATGGCGGCCAGTGCAGAGCCGCACTGGACGGTCAGCGCCCTCCGGGCGGTGGCCCATTCGGGGTCGCGGAGGAGTTTCCGGGGGATCGTCTCGCCCTCGAGACGTTCCACGACCAGCCACCCCGGGTCGAGGCCACCGTCGGCTCCGGCAGCCACCACCAGGGGCACCGGCACCCCGAGGTCGCCCGCCGCCCGCAGGAGCGCCCCCTCGACGAGCACGCGACTGCCCGGGACGAGCCCGTGGCCCCGCTCCTGCTGGAGGATCAGCGGCCGGACGGTGCCGTCGTCGGCCTCGAGGTCGAACGAGCTGGTGATGCGGGAGGCGCCGCCGGACAGGCGCTTGAGGTCCCGCACCGTCCCGCCAAGGACCCGGCCGAGCTCCGAGGCGACCTCGTCGGGGGACGTGCCCATCAGCCGACGGGGACGACAGGTCTCCCGCCGCCGTCGAGTTGGTGGAGATACTCGGCGATTCCGGAACCGGTGCGGGTGGAACCGTCGGCGTCCCGGTACGTCCATCGGGTCAGCCCCTCGTTGATCAGGGTGCCCGTCGTGTGCCCGATGTCGGCGACCCGCAGGACCTCGCCGGACAGCTCGTACTCCCGACCCCGCTTGTCCACCACGGTGAGGTGCACGACTTTCTGGGTGATGCCGTCGTCGGCCAACTCCGTCTCCAGGCGCCACTCGGCGATGCTGACGGCCCGGCCACTGTCGTAGACCCAGCCCCGGTGGAGGTCGCCGTGGCCGGTGCCGAGCCGGATGCCTCCGAAGTGGAGATCACGGTCGACGTTGATGCTGAACCAGCGCCACATGGTCGGGCCGCCCCAATGGCGCGGGCCCCAGGAGCCGTCCCGGTTGCCGAGCGCCCCGTCCCAGGCGAACCGACGGCCGTCGACCTCGAGCCATCCCGTCCAGGTGCCGGCCTGTTCGAAGTGGCCCTTGCCGGTGGTGCCGGCCGCATCCGCCGCCTCAGCCGAGCCCTGGCGGCCCGTCGGCTGACCGTCGGTCCCGATGGCCGGTGTGAGCGCGTCGAACCGCAGGTCGAGGCGGATCCGGACCTCGTGGTCGCTGACCGAGCCACGGGCGCAGGAGCGTACGGGCACGTCACCGTCGAAGACGAGCCGCCAGGCGCGCATCGGTTCCAGCATTTCGTAGCGGACGTCACCGACCTCGAGCACGGTGTCGACCATCTCCCACTGCTCCTTGACGGCGCGGTACTCGGCCAGATCGCCCCCCGGCAGCCACAACGACAGGCCCACATCCATCGTGCCCTCGTTGGGGCGGATCCCGATGCGGGTGAACAGTCCTGAGTCGGTGCCCGGGTCGAAGCCGTTGAAGTAGTACGACTCGCTCCACGCGGTGTCCCCCTCGACGGGATGGCCGAGGTCGTGATGGGGGTCGAGGATCGGCATGGGCCCATCATCGTCGGTCGGGGAGCGCCGGACAACGGGTACGGACGGGACGGACCCGGCGGGCGTCGGTCGACGCAGTCGAGAGTACGGGGAAGGCGTGCCGTGGACGCAACGGGTGGAGGTGACGGGACTACGTACGCACCCCTGGTGGTTTGGTGCACCGGGGTCGAGGAGTGCGGCGTCTCGCGTTTGGTATCTACCGGAGCGTGTGAGGTTGCACGTGTCCGACCTGCTCACGTGGATCTCCGGCTGTGGCCGCCTCCGATCGTTCCGGAATACCCCCGCGGAGCAGATCCTCCACACCGGCGAAGTGGTGTGCGGTCAGCTACAGCCGCAGAAGATGGCGACGCTCACCCAGATCCGCGGCGTCCTGGTAGGCCTCGCGGGCGTGGAGGCGCTGGGCATCGGTGATGTACCAGCCGATGTAGAAGAACCTAGGGAGTCCGGCGACGTCGTTCAGCCGCGCCAAGAAGAAGTAGGGGTCCTCACCCGGTGACTCCTCGCCGTTCCGGTCCCAGTGCAAGGGCTCGTAGAGGACGTCGAGCAGGTCCGGCCGATTCGAGAGGATCTCGTTGTAGATGGCCACCGAACTGGCGATCCGGCTCTCACCACCATCCGGGCCTGGTGCAGGCAGAGGAGGCCGACGATGTCCGAGCCGTCGGTATGGAAGTCCTGGCGAGCGTTCGTCCGGTAGAGGCGAACGCTCGGGTCGACCCTGGGGATCCGCTCGTCGCGGATGTGGGAGCGGACATCGGCCTGGCGATCCTGGCCAACTGGAGTGCCGAGCTGCAGACCGAGACCCACATAGGCCGACTCGATCTCGGCAGGTGCCAGCGCTTCGACCGGGAACCCTCGAAGCAGCAGGAATCCGCGCCCCTCATCGAGCGCGTGGGACCAGGCGCGAACCTCATTGCGGAGGCTGGGGAGGGGGACATCCTCCCGTCTGAGCGTCGAGACCGTGCGGCCGTCGGAAGCGGCCAGCCGGGCGGTGTCGATGATCTCGTGCCGTTGGACATCGCTCAACGTCACTGTCCAGCGGTCACGGTCGCTGATGTCGCTCGCTCGCCACACCGAAGGAGCGTCGACGCTCGTGTGCGTTCCCACTCGCTACGCCGGTCGCCGGGCCCGGATGAAGGCGTTGGCGACGGCCGAACTGCCGTGTGCCTTGCCGGCCGGGAACTCTTCGCGACCGAGGTCAGGTCGGTGGGGACTGTCAGGTGATCGTCCTCCACTCATGATGCGGTGGTCCGGCCCCGGAATTCACGCGCACTGTCGACTCGATTGCCGGAATCGGCCGGGAGCCAGGGTTCGAACACCGCCAGTTGGCTGGTTCGAGATCGCCAAGGAAGAACACCATGTGGCCAACGAATGGGTAGTGCATCCGGCAACGGGTGGAGGCGATGGGACTCGAACCCACGACTTCGACCTTGCAAAGGTCGCACTCTAGCCAACTGAGTTACGCCCCCGTTGACGACAGAGCAACTCTGTCGGGCGTGCCCACCGTACCAGCCGACCCCGGCACGACCGCCCCTCCGTTGCCCAAACCATCGCGCCGAAACATCGCTGACCAGGTCCTTCATCTCCACGGGCTCGCGCCGTCACACACCCCGCGTACGGTCAGCACCACGCAGGCCATCGGTACGCACCACCGCCGCGACGGCTGCCGACTCGCTCCCACCGGAGCCCCCCGCAACCGGGGCGCGCCGTCTACGGAGTGCCCCTGGACCGCCAGGAGCACCCATGCCGACCACCGACCGCGACCACCTCCTCGACACGTTGACCGAGGGCATCGAGTCACTCACGACCTCCGATGCCTGGCGGTCCCACCTCGAGGTCCAGGGCCGCTTCCACCGTTACAGCTTCTCCAATGCCCTGCTCATCTGTGCCCAGGACCCCGGCGCCTCCCGCGTGGCCGGCTTCGTCACCTGGAAGAAGCTCGGGCGCTCCGTACTGAAGGGGGAACGGGCCATCTGGATCCTCGCCCCGATGACGGGCAGGCGCTCGAGTACCGATGACGGCGAGGAGCACCGGCCCATCATCGGGTTCCGCCCCGTGCCGGTCTTCGACGTGGCCCAGACCGAGGGCGAGGCGCTCCCGGAAGTGTGCAGGACCCTACGGGGCGACGACCCGACGGCCTGGTTCGCCCGACTCACGGCGTGCGCCGGGGCCATGGGCTATTCGGTGGTGTCGACGGAGCTTCCCGGCGCCGCCAACGGCGACTGCACCTTCGCACTCCGGCGGATCCGGGTCGAGTGCCGCAACGAGCCGGCCCAACAGGTCAAGACCCTTGCCCACGAGCTCGCCCACGCCCTGCTGCACGAAGGCACCGACGACCGCCCGCTGGCCGAGCTGGAGGCGGAGTCCACGGCCTACGTGGTGTGCCGGACCCTCGGTTTCGACACCGGCGACTACACCTTCGGCTACGTGGCCTGCTGGGCGGGGGGCGGGCCGGAGGCAGTGGCCCGCATCAAGGCCTCGGGGTCCCGGATCCAGCGGGCCGCCGAGGTCATCCTCGACTCGCTCGAGGAGACCGACGAACCGGCGGCCCCGGGTGTGGCTGCCTGAGGCGACCCGGAGTCAGCCCTCGGTCTTCGCCCGCTCGTAGGACCGGGCGATCTCCTCCCACGCCGCCTCCACGCCGTCGAACCCACGGACCTCGGTGCGCTTGTGGGGCTCGAGGTCCTTGTAGACCTCGAAGAAGTGGGCGATCTCGAAGGTGAGGTGAGGCGGCAGCTCATCGAGGTTGCGGATGCCCTCCCACATGGGGTCGCCGCACGCTACGCAGATGATCTTGGCGTCGGGGCCTTTCTCGTCGGTCATCCAGAACACGCCGACCGGCCGGCTCTCGACCATGCAGCCGGGGAAGGTCGGCTCGTCGAGGAGCACCAGCGCGTCGAGCGGGTCGCCGTCCTCGGCCAGGGTCTCGGGTACGAACCCGTAGTCCGCCGGGTAGAAGGTCGCCGAGAAGAGTCGCCGGTCGAGGCGGAACACGTGATGCTCATGGTCGTACTCGTACTTGTTGCGACTCCCTCGGGGGATCTCCACCATGACGTCGATCGTGCGATCTGTGTCCATGAACCCAGCCCTTTCCTCGGCGAAGCGGCCCTCCATTCTGGCCCAACCCGGAAGGTGCCCCGACGGCCTTCCGGACGGCCCGTCGACCCGGATGTGGCGAGAGGGGGCCTTGCTAACGTTGGGGCGTGAGCAACGATCCCCTCCATGGAGCTGCGACGGGCCCGGAGGACAGGCCGGAGTCGCAGTACTTCGCCCGCCAGCTCTCCGATCTCGACTTCAACGACCGCCTGCTCGACCTGGTGGCCGAGGCCGACCTCCCGCTGCTGGAGCGGGTGAAGTTCCTCATCCTCTTCTCCGAGCGGATCGACGAGTTCTTCCAGGTCCAGGTGGCAGGCCTGCGCCGGCAGGTGGTGGCCGGCATCACCAGCCGGGCCCTCAACGGCAGCACTCCCGAGCAGCTCCTGGCCGACGTGCGGGCCTCGCTCGAGCGCATGGTGCGCCGCCAGGAGACGCTGCTGCTCGACACCCTCACCCCGTCGCTGGCTGCCGAGGGGATCGAGCTCAGCAATTGGGACGACCTCGACGGGGCTGACCGGGACTACCTCCACGACCTGTTCGACCGCCTCATCCTGCCGGTGGTGACGCCGCTCACCGTCGACCCGAGCCACCCCTTCCCCTACATCTCCAATCTCTCGCTCAATATCGGGGTCGAGGTCCGCAGCCGCCTGGACGACGGCGCCCGGTTCGCCCGGGTGAAGATCCCGCCCAACGTCGACCGGCTGCTGCCGTTGCCCGGCGGCCAGCGCTTCGTCCCCCTCGAGCAGGTCATGGTGGCCTTCCTCAACGAGCTGTTCCCGGGCATGGACGTGGGCGAGGCCTGTGTCTTCCGGGTCACCCGGGACGCCGACCTGGCCCTCGACGACGACGCCGCCGACGACCTCCTCCTCGCCCTCCAGGAGGAGCTCCGCCGCCGCCGCTTCCTGCCCGTGGTCCGCCTGGAGATCGACTCCCGCACCTCCGAGGCGTCGATCGACCGCCTGACCGAGGAGCTCGGGCTCGGGGTCGATGATGTCTACCGCTTCGCCGGCCCGCTCGGGCTCGGGTGCCTGTGGGCCATCCACGGGCTCGACCGCCCGGACCTTCACGACCGGCCGTGGACGCCGCTCGTCCCGCCCGCCTTCACCACGGTGGAACGCGACGAAGGGGCCAGCATCTTCACCGTCCTCGACCGTCAGGACGTCCTCGTCCACCACCCCTAC
>DATCCR010000177.1:0-14997 GCA_036511155.1 Acidimicrobiales bacterium
CGTCACCCTGTCCGGTGGCTACCACTTGGTCAACCGCGGCTCGATGACCACCACCACCGACACGGTCAACGGATGGAACACCTACCTGTACTTCTACAACGCCTCGACCTTCGAGAACGCCGGGACGCTGACCCTGACCGACAACGCGACCTTCACCGACCAGGATGTTTCGGCCAACTTGTTCCAGAACGATGCTGGGACGACCGTGTCCTACACGGGGAGCACCAACGCTCAGTCCGTCAGCCTGAATGTGAATGCGACCAACAACGGCACCATCAACGTCCTCAAGGGCACACTGTTTGCCGACCGTCTGACCAATCTGGCGTCGGGGGTCCTCACGGGCGGGACGTACACGGCGACCGGAACCCTGGACGTGGGAGCGGCGATCACGACGAACGCCGCCACGATCACGGTCAATCCGGGTGGGAAGATCGCCAGTGGGGCGGCCAACGCACTGTCCGGTCTGCGGGTCAACAGCGGGTCGCTCACCCTCGGCCAGCCCTTGGCCTACAACGCATCGCTGGCCAACTCCGGAACGCTGTCCGTCACCTCCGGGACGCTCCAGCCGTCGAGCTTCACCCAGAGCGCGGGGACGACGACGGTCGCCGTGGGTGCCGCACTGCGCGCCGGTACGACGGGATCGGGGGCCATCACCATCAGCGGAGGGACCCTGACCGGAAACGGCTCCGTCCTCGGCAACCTCAGCGGCGCAGGGATTGTGCAGCCCGGGTCGGCAGCGGGCGCACTGTCGGTCGTCGGGAGCTACTCGCCGGCGACGACGGGGACCTTGGCGATCGGCATCCAGGGGCCGTCGGCCCCTGGCACCGACTTCGGGCAGCTGTCCGTCACCGGCGCCGCGCACCTCGCCGGTGCGCTCGCCCTCACGACCGCACCCGCGTTCAACCCGACGCCGGGATCCACCTACACGATCGTGTCGGCGACCAGCCTCACCGGGACGTTCGCCTCGATCAGCGGGCAGATCGACCAGGCCGCAGGCGTCTACTACTCGGTCTCGTACACCGCCACGTCGGTCGTCCTCACGGTGACCGCACTTCCGTCGCTGTCGATCGCCAATGCGGGTACCGCCGCACCGGTCAGCGGAACGACGACCCTCAACGTCGGCGTCACGCTCTCCGGGGTGAGCCCGTTCACGACCACGGCCACCTACGCCACCTCGAACGGCACGGCCGTCGCCGGCACCGACTACACCGCGACCACCGGCACGGTGACGATCCCGGCGGGCTCCACCACGGCGTCCATCCCGGTCACGGTCCTGGCCCAGGCCATCTACGGTCCGACCAAGTCGTTCACGGTCACCCTGTCGGCACCGTCGAATGCCACCATCGCCACGGCCTCGGCCACCGGGAGCATCACCAACCCGAACCCGATGCCCTCGCTCGGCATTGCCGCCGCCTCGGTGAACGCGCCGACCACGGGTACGACCACGACGAACGTGGGCGTCACGCTGTCGGCCCCGAGCCAGTTCAACACCACCGTGAACTTCGCCACCTCCGACGGCACCGCACTCGCCGGTACGGACTACACGGCCACGTCCGGCACGCTGACGTTCCCCGCTGGGACGACCTCGAAGTCGATCACGGTGACGATCCTCGCCCGGCCGACCGCCGGACCGACGAAGAACTTCACGGTCACGCTGTCGTCCCCGGCGAACGCCACCATCGCCACGTCGTCGTCGTCGGTGAGCATCTCCAATGCTCCGACCGGAACGACGGTTACTTCGGTGTCGCCCAACGCGCTGGTCGTCGGGGCGGCGAACAAGACGCTGACCGTGACCGGGTCCGGGTTCACCAGCGCCGAGGTGCCGAGCTTCTCGGCGGTCGGGATCACCGTGGTGTCGAAGGCGTTCGTGTCGTCCACGACGGTCACGGTGAAGGTCACCGTCGGGGCGGCCACCCCGGTCGGCCCGAGTGATGTCACCATCACGACCTCGGCCGGAGCAGGGGTCTGCACCGGGTGCCTGTCCATCGATGCCGTCCCGAAGATCACCACCATCGCACCGGTCCCGGCACTCGGGAAGACCACACTGCTGACCGTGACGGGGAGCGGGTTCCAGGCCGGACTCGTCCCGACCACGACGATTCCCGGCGCTACGTTCGGAGCGGTCACCGGTCAGACCGCCACGACCTTCCAGGTCGCGATCACGGTGCCGCTCTCGGACACTGCGGGCAACTACAACATCGTGGTTACCAATCCGGACGGCGGGAAGGCGACCAAGGCGGTCGCTGTTCCCCCCGTGCCCACGGTCACCTCGGTCGCGCCGAATTCGATCGGCGCAGCGGCGACTGGGATCATCCTGACGGTGACCGGCACGGGCTTCAACGCAACCGAGGTGCCGAGCTTCTCCGTCGCCGGCTTCAAGGTGGTGACGAAGACCTACGTGTCGCCCACCACGATCACGCTCAAGGTG
This sequence comes from Acidimicrobiales bacterium, assembly GCA_036511155.1. GTDB lineage: Bacteria > Actinomycetota > Acidimicrobiia > Acidimicrobiales > RAAP-2 > Bog-756. Next base: position 2,429 of record DATCCR010000177.1, read on the forward strand.
AATACGGCGGCCACGACCCCGGTGGGTGCGGCGAGCGTCACGATCACCACCAGCGGCGGTGCCGGGACCTGCGTGGGGTGCCTCACGGTCGATGCGGCACCGAAGCTCACCACGGTCACACCGGTGCCGGCACATGGGGCGAGCACGGTGCTGACCGTCACGGGGACGGGGCTCCAGGCCGGCCTCGTCGCGTCCTCGACCGTTCCTGGCGCCACGTTCGGAGCCGTGACCGGGCAGACCGCCACGACGTTCCAGGTGCAGATCACGATCCCGCCCGCCACCTTGGCCGGAACCTACAGCTTCGTGGTCACCAACCCTGACGGCGGCAAGGCCACGAAGACGATCAGTGTGAGCTGAGGTCGTTGCGCAGTACCCCGACGGCATTCACTGATGCTTGCTCCGCCATTCAGGGCATGCGGCTGAACGCCGACTCCGTACTGCCATGCTCGTGCCAAGAATCCCTACACCCAGACCACGGTTCGTCAGACCTGGCATCTCGGGCGGCACGGCTCATGTCGATCGGGCTTGGAGATCTCGCTTCCCGTCGACGGGTGATGATTGGTGACAACGCTGGTCGAAGCCAGCCGCACTGACCCGCTGATCGCGCTGGTCGAAACGAGCCGCACCTGATCATCCGAACTCCGAGGAGGCTCTCTGGCGAGTGCCGAGCCGGCGGTCGGGAGAAGGGTGGACACCACCATGGGACTCCGGGTAGAGATCCGCAGGAAGGTGCTGGTGGAGGGCGTATCCATTCGCCAGATCTGCCTGGACCGTGGCGTCAGCCGCCACACGGTGGCCAAGATGCTCGAACGTTCCGAGCCATCCGGCTATAGGGCCGGTGCGACTCGGCCCCGGCCCAAGCTCGGTCCTTCGCCTCGGTGATCGAGGAGGTCCTCCTCGCCGACCATCACGTGTGGCTCAATTCGGCCAGCGTTCACACCCGGATCCGTTCGTGTGGCACATGGCCACCGACCAGATCCCTGACCGACTCGCTGGCTACCGCGCGGGCATCGATCGTGAACGCATCAGCGCATCGAGGTGACGGAGCATCAGTGCAACGTCAAGGTGAGTACCGCCGTCACCGTCTGGCGCCCCCCGGGCGTGGAGTCCGATACCGACACGGCGATGGAGAAGGTCCGTGCGGCAAGTGCCGTGCTCGGAGTGCCCGACAGTACGCCGGTAAGGCTCAGCGTGAGGCCCGTGGGCAGCGCCCCGGCCTTCTTCCACGTGTACGGGGTGACCCCGCCGGATGCCTTCAACTGAAAGCTGTAGGGAGATCCACGGGTGGCAGCAGGCAGGGCGACCGTACTCACCTGAAGGCCCCGGACACCCAACGTGAAGTCCTGTGTCGCTGCCGTTCCGATGCCGTTCGAGGCGGTGATCGTGAGCGAGAAGATGCCCGCCTGGGTCGGGGTGCCCGAGAGCACGCCGGTAGCGGTGTTGAAGACGACCCCATTGGGTGCTCCGGTGGCGGTAAAGGTCGTCGGGTTCGGATTGCCTAGAGCGGTCACCGTGAATGAGCCGGGACTGCCTTCCGTGAACGTGGTGCTGGCAGCCGAGGTGATGGTCGGAGCAGCCAGAGTGGTTGCGACGAGGGTCTGGGGGGTGAACGAGGAGTTGTAGAAGGACCCGACGCCGGTGCAGGCCGTGACCGAGGTGCACGAGGCACCGATGAGGAAGTTGTTCTGGGTGGTGCTCGAGTTCGGGCTCGCCACGATCGACCAGGTGGTGCCGTTCCACACTTCCGTGAGGGTCTGGCGAAGACTCGTTCCCGTGGTGGCGTACCCGACGGCGGCACAGGCCGTGGCCGACGTGCACGCAACACCCAGTAAGTCGTTGTCCTGGGTGGTGCTGGTGCTCGGGCTGGTGGCGATCGACCAGGTGGTGCCGCTCCACTGCGCCACGAGGGTCTGGATGTATCCCGAGGTGAGAGAGGAGTGCCCGACGGCGGTGCAGGCCGTGGCCGAGGTGCACGAGACGCTGGAGAGGATGTTGTCCACAGTGGTGCTGGTGTTGGGGCTCGCCACAATCGACCAGGTGGACCCGTTCCACCGTTCGACGAGGGTCTGGAAGGCCGAACCGGAGTAGTAGTCGCCTACGGCGGTGCAGGCGGTGGCCGAGGTGCACGAGACACCGTAGAGGTAGTTGTTCTGGGTCGTGGTGGTGTTCGGGCTGGTCACGATCGACCAGGTGGTGCCGTTCCACTGTTCGGCGAGGGTCTGGGGGCCCGAGGCGTTGGAGTAGTTCCCCACGACAGTGCACGCCGTGGCCGAGGTGCACGAGACACTCTGGAGCACGTTGTCCTGGGTGGTGCTGGTGTTCGGGCTCGCCACGATCGACCACGTGCTCCCGTTCCACCGCTCGACGAGCGTCTGGTAGTTGGTGCCGGAGTCGTAGTCGCCCACAGCGGTACAGGCCGTGGCCGAGGTGCAGGAGACACTGCGAAGGAGGTTGTCCTTGGTGGTGCTGGTGTTCGGGCTCGCCACGATCGACCAGGTGCTCCCGTTCCACCGCTCGATCAGCGTCTGGTAGTTCGACGTGCTGGCGAAGCGGAACCCGACAGCGGTGCAGGTCGTGGCCGACGTGCACGAGACGCCATTGAGGTTGTTGCGCTGAGTGGTGCCGGAGTTCGGGCTCGCCATGATCGACCAGGCGGTGGAGGTGGCCGCCCCCGCTGGAGTCGCTGCTGCGCCCAAGGCGATGATGCCGAGGACCACCACCGACGCCGTCATGACACATGCCAGCTTCCTGAAGACCATGATCGCCTCTCTCCGCCGACGCCTGTCGGCAACGCCCGAGACTATGGGAATCCCACGACGGTTGCCGGAGGTCCCGATGGCACGCCTGGTTCTTGTGGCCACTGCAGGTCTGACGGAGATCGATCGCCGGTCCACCTATACGGCTCGATCAGGAAGGCGTTTCGATGCCTTCCGGTCGGCGATGGGTATCAGAGGACAGGCGCGGCTTCCCGGGTCGTGCGCACCAGCCGCATGATCACGCGCTGTGGCCCACCTGCACGCTTCCCACCGATCCGTCGGCGTTCAACGTCACGGTGGCGGGAACGAAGATCGGGTCGTGGCTACATCCGCCCGGACAGCCCGCTCGGGGTGGGTACAACAGGAAACTGGCCGGGAACACCTCGGGTCGCCCCGGGGGACCCGGCGGAATCTGGATGGTGAGCGAGTACGAACCCTTGGCCTTGTACTTGCGACCCAGGCTGTCGGTGCCCCGGGTGTGACTCAGCTTGGCCGTCAGTGTCTCGTGCCACCCCAGAATGATGTTGCCGCTCACCAGGATCGAGAGCTTCTCCGTCCCCGTCACGTTCACGGTCGTCTGGGTGGACGGCGCGAAGACGGCTTCGCTGAACAGGACCGAGGACTTCCAGGGATGACCGGAGGGCGCCCCGGAGATGCCGGCCAGCGGGAAGACCAGGGCCGCAGCGGAGACGGCGACAGCGGCACCCATTCGGCACGTTCGACGGAATCGCATGTCCTGCTCCTCGCTCGGCGGGTACCGGTCGGCCACGTGCGATGCGACGTCGACGGAAACCCGTCGGACGGCACCTCGTCGGTCAGGTGGACCCACCGTAGCCGGGCAACCCCGCCAGGGGTCTTGGTCCCGATGATCGTCCCCACGAGCATGCTCCAGCATCGGATCGGCAGCGTGAAGCTCGAGGTCCCTGGCCGTCCCGAAGTCGAAGCGGTCCGTGCGGAACGGTCGCCCACCACCGTTCCCGGCCGGTGGTGTGGGCGATGACCGGTCGGCCGGCATAGCCTCCAGGGAGGGGCTCCATGCCCGTCGGGCCATCCGGCAAGGTCCGACCCGACGGAACACGGGGAACGCACCCGGATCTGGACGGGACGACACGGACACCGACGGCGGTCGCCAGCCGGACGGCCGACGATCGCAGCTACCACCGACCCCAGCTACCACTGAACCCAGGAGGACAGCCCATGTTCGGACGAGGCACACCACTCGATGCCACTCAGGCACCCCCCGTCCAGCCCAACGACGTCCCGGAGGGGCTCGACCGCGCCGCATTCGCCGCCGGCTGCTTCTGGGGGGTGGAGGAGTTCTTCCTGGCCATTCCCGGAGTCGTCGACGCCGTGTCCGGCTACGAGGGCGGCCACGTCGACCAGCCCACCTACGAGCAGGTCTGCTCGGGCGCCACCGGCCATGCCGAGGCGGTGCTCGTCACCTTCGACCCGACCCGTGTCACCTTCGACCGGCTCCTCGAGGAGTTCTGGCGCCACCACGACCCGACCACCCTCAACCGCCAGGGCCCGGACCACGGGACCCAGTACCGCTCGGCGGTGTTCGTCCGGAACGAGGCCCAGGCCGAGGCGGCCCGGGCCTCGCTCGAGGCCTTCCAGGTCCGATTCAAGCGCCCCATCGTCACCGAGGTGGCTCCGGCCGCGACTTTCTGGCCGGCCGAGGCGTACCACCAGCGCTACACCGAGCGCACCGGTCGGGGCGGCTGCCACGTCGCCAACTGGTAGCCGCCCGGCCACGACCCCGTCGGGCGGTCGGAGCGCGGCTGTCCGGGCGGGGCCCGCTGGGTCGGTACGCTGACGGGCAGTGTCCCGCTACTTCATCACCACGCCGATCTACTACGTCAAGGACGCGCCCCACGTGGGGCACGCCTACACGACGGTCAACGCCGACGCCCTGGCCCGGTGGCACCGCCTGGTCGGCGACGATGTCTTCTTCCTGACCGGCACCGACGAGCACGGCCAGAAGGTGGCCCGGGCCGCCGAGGAGCAGGGCATGGTCCCGCTCGAGTGGACCGACCAGCTCTCGCCCCGGTTTGCCGCGGCGTGGGCCGGCCTCGACATCTCGAACGACGACTTCATCCGGACCACCGAGGACCGCCACCGGGTGGCGGTCCAGCACTTCCTCGGCCGGATCAACGACAACGGCTACATCTACAGGGACACGTACCGGGGCCTCTACTGCGTGCCGTGCGAGCGGTACTACGCGGCCGACGAGCTGCTGCCCGGCGGTCTGTGCCCCGACCACCGGATCCCGCTCGAGGAGCTCGAGGAGGAGAACTACTTCTTCAAGCTGAGCGCCTTCCAGCAGCCCCTCATCGACTGGTATGCGGCCAACGCCGACGTGGTCCTGCCCGAGTCGAAGCGCAACGAGGCGCTCAGCTTCATCAAGGGCGGCCTCAACGACATCTCCATCACCCGGACGTCCATCGACTGGGGTGTCCGGGTCCCGTGGGACGACACCCACGTCTTCTACGTCTGGTACGACGCGCTGATCAACTACGTCACGGCCATCGGCTACGGCCAGGACCAGGAGCGGTTCGACGCCTGGTGGCCGAGCGTCCACCACCTGATCGGCAAGGAGATCATCCGGTTCCACTGCGTGTGGTGGCCGGCCATGTGCATGGCCGCCGGCATCGACCCGCCGGCCCACGTGCAGGTCCACGGCTGGCTGCTGCTCGGGGGGGACAAGATGTCCAACTCCAGCGTCAACCGGATCTCGCCGTCCGACCTCACCGACGAGTACGGCGTGGATCCCGTCCGCTACCACCTGCTGCGCGACGTCCCGCTCGGATCCGACGGCGAGTTCTCGGCCGAGGGGATCTCGGCCCGCTACAACTCGGACCTGGCCAACAACCTCGGCAACCTGCTGTCCCGGGTGGCCACCGTGGTGGACAAGAAGTGCGGTGGGGTGGGCCCCGCCCCCGACCCGTCGAGCCGGCTGGCCGGCATCGCCGTGAGCGTGCTGGCCGAGACCAGCGCGGCATGGGACGCCGGCGCCCCCCACCTGGCCCTCGAGTCGACATGGCGTCTGATCCGCGAGACCAACGCCGAACTCGAGACGGCGGAGCCGTGGAAGGCCGACCCGGGCCCGTCGGTCGACGCCGTGCTCGGCAGCGCCCTCGAGGTGCTGCGCATCGTGGCCGTGCTGGTCTCGCCGGCCATGCCGTCGACGGCCCGCGAGGTCTGGCGCCGCATCGGCCTGCCCGGGGTCCCCGAGGACGAGCGCCTGCCCGGATCCGGCGTCTGGGGTGGCTACCCCGGTGGCCTCGCCGTGGAGAAGGGCGCGCCGCTCTTCCCCCGGCGCAAGGACTGACCCGGTGGGTGACGCCGTGCTCGAGTGGTTCGACTCGCACTGCCATCTCCAGGACGAGTTCGACCGTCCCGACGACGGCCCCGTCGAGCCCCACGCCGACCGGTTGGCCGGCGCCATCGCCCGGGCGTCCGAGGCCGGGGTGAGCCGCCTGGTGTGCGTCGGGACCGGTGCGGCCTCCTCGGCCGAGGCGGTGGCCCTGGCCCGTGCCCTACGCCGGCCTGGCGGTCCGGCGGCGGCCGAGGGCGTGGCCATGTGGGCGACGGTGGGGCTCCACCCCCACGATGCCGTCGACGGGGTGGACGGCCTCGATGCGCTGCTGGCCGTCGAGCTCGACCAGGGGGTCGAGCCGGCGGACCGGGTGGTGGTAGGCATCGGCGAGTGCGGGCTCGACTACCACTACGACCACTCGCCCCGTCCGGTCCAGCGGGAGGCGTTCGCGCTGCAGATCGAGCTGGCCCGGCGTCACGACCTGGCCCTGGTGGTCCACACCCGCGAGGCGTGGGACGACACCTGCGACCTGCTGGCGGCCCACGGGGTGCCGGACCGGACGATCATCCACTGCTTCACCGGGGGCCCGGAGGAGGCCCGTCGCTGCCTGGACCTCGGGGCGTCGCTCTCCTTCAGCGGCGTGGTCACCTTCAAGAACGCCTCGGATGTCCGCGAGGCCGCCGCCCTGTGCCCCTTGGACCGCCTCCTGGTCGAGACCGACTCCCCGTTCCTGACGCCGGTGCCCCACCGGGGGACGCCCAACGAGCCGTCCCGAGTCCCCCTGGTCGGGGCGGCGATCGCCCAGGTCAGAGGCCTGGACACCGCCGAGGTGGCCGTCGCCAGCACCGCCAACGCACGGCGGGCCTACGGCTGCTGAGCCCGGTCCGGACCGCCCCGGGCGGGGAGGCCGGACTCAGCCGGCCGTGACGACCGTGATCAGCTGAGGGAAGGGCGACGGCGCCCCGGCGACCGGCGGCAGCCCGGAGACGCTCAGCTTCGAGGCGCCGGCCTGCTTGGGCACGAACGTCACCGACGACGCCCACGCCCCCGGGCTCGACGGCGAGTACGGGTGGGGCATGGGGTAGGTGCCGGGCCCCGTGACCGTGACCCGCTGCTCGGTGGCCGGTCGGCCCACGTCGGCCGCGGCGCGGGCTGACACCTGGAAGACCAGCGTGGCCGGCTTGACGGCGCCGGTCAGCACCGCCCGCACGATGATGGTGGTGTGCCCGGCGGTGCCGTGGGCGGGGGAGGACGTGACCGACAGCGTGAACCCGTCGACGCTGCCCGTCGCCGGCAGGCCGGACGGGGCGCCCGTCGTGGTCGTCGACCCCTTGGCCGTGGTGGTGGTCGAGGCGGAACTCCCCGAGCTGGAGCACCCGGCGACCACCGGCAGGGCGAGGGCGAGCAGGGCTGCGGCGAAGGGAGCCGTCCGGTGGCGGAGCATCGCACCATCGTACCGTCCGCCGCACCCCCACTTGCGTATGCGGGGACGGTACCTCGGCCCCGGAGGGGACGATCGGCCGGTCGGGTTTGATCGCGTCGAGTGATCACCCTAACGTGATCGGGTGGCCGCTCCTCGGAGCGGTCGTTCCGCAGCCGGTGCCCGTGAGTGGCGCCGAGCGGAGGACGGCTTGGAGGAGTCGTCCCGTCCATCCTCTCCCCGGGGTGGTGCCGTCCCCCGTGGACGGATGTCCCGGGACTGTCGGGGGAGGGCAACAGTCCCGTGAGGAGAGTGGAGTCCTGAGGACCGAACGCCAACGGGGCAGCCGACGAGCCGTCGGACTGCTCCTCTGTGGAGCCGTGCTCGTCGTGCCGCTCCTCCTGTCGCAGAACGGAGCCGACGCGTCCGCGGCGGCACACGCCGCGCCTGCCGAGGTGGTGACGGACCGCGTCGTCACCCATCCGCCGGCCCCCCGGCCGTCGCCGACCACCACGGTGCCGGCCGCTGCCCCGGTGGTCATCGCCGCCACCCCGGTGCGCCAGGTGGTCCCGACCACCACGGTGCCGACCACGACCACGACCACGACCACGACTACCACCTCGACCACCCGGCCGGCTCCACAGGCCGGGGCCGCCGGCCAGTCCCGGGGCGACGTGACCTACTACGACCACCCGGCCGGCCGGTGCGCCAGCCCGTGGCTGCCCTTCGGCACGGTGGTGACCATCACCAACCCGGACAACGGGGCCACGGTGACCTGTGTGGTCGACGACCGCGAGGCCGACACGGCACGCTCGATCGATCTGTCCACGTCGACCTTCGCCGCGATCGCCCCGCTGTCGCAAGGGGTCGTGTACGCCATCCTGCATTGGTGACCCTCGGGCCGGAGGGCCCCGCCGGGGATGGATCGGCGGGCAGCCGGCAGGTGTCACACTGATCGGGTGACCCACGGGCGAGCGGAGATCCACGAGCTGCTCCTGGCCAACGACCTGCGCCCGAGCCGGGCGCTGGGGCAGAACTTCGTGGCCGACGGCAACACGGTGCGGCGCATCGTCCGGCTGGCCGGCGTGGAGCCCGGCGACCGGGTGGTGGAGATCGGGGCCGGGCTCGGATCGCTGACCCTGGCCCTGGTGGAGGCGGGTGCCGAGGTGACCGCCGTCGAGGTCGACCGACACGTACTGCCCGTCCTGAGGCGCCAGGTCGAGCCCCTCGGGGTGACCGTGGTCGAGGGCGACGCCCGGACACTCGACTTCTCCGGGCTCCTGGGTGACGGACCGGGGTGGTCGCTGGTGGCCAACCTGCCCTACAACGTGGCCGTGCCCCTGGTGATGCGGGTCCTGGAGGAGGCGCCCCAGGTGGCCTCGCTCCTCGTGATGGTCCAGCGGGAGGTGGGGGAGCGCCTGGCGGCCCGGGCCCGTGACGAGGCCTACGGGGCCGTCTCGGTGAAAGTCGCCTACTGGGCCCATGCCTCGGTGGTCGGCAAGGTCCCCTCGAGTGTCTTCATCCCCCGGCCCCGCGTCGAATCGGTGCTGGTGCGGATGGACCGCCGGGCGGACCAGCCCGTCCCGACGGGCGACGGTCGGGTGGGGCCGGGCAACCCCGACTACGAGCGCCTGTTCGCCGTGGTGAAGGGCGGGTTCGCCCACCGGCGCAAGATGCTGCGGCGCTCGCTCGAGCACCTGGTCGTGCCGGCCGCCTTCGAGGCGGCGGGCATCGCCCCGACGGCCCGGGCCGAGGAGCTGGCCCTGGAGGAGTGGGAGCGACTGGCCTGGTGGCGCCCGGACCCGGTGGACGCCCCCTGATGGGCGGCACGGCCGGACCCACGACCGGGGGAACGGTTGACGGGACGTCCGTCGAGCTGACGGCGCCGGCCAAACTGACCGTGTCGCTGCGGGTGACCGGCGTGCGGGACGACGGGTATCACCTCCTGGAGTCGGAGATGGTCACCTTGGACCTGGCCGACACCCTGGTGGTCGACCCGGACGGCGGGCCCCGCCTCGACGTGGTGCCCGAGTGGCCCGACGGGGCCGAGGGGTGGCGCGACCTCGACGTCGGACCGGCCGGGGGCAATCTGGTGACACGGGCGCTGGCCGCTGCGGGCCGGACGGCCCGCGTGAGGCTGGTCAAGCGCATCCCGCCGGGGGCTGGGCTGGGCGGGGGGTCGGCGGATGCCGCCGCCGTGCTGCGGTGGGCGGGCTGCACCGACCTGGGTGTTGCCGCCCGGCTCGGGGCCGACGTGCCCTTCTGCCTGCACGGTGGCCGAGCCCGGGTCTCGGGCATCGGCGAGGAGCTGGTGCCGCTGCCGTTCGAGGCCCGTTCCTACCTGCTGGTGCTCCCGCCTTTCGGCGTCGACACCGCCGCCGTCTACCGGGCCTGGGACCGCTTGGCCGCCGCCGGCCGGCTGCCCGACCGGAGCCCTACGGGCAACGACCTCGAGGCCGCGGCCGTCGAGGTGGAGCCCCGGCTCACCGGGTGGAAGCGGTCCCTCGAGGAGGCCACAGGACGGCCGGCACACCTGGCCGGCAGCGGGTCCACGTGGTTCGTCGAGGGCACGGCCGAGGAGCTCGGCGTCGAGGTCGGGGCCGGGCTGTCGCTCGGCGGGCAGCACGCGCCACTGGTCGCGACGAAGACGTCGCCGGGAGTGGGGTGAGGTGCTGCAGTGACGGTCGGGACCGGGTGACCGGGCGGCTCGTCAGAGGTGGGGCTACTTGCCCGCGGCCCGCCTCTGCCAACGAGTGGCCTTCAACATCTTCTTGTGCTTCTTCTTGCGCATGCGCTTGCGGCGCTTCTTGATCAGGGATCCCATGTCGGTGGGCACCCTAGCCGCCCAGGGCCCCGGCCGCCATACGCGCCCGTCGGGTGACGGGGCGCCGTGGTGGCCCGTGGGTCCCCGGATCAGGCCCTGGTGGACGACGGATGGGGCGCTGCGATGGTGGGCAGCGCCAGACGGAACAGGGCGCCACCCCCCGGTGCATGGTGCACGCTCACCTGGCCGCCCTCGTCGAGGGCCACCTGGGCCACGATGGCCAGGCCCAATCCGGAGCCGGGCCGGCTGCGGGCCTCGGGGGCACGGTAGAAGCGGTCGAAGATGTGACTGATGTCGGCGTCGGCCACGCCCGGGCCGTGGTCCCGCACTACGAGGACCCCGTCGGCACACGCCACCTCGACGACCCCGTTGTCCGGGCTGTACTTGAGGGCGTTGTCGAGCAGGTTGTCGACGGCTCGCTCGATCCGGGAGGCCGAGCCCAGCACCCAGGACGGCGACACCGATGCGGCAAAGGTGACGTTGCGGTTCCGGCCGTGGGTGGTGGCCGCCTCGACGGCCGTCATGACCAGCTCGTCGAACCGGACGGGGCCCTGTCTCTGGTGGGGCTGCTCGCCCCTGGCCAGCTCGGCCATGTCGCCCACCAGGGAGGTGAGCTCGTCGAGCTGGGTCAGGACGTCGCCGATCAGGATGTCCCGATCCTCCGGGGCGAGCTCCTCCATCCGCCGGGCCACCTCCATGTTGGTGCGGAGGCTGGTGAGCGGCGTGCGCAGTTCGTGCGAGGCGTCGAGCACCAGCTGGCGCTGGCTCTCGCGTGACGAGTCGAGGGCGGCGAGCAGTCGGTTGAAGGCACGCCGCAGCCGGCCGAGCTCGTCGGGGCCGCCCGGGTCGAGCCGGCGGGACACGTCGGTGGTCCGGGCCAGCTCCTCGATGGTGCCGGTGAGGTCGTTGAGGGGGGCCAGCACGGCCCGGCCCACCCCGAGGCCGAGCAGCACGGCGAGACCCACGCCGATCAGGATGATGATCCACAGCGCCACCACCAGGTGGTGGAGGCCCTCGTTGACTCCGGTCAGCGGGACGGTGACCTGCAGCACCCCGCCGTAGTCCATGGTCAGCGGTCTGATGGGCTGGGTGCCGTTGCTGTAGCGGTAGGGGCCGGCCAGCGGATAGGCGATCTCGCGCACCGAGATGCCGTCCACCTTCGTGGTGAAGAGGAGCTGACTGCCGGTGCCTTGGCTGCCGGCCAGCTGGGCCACCGCGGGGGAGATGGTCAGCACCGTGGGGTCACCGGGATGGACCCGGCCGTTGGCCCACACCATCTGGGAGCAGTAGCCGGCGGCCCGTCCACAGGTGTTCTCGATCCGGGGCAGGACCCCGTCGGCGTTGCCGCCGATCAGGGTGCGGGCGTCCTGGGTGAGGGTCACGTCGACCGATCCGAGCAGCGAGTCGTAGGCGACCACGTAGGTGGCGACGGCTCCGAGGAGCACGACCACCAGGACCGCCCCGGTGGCCACCAGGACCAGGCGGGCGCGGAAGGTCATGACCCGGCGACGTCCCGGGGGTCAGGGCTCACGGAGGACATAGCCGACCCCCCGTGCGGTGTGGATGAGCCTCGGCTCCCCGTTCTCCTCCGTCTTGCGCCGGAGGTAGCCCACGTAGACCGCCAGGGAGTTGGTGCCCGAGTCGAACGTGTACCCCCACACCCGGTCCAGGATCAGCTCCCGGGTCAGTACCTGACGGGGGTGGCGCAGCAGCAGCTCGAGCAGGTCGAACTCGATCCGGGTCACGTTGAACGTCCGGTCGCCGCGCCGGGCCTCCCGGGTGACCGGGTCGAGGCTCAGGTCGGAGAACGACAGGGTCTCGCCCGGGTCCTCGGGCCGGCGCCGCAGGAGGGCGCGCAGTCGGGCGAGCAGTTCGGCGAGGGCGAAGGGCTTGACCAGGTAGTCATCGGCCCCGGCGTCGAGGCCCTCGACCCGGTCCTGGATGGCGTCGCGGGCCGTCAGCATCAGCACCGGGGTGTCGTCGCCGGCCGCCCGCATCCTGCGGCACACATCGAGCCCGTCGATGACCGGGAGCCCGATGTCGAGCACCACGGCGTCCGGCGGGCGGATGGCGATCTCCTCGAGGGCCTTCGGGCCGTCACCGGCCAGGGTCACCTCGTAGCCCTCGAGCTTCAGGGCCCGCTGTAGTGCCCCGCTGACCGCGGAGTCGTCGTCGACGACGAGGATCCTCATCGGGTCGGCAGCCTATCGGGGTCCCGACCGCCACCCGTGGCAGGGGTAGCGCCCCGGG
>DATCCR010000178.1:0-6153 GCA_036511155.1 Acidimicrobiales bacterium
CCCACTGAGGAGTCGGCCGTGCTCGACCCGACGGTGACGGACCCAACGGCTACGACCGGGCAATTGCGGGTGGGCGTGGCCGGAGCCGGCCCGTGGTCGCACCTGTTCCACGCACCGATGCTGGCGTCGCATCCGCAGACCACGCTGTCCGCCGTCTGGGCCCGACGACACTCCGCCGCCGAGGAGGTCGCCGGCCCCTACGGTGCGGTGGCCCACGATTCGTTCGACCGGTTCCTGGACGACGTCGACGCAGTGGCCTTCGCCGTCCCACCCGACATCCAGGCGGCACTGGCCCCCCGGGCGGCCCGGGCCGGTAAGGCGCTGCTGCTGGAGAAGCCCCTCGCCCTCGACGTGGCCGGTGCCGAGGCCCTGGCCCAGGTGGTCGACGAGGCCGGGGTGGCGACCCAGATGGTCCTGACCTGGCGGTACGTGCCCGAGGTCCGGGCGCTGCTCGAGGCAGTGGCCCGCACCACGCCGGTGGGCGGACGCGGCTGGTTCCTCTCCGGCGGCTTCCTCGGGGGCCCGTTCGCCACCCCCTGGCGGCTCGAGCAGGGGCCGCTCTACGACCTCGGTCCCCACGTGGTCGACCTGCTCGACGCCGCACTCGGCACCGTGGTGGGGATCCGGGCCCACGGCGACCGCCGGCGGTGGGTCGGTCTCCTCCTCGAGCACGAGGGCGGGGCGGTGAGCGAGGCATCGCTGACCGGCACCAGCCCGGTCGAACCGGTCCGGGCCGGCGTCGAGGTCCACACGACCGAGGGCGTGCTCGAGGTCGCCACCGTCGGGGTATCGGCGTCGGCGTCGGCCACCATCGTCGACGAGTTCGTGGCCACCGTCCTCACCGGGACGCCCCATCCCCTCGACGTCGGGCGCGGCCTCCACCTCCAGCGCCTGCTGGCCGCGGCCGCCGGCGACCTCGACTGAGCGCTCGGTGTCGGCCGGCACGCCCTCCTTCCGGGTGGTCGGACGGGCCGGACACCCTACGGAGGGGTAGCTTGCGGCGTGGCCATCGATGCGAACACCGATCACCTCCGGGCGGGCCGATGAGCGCCTCCGGACCCCGTCCCCACCCCAGGGCCGGCGGACCCGACGAGGTGCGCCGCACCCCGCAGGACGTGGAGCCCGCGTGGCTGACGACCGTCCTGCGCGGGCGGGACCTGCTGACCGACGGGCGGGTCACCTCGGTCACCCCGACACCGGTCGGGACCGGGCAGATGGCCGACACCGTCCGGTTCGCGCTCACCTACGAGCCCGCCGGTGCCGGCCCGCCCACCATCGTGGGCAAGTTCGCGTCGCAGGACGAGCAGAGCCACGCCACCGGCAAGGTGATGCGGGCCTACGAGGTGGAGGTGCGCTTCTACGCCGAGATCGCCCCCCGGGTGACGAGCCGCCACCCGGGCCTGCTGTTCGCGGCCGTCGACCCCGACGAGGCGTGGTTCACTCTGCTGCTCGAGGACCTGTCGGAGGCGACCCAGGGTGACGAGATCGCCGGGTGCGACGTCGATGTCGCGGCGGCCGCCCTGGGCCAGTTGGCCGGGCTCCACGCACCCTGCTGGGAGGCACCCGACCTGGCCGCCAGCCCCTGGGTCAACCGGGCCACCCCGGAGAGCGACGCCTTTACCGCCTCCATCGTGACCGGTGTGTTCCCGGGCTTCCTCGAGCGGTACGGCGACCGCGTCGCACCGGCCCACGTCCGCCTCCTCCAGTCGTTCCTCCCCCGCCTGGGCCCGTGGATGGCCCGTCCCCGCGGCCCCCGGACCCTCGTCCACGCCGACTTCCGGCTCGACAACCTGCTGTTCACCCCGGACGACCCTGCCCCCGTGGTCGTCGACTACCAGACCGTCAACTGGGGGAGCGGCGCCTACGACCTGGCCTACTTCGTCGGCGGCTGCCTGGAGCCCGAGGTCCGCCGCCCGGCAGCCGAGTCCCTCGTCGCCGGCTACCACGAGGCCCTGGCGACCGGCGGAGTCCGCGACTACCCGCTGGAGGACCTGGTGACCGACTACCGGCGGGAGTGCTTCGGCGGGCTGATGATGGCGGTCGCGGCCTCGATGCTGGTCAAGCAGACCGAGCGGGGTGACGCCATGTTCCTCACCAGCGTCCGTCGCCACGCCCAGCAGTCGATCGATCTCGACGCCCTGGACCTCCTCGCCGACGAGTGACGGGACCGACGCCTGTCCGGTCGTGCGACCCGGCACCCCGCCCAGGGGGTGAGTACGGTGAGGAGCCAGGAGGGATGCGGCGACGACCCGTCGTCGGCCGCCCGGGAGCCACCTCGAGGAGCACCCCATGGAACACGACCAGCACCCGCCGTCCGACAGCGCCTCCGGTGGCCCGGGCTTCGAGTTCCGGGGCATCAACCACCTGGCCCTGGTCTGCCGGGACATGGCCAGGACGGTCGACTTCTACACCAACATCCTCGGCATGCCCCTGGTCAAGACCATCGACCTGCCTGCCGGCATGGGCCAGCACTTCTTCTTCGACTGCGGCGGGGGCGACGCCCTGGCCTTCTTCTGGTTCCCGGACGCGCCGGACGGCGTGCCCGGGGTGTCCGCACCCACGGGTCGGCCCGACCAGGGCAGCCTGACCAGCGCGGTGGGCTCCATGAACCACGTGGCCTTCGCCGTTCCGCCCGACAGGATCGACGAGTACCGGGACCGGCTGCGGGCCGCCGGCGTCGACTGCACCGACGTGGCCAATCACGACGACAGTGAGTGGGGGATCGCCGACGACGTCCACCCGGGCGTGTTCGTGCGGTCGATCTACTTCCAGGACCCTGACGGCATCCTGTTGGAGTTCGCCTGCTGGACCCGGACGCTCGGGCCGGACGACGTCTCCCACCAGCCGGCCCGGGCCGTCGACGCGGCCACGGCCTGAGCCCGGCCATGCCCCGACTGCGCCAGGTCCCCCGCTCCGAGGCGGAGGCTCCCATCGTCACCGTCATGTACGACCTGCTGTTCGAGGACCGCGACCCGGTCGCCGAACCGGGCACCTCGGACGGGACGCCGGGGGACTGGTGGACGGTGTTCGCCCTGGTGCCCGACGTCCTGGAGCACGCCGTCCAGGGGTTCGGCCTCTACCAGAGCCCGAAGCGCCTGCTCGACCCCGTGCTGCGGGAGCTGGCCCAGGCCCGGGTGGGGTGGGCGTCGGGCAGCCAGTTCGTCTACTCCCAGCACTGCAAGTCGCTGCGGGCCCTCGGGATCGCCGACGAGATGATCGGATCGGTACCCCACTGGGCGGCAGCCGACTGCTTCGACCACACCCAGCGGTTGGTGCTGGCGTACACGGACTGCCTGGCCCTCGACCACGGCCGGGTGCCCGACGGGCTGTTCGACGCCCTGCGGGCAGCATGCACCGACGAGGAGATCCTCGAACTCACGTACATCACCACCCTCTACCTGCAGCACGCCGTCATGTCGCGGGCGCTGCGCACCGAGTTCGACGACCGGGACGAGCCGGTCGTCGAAGTGGTGGTCGAAGGGGACAACACCGGGGCCGGCCGCCCGGGCCACCGGCCGCAGGAGCACGACTGAACCCGATCGGACCGGAGGTCAGCCGGCGAGGCTCAGCGACCGAACCAGCGCTTCTTGGCCCGCGGCGCGTCGGCGGCGCAGGAACACCGGTCCCCGGGGGCCACGTCGCCGAGCACCTGTTCGACATGGAGCCCGCACCCCTTCCAGGTCGGGCGGCCGCACGTCCTGCATGTCACTGCTCTACACATACCCCCCAGGGTACTAGACCCGTCACGTCCGGTCCAGGCGGCCAGATCATCCTCAGGTGAAGATGATCTGGCCGCCGGCCGCGATGTCGTAGAACTCGCCCACCGTGATGACCCCCTGGACCTGCTCGATGAAGTCGTCCTCGTGGAACCCGAAGAGGTCGACCGAGGCCTTGCAGGCGTACATCCCGCACCCGGTGTCCCCGATCAGCTCCATGAACTCGTGGATGCCGGGGATGTCGAACGCCTCCATCTTCTTCTCCATCATGTGGGTGGCGATGGCCGACATGCCCGGCAGCACGCCGATGAGGCTGGCCATGTGCATGCCCGGGTTCCCGACGGCGGCCACCTTGATGTGCTCGAGCCGCTTGGCGTGGATGGCGTCGAGTCCGAAGAACGTGAAGAAGAGGTTGGCCTCGATGCCCTCCGCCCGGGCGCCGTTGGCCATGATGAGGCCCGGGTAGATCCCCTCCAGGGACCCCTTGGAGATGATGATGGATACCTTCTCGATCGCTTCAGCCATGGTGCACACTCCTGTCTCGCTGGTTGTCGGGCGGGCGGGTGACGGTCAGATGCAGCCGCGGGGCTTGGGGATGCCGGCGATCTTGGCGGCCAGCTTGGCCGGGCCCTTCGGGAACAACTGGTAGAGCTCCTTGACCGGCACGCCCGACGTCTTTCCGAGTACCCGGACGGTCGGGCCGGTCCCCTTGGCCTCGTACTCGGCCCGCATGAACCGGATGACCTGCCAGTGGCGGTCGGTCAAGGGGTCGATGCCCTCCGCACGGGCCAGTTCGACGGCCACCTCCTCGGTCCACTGGGCGGGATCGGTGAGGAACCCCTCGTCGTTGCGGTCGACGGTGACCCCTGCGATGGTCGACGTGGTCATGGTGCCTGCTCCTCTCCTCGGTGCCCGCCGGCGGCCACCGGGTGGCGCTTGCCCCGGGCGGGCATGGTGCTGTGGATTCCGGGGATGTCCCGGCCGGGCAGCAGGGTGTGCCAGTAGAGCCACTGGAACATCAGCTTGCCCAGGTGGTTGAGGTGGGACTCCTTCATCAGCGGGAGGCCCACGTCGGACGGGAAGTGGCCGGGGAGCGGCTCCACCTCGTAGTTGAAGTCGATGAGCATCGCCTTGTGGAAGCCCGTCTCGATGAAGCAGTTGGCGTGCCCGTCGTAGGAGGCGTCCAGGGGCTCGCCGGCCAGGTAGCGCTGCACGTTCTCCACGAGGACCTCGCCTTCGAAGTGGGTCACGGAGCCGGCTTTGGAGATGGGGAGGGCGGCGGCGTCCCCCAGGGCGAAGATCTCGGGGGCGACCGTCGACTGGAGTGTGTGCTCGTCGGTCGGGACGAACCCCAACTCGTCCCCCAGGCCGTCGGACCGGACGATGCACGGCGCACCGTTGTGGACCGGCACGACGACGGCCAGATCGAAGGGGACTTCGCGGTCGTCGTAGGAGACGAGCCGTCCGCCGGCGCCGTCGACCTCACCGGTGTTGAACTCGGTGACCAATTCGATGTCGCGCTCAGCCAGCATCCCGCCCAGCCGTTCGGCGGCCACCGGTTTGGTGAAGGCGCCGTCGAGGGGTGTCACGTAGGTGAGTTCGACAGCCTCGCGCACCCCGCGCTCGCGCAGGAACCAGTCGGCCAGGAAGCAGAACTCGAGCGGTGCCACCGGGCACTTGATGGGCAGCTCCACCACGTTGACCACCAGTCGGCCGTGGTCGAAGGCGGCCAGCGCCCGCTCCAGGCCGGCCGCCCCCTCCGGCGTGTAGAAGGTGAAGACCCGCTCCATCCACCCCGGCCCGGTCAGGCCTTCGGTCTCCTCGGGGGCGAGGACGGTGCCGGTGGCGACGATCAGCACGTCGTACCCCAGGGTCGACCCGTCCCCCAGCACGACGGTCCGGAGCCCGGGTTCGACCCGGTCCACGCCGCAGGTCAGGTACTCGATGCCGTCATGGAACTGGCGGCCCCGCGGCCGGGTGATGTCCTCGGGATGGGTGAGCCCGAAGGGAACGAAGAGCAGACCGGGCTGGTAGACGTGGGCGTCGTCCTGGTCGACCACCGTGATGCGGGCGGCCTCGGGCGCATAGGCCTTCCGCAGCCGGTTGGCAGCCAACGTGCCGCCGGTCCCGCCGCCCAGGATCACGATCCGGTGCACGTCGCACCTCCGGTCCCGGAACTGGCGAACTGGTCGTCTCCCATGGTCACACTCCTGCGTCGGTGGCCGCCGGCGTGTCCGGCCACGATTCGAATATACTACCCCCAGGGGTATACTGACCAGGGCCGAACTCCCCTTCTCGACATGCCGAACGGCACTGGGCACCAGCGCCACGACCCGCCAGGATGTGACCGATGACACCCCAATCGACGGACCGCACCACCCGGGCCGAGGACGGCGCCGCCGGTGCAGCGGGCCACCCGTTGCGGGTCGTCGTCGTC
>DATCCR010000179.1:0-20701 GCA_036511155.1 Acidimicrobiales bacterium
ATCTCTCGGGCCTCATGGTCGGGCGGGACACGGCGCGCCAGAGGATGGGCGACGCCACCCCGGACCGCCCGGTGGTGGCCATCAGCGAGGAGGCCCACTCGTCGGTGGGCAAGGCCCTGCACGTCCTCGGGGTCGACCCGCTGCTGGTAGCCGTCGAGGATCACCGACTCACCGGTCAGGCCCTACGCGACGCGCTGGCCAAGGACCCGCGGGGCGGAGACGTCATCGCCGTGGTGGCCACCGGTGGCACGACGAATGCCGGCATCATCGACGACCTCGACGGGGTGGCCGACGTGGCCGAGGAGCGCAGACTCTGGTTCCACGTCGACGGCGCCTACGGCTGCGCCGCCCTGTTCGCCCCGTCGGTCCGCGATCGGTTCTCCGGCATCGAGCGGGTCGACTCGTTCGTGGTCGACCCCCACAAGTGGCTGTTCGCCCCGTTCGACTGCGCCGCCCTGCTCTACCGGGAACCCCAGCTGGCCAAGGCCGTCCACACCCAGGACGCGTCCTACCTCGAGGTGCTGCACCGGGACACCCCCGAAGAGTGGAACCCGAGCGACTACGCCTACCACCTGACCCGGCGGGCACGGGGCATGCCCCTGTGGTTCTCGTTGGCCGTAAACGGGACCGATGCCTACCGCGACGCCGTCGAGACGGTGCTGGCCACCACCCAGGCCGCGGCCGACCTCATCGAGTCGCTCCCCCACCTCGAGCTGGTGCGCCGGCCGGAGCTGTCGGTGGTGCTCTTCCGCCGCACCGGCTGGGGCAAGGCCGAGTACGAGACCTGGTCCGACCACCTGCTCGAGGAGCAGACCGGCTTCGTCATGCACACCACGTGGGAGGGCGAGCCGGTCGGGCGCCTGGCCCTGCTCCACCCCGACACCGGCATCGACCTGATCGCCGAGATCCTGGCCTCGACGGCCTGAGCCGACGGGTTGGCCCCGCCGTTCAGGTAGTGGGCGACCCGGTCCCGACCGGGTCGCCGGACCAGGTGAAGCCGAGGACGCGCGAGGCGAAGCCCATGGCCGTCCGGAGGGCGAACGCGGTATCGACCGCCGGGTCGCCGAGGGCCACCTGCACGGCGAGGCCGTCCAGGAGGGCCAGCAGGGCGATGGCGAACTCGGTCGGATCGTTCGGGCCGAACGCCCCCTCGGCCTGCCCGTCAATGACCGCCCGGGCGATTGCGCTCCGCCAACGGGCGTCGAACTCCTCGCGGACCCGGGCCACCTCGGGATGCCGCAAGGACCGCGCCCACAGGTCGATCCACAGTGACCAGGGTTCGGGGAACTCGTCGTCGGGTAGCGGGATGCAGATCCAGGTGACGATCTCCTCCAGCCGGCCCACAGCGTCGGGGATCGCCTGCATTCGCTCGACGCCCTGCTCGATCCACCGGTCCTCGGCCAGACGGATGGCCTCGGTCAACAGGTTGTCCTTGGACTGGAAGTAGTAGATGACCAGCGCCGGGCTGGTGCCGGCCCGCTCGGCCACGTCGGCGATCCGGGTGTCGGTGAAGCCCCGCTCGGCGATCACGTGCAGGGCCGCACGCAGCATGTCCTCCCGACGGTTGTCCGTCGGGACCGCCGAGACTCCCGGAAGCTCCGAGCCGGCCTGATCGAGTGTCATCGATTCCGCCCCACTTTCCGCTGTGGCCCGGTCGATGACCGACCCGGACCGAATGGCGCCCCCGCCCCGGGCATCCCCGCCGGGGCCCGTGCCGGACACGGTACCAGCGGGCGGTGACGCCAACCCGGGCGACCCCGTGGACCGGGTGGCCGGCGTGCCACACTGTGGCCCGATCGACCCCACGGGAGCGCGGGGCGGGACAGGACAGGAGATCGACATGGCGAGCGAGGTGCGCGGGGTGGTGGCGCTGGCCCAGGGCCAGCCGGTTTCGGTGGTGACCATCGTGGTACCCGACCCGGGGCCGGGCGAGGCCGTGGTCCGGGTCCAGGCCTGCGGGGTGTGCCATACCGACCTCCACTATCGGGAAGGCGGGATCAACGACGAGTTCCCCTTCCTGCTCGGCCACGAGGCGGCCGGGGTGGTGGAGGCCGTCGGGCCCGACGTGACCACCGTCGCCCCCGGCGACTTCGTCGTCCTCAACTGGCGGGCGGTGTGCGGCGACTGCCGGTCGTGCCGCCGGGGCCGGCCGCAGCACTGCTTCGCCACCCACAACGCCACGCAGAAGATGACCCTCACCGACGGGACGCCGCTCTCCCCCGCGCTCGGGATCGGGGCCTTTGCCGAAAAGACCCTGGTCGCGGCCGGTCAGTGCACCAAGGTCGACCCGTCGGCCCGGCCCGAGGCGGTCGGCCTGCTCGGTTGCGGCGTGATGGCCGGGCTCGGAGCGGCCATGCTGACCGGCGAAGTCGGCATGGGTGACTCGGTGGCCGTGTTCGGCTGCGGCGGCGTGGGCTGTGCGGCCGTCGCCGGGGCGAAGCTGGCCGGGGCGTCGACCATCATTGCCGTCGACCTCGACCCCCGGAAGCTCGCGCTGGCCAAGGAGTTCGGGGCCACCCACGGGGTGGACGCCTCGATCGAGGACGTGGTGGCCACCGTGCGGGCTCTCACCGGGGGCAACGGCGCCGACGTCTGCATCGAGGCGGTCGGGAACCCGAAGGTGCTGGAGCAGGCGTTCTACGCCCGCGACCTGGCCGGCACCGTGGTGCAGGTCGGCGTGCCCACGCCCGACATGCGCATCGATCTGCCCATGATCGACTTCTTCGGCCGGGGCGGGCAGCTCAAGCCGTCGTGGTACGGGGACTGCCTGCCCAGCCGGGACTTCCCCATGCTGGTCGACCTCTACCTGCAGGGCCGGCTCGACCTCGACCGGTTCGTCAGCGAGACCATCGGCCTCGACGACGTCGAGGAGGCCTTCCACCGCATGGAGCGCGGCGAGGTGCTCCGGTCGGTCGTGGTCATCTGATGATCGAACGGGTGGTCACCTCGGGGACCTTCTCCCTCGACGGCGCCGACTTCGACGTCGACAACAACGTCTGGGTGGTGGGCGACGACCGCGAGGTGGTCGTCGTCGACGCCGCTCACGACCACCGGCCGATCGTCGGGGCGGTGGGCGGCCGGCGGTGCCTGGCCATCATCGCCACCCACGGGCACAACGACCACATCAACGCGGCCACCGACCTGGCCGACGCGCTCGACGCACCGGTCTGGCTGCACCCGGCCGACCGGATGCTGTGGGACGTCGTGCATCCCGACCGGGCCCCCGACGACGACCTGTCCGACGGGCAGGTCGTCGAGGTCGGTGGTGTGTCACTCACGGTCCTGGCCACCCCGGGCCACTCGCCCGGCGGCGTGTGCCTGCACGACGCGGTCGGCGGGGTGGTGTTCACCGGGGACACCCTGTTCCGGGGCGGCCCCGGGGCGACGGGGCGCAGCTTCTCGGACTACGGGACCATCGTGGACTCGATCCGGGACCACCTGCTGGTGCTGCCGGCCGGTACCCGGGTACTGACCGGCCACGGAGAGGAGACGACCATCGGCGACGAGGCCCCGCACCTGGCCGAGTGGGAGGCCGCCCGCTGAACGGTCGGGCCGGGCGACCTCCATGGTCAGCTCAGACGTAGCCCTTGGCGATGTCCTCGATCCACCAGGCCGGGGCGGCGTTCATGAGGGTGGACAGGTCCCAGTAGTCCCACCACCGGACGATCGAGCCGTCACGGAGCTGTTGGACGGAGACGAAGGGGAGGGTGACCTCTTCACCCGTGTGCCAGCGCCACGTCTCGGCGTGCTCGGTGACCACCGTGTCGCCGTCGGCCACCATCAGGCGCAGCTCGTGCTCGTAGCCGGAGATCTTCTCCAGGCCGAGGCGCAGGCGGGCGACCACCTGGTCCGGGCCCCGGGCGATGTCGTCGGGGGGCGAGGGCACGTCGGTGTACTCGCTGTCCTCGGTGAAGAACGAGGCGATGCCGTCCCAGTCGCGGGCGTACAGCGCGGCCCAGAACTGCTGGACCCGTTCCTTGTTGGCGGCGGCATCGGTCATGGGCGCCATGTTGGCACGCACGGGCGGTCCCGTGGAGCGACGAGAGGTGACCAACGACCCTTCCGGGACCCCACCCCGGCGGCCGTACGATGGGAGTCCGGCAGAGCGCCGGCATGATGGAGGACCTCAATGCCTGACGGGACCAAGTTGGACGCACACCACCGCAAGACGGTGGAGAAGCTCTTCACCCATCCGACCAGCCACAACATCCAGTGGCACGACGTCTTGTCGTTGCTGCAGGCGGTGGCCGAGGTCGAGGAGACCCACGACGGGCGGTTCCGGGTGACCCTCGGCGAGGAGACCGAGACCTTCGATGCCCCCCGAGGGCACGACATCGACACCCAGCAGGTCGTCGACCTCCGCCGGATGCTCAAGGGCGTCGGCTACGGGCCCGCCTGACCGAAGCTCCCGACGGCCAGGATGGCCGTCGATGCCGCCATGGGGGACGAGGGCGGCGGTCTTGCGCGGGCAGGCGTCCGGGCCGAAGGCCCTAGTGCTGGGACGACCCCCGCTTGATGATCCCGTCCCGACGGGACCGGAAGGCGACCGGGTCGAACCGCTCCTTCATCCACCGGCGCGACCAGCGGGCCTCCTCCTTGTAGGACTCGTCGTCGCCGCGGTGGGCCAGTGCTTCGTACATCGAGCGCAGCTCGCCGATGGCGGACGGGTCCGACTCGGCGATGGCCCCGCCCAGCTCGAGGGCACGGGGCAGCAGGTCGGCGTGGGCCACCACCTCGTTGACCAGGCCCCACGAACACGCCGTGGCGGCGTCGACGAAGTTGCCGGTCAGCGACATCTGGCGGGCCCGGTTGACTCCGATGAGCTGGGGCAACCGGATGGTCATCCCCCCGGCCGGCAGCACGCCGACCCGGGCGTGGGTGTCGGCGAAGGTGGCCCGCTCCGAGGCGATCAGGAAGTCGCATCCGAGGGCCAGCTCGAGGCCGCCGGTCACGGCCGGGCCGTTGACGGCTCCGATGACCGGCGTAGTGGTGTCCGGTGTCAGGCCGCGCCGGACCTTCCGTCGGGCGCCGTCGCCGTCGGGCTGGGGAGCGGCGGCCACATCGTCGTAGGTCTTGGCCAGGTCGGTCAGGTCGAGGCCGGCGCAGAAGGCCGGGTCCCGGCCGGTCAGCACGATGACGGCCACGTCGGGATCGGCGTCGGCATCGGCGAGTGCGTCGGCCAGCGAAGTGATCATCGCCCCGGTGAGGGCGTTGCGGGCCTCGGGCCGGTCGAGGACGACGAGGGCGACGGGGCCGTGGCGTTCGGTGGTGATCACGCCCTCTTCTCTACCACCGGGCCGGCTCCGGCGGCCGGTCCGCTGGCATGATGAGGCGGAGCACCGGACGAGCGCCACAATGGGAGGGGCCGTGACCACCGGCACCCGCGTGCGGGCGCAGGGGACGTGACCGACGCCATCAAGGAGAACCACCGATGACCTACGCAGCGCTGCCCGAGGCCCCGTCCTGGTTCACCCGTGCCCTGGCCGTGCCCCAGGGGGACCTGGTGGTCGACGTGGCCGGCTGCCCCATCCACGCGCTGACCTTCGGCACGCCGGGAACCCGGGGCCTGGTCTTCGTCCACGGCGGCGGGGCCCACGCCCACTGGTGGACCCACGTGGCCGCGACCTTCGCCGACGAGTTCCGGGTCGTGTGCGTCGACCTGTCGGGCCACGGGGACAGCGGCCACCGGGCGGCCTACTCGCTCGAACAGTGGACCGACGAGGTCATGGCCGTGGCCGAAGCCGGCGACATCGCCGGGCCTCCGGTGGTGGTCGGCCACTCGATGGGAGGCTTCGTGACCATCGGGACAGCCGCCCGCCACGGCGACGCGGTAAGCGGGGCCATCGTGTGCGACTCGCCCGTCACCGAGCCCGACCCCGAGATCGCCTCCTACCGGCTGAAGGAGGCGTTCGGCCGTCCCCGGATCTACCCCACCATGGAGGACGCCTTCGCCCACTTCCGCACCGTGCCGGCCCAGGACCACTACCTCGACTATGTGATGGACCACGTCGCCCACCACTCGGTCCGGCCGACCGAGGGCGGATACCAGTGGAAGTTCGACCGGGACGTCTTCGCCCAGTTCGGCGGAGGCATGCGGAGCGTGGCCCTCCCGTACCTGTCCCGGGTCCGTTGCCGGTTCGCCCTGCTGCGGTCGGAGTACGGCCTGGTCACGCGCGACATCGGCCGGTTCATGTACGAGGAGTTGGGCCGGGTCACCCCGGTCATCGAGATCCCCGAGGCAGGTCACCACGCCATGCTCGACCAGCCGCTGATCCTGCTGACCGCGCTGCGCACCCTGCTGGCCGACTGGGACCATTCCGAGCCGCGGCGGCGGGACTGAACCCCCGGAGACTGCCCGAGTGCGGCCCGGGGGCTACCAGCCCGAGGCGGCGACGATCGGGGCGTTGAGATGGGCGCCGGCCATACTGCCGTCGGCCGGGGCATCGCCGTAGTTGTCGACGACCCCCGAGGCGGAGGCCACCCAGTAGCCGGCGCCGTCGGACGTGGCGAAGATGGCCGTGGCGGTGTCGCCCCCGAGGGAACCGGCCGGGTCACCGTGGTTGACGGCGTCGCCGAAGGCGGTCACCCGGCCGTCGGCGAAGAGGACCCAGTAGCCGCCGCCGTCCGGGGTGCGCACCGCCGAGGTGACGGCTACGGGCCGGTGGGGCGGCGAACCGAAGAAGGCTGCGTCACCGAAGGCGTAGACGCCGCCGGTGGCCGTGACCAGCCAGTACCCCATGCCCGAGGCGTCGGGCATGACGGCCACTGCGGCACCTGCGCATCCGCCGATACCCGGGCACGACCCGGCGAACTTGGCGTCACCGAAGGCGAAGATCCCGCCGTCGGCCGCCACCATGAAGTAGCCGGCCCCGTCGGAGGAGGGGACCATGGCCACGATCGGCGCGGCCAGAGGCGGGCGGCCGCTGGTGTCACCGGCCGGGGCGAAGCCGAGCCCGGGCAGCGACCCGTAGAAGCCGGAGTCGCCGAACGCGAAGATCCCGCCGTCCGCCCCCACCAGCCAGTAGCCCGCCCGGTCGGTGGTGGGTGTGACGCCGACCACGGGACGCTGAAGGGCGAAGCTGCCGGTCGAGCCGTGGAAGCCGGCACCCCCGAAGGAGAAGATCCCGCCGTCCGCCCCCACCAGCCAGTAGCCGTGGGTGCCGCCCTGGGGGCCGGACGAGTTGCCGACCGTCACGATGAAGGGGCCGGCGGCAGGTGACTGGCCCACGCCGTTGGCGGCGGTGACCGAGTAGGAGAAGGAGGTGGTGCCGACCGGCGGGGTGCCGGACACGGCACCCGTGGCCGCGGTGATGGAGAGCCAGCCGGGTGCTCCGGACAGGGCGTAGGTCGGAACCGGGACGCCAATGGCCGCGAAGGTGTACGTGTAGGCCTTGCCGACCGTGCCCGACAGCGGGGGCGAGGCCGACGTGAACGCCGGGGCCGTCGGCGGCGGGGGGGGCGGGGGCCGGGGCGCCACGACCAGCTGCCGGGAGGCCGTCGCGCTGAACCCGTCGACGTCGGTCACGGTGAGGGCGACGGTGTACGTCCCGCCCGCCGTGTACACGTGGGTGGGGGTGGCCCCGGTGGCGGCCGGTGTCGCGTCACCGAAGTCCCACGACCAGTCGGTGATGCCGTTGGCCACGTTGGGGTCCGAAGAGGCACTGCCGTCGAAGGCGGTGGTCAGGGCGGCCGTCGGGTGGGCGGTCGTCACGGCCACCGAGGCGACAGGTACCGCCTGGGTGAGGGCGCAGCCGTTGGCGTGGTTGAGGGCGTACTCCTCGTTGGAGAACTCCTGTTGCAGGTAGTAGTGGTCTCCGTTGATCACCTGGTTCCACAGCGCCCCCGCCGGACCGCCGAGGGACGAGCCGAACGTCCAGGCGCACTCGTCGCCGTTCTCGTTGTTGACGCTGTCGATCCAGGCGTTGCCCAACGGGTCGGTGATCGTTTCGTTGTGCTCGTGGCTGATCATGGTGAGGGCGGAGTCGAGGGCCACCGAGCCGCTGGGTGACTCCGAGGTCATGCAGCTGAAGTAGAACGACGTCGGAAACGGGATGTTGGCGTAGAGGGCCACGTTCGAGGCGGCGCTGAAGGCGCTGTGGTAGCCGCAGAACCCCGGGTAGTTGGTGTCGGAGCAGGTGCCTCCGAGATGGGCGTTCAAGACGTCGACACAGGTCTCGACGTGCGACGGGAAGATGACCACGTAGATGTCGCCCATGCCGACCGACAGGCTGTTCGCCGCCAGCACGCCCGAGATCTCCGAATGCATCTGCTGGTCGGTGATGCACGCCGTGTAGAGCTCGCCGTAGGCCGCGTCCGGGGCGCACCCGCCGACCGTCGGAAAGGCGTCGGTCACGTCGACCGGGGCGCCGACATGGACGTCGTAGCCCAGGTGGGGGGTGCCGACCACCTGGCCGTCGGTGTACTGGCTGAGGACGGAGTAGACGTTGGACGCCTTGCCGCTGTCGGCCGCCACGTCGGTCAGGTACGTGTCCACGCCGGCCTCGTAGCCCGTCGGGAACGAGTAGCCGGCGGGGGCCCAGAAGATCGGGTGGACGGTGTGTTCGCCGGTGGTGCCGGCGGTGCCGACCACCGCGCCCCCACCGTAGAGGAGGGGCGGACTGCCACCGTTGTAGGAGGGGATGAGCGGGCCGGCCGGAGCAACGCGGGGTGCTGTGCCGGACGCCGTGGCTGCGGCCGTGCAGCCGAAGGGGGCCCGGGACGGGACCATCCCGAGGATGCCGGCCGGGGCGCTGGCCCGAGGGCAGGACCGCGCCGACACGACGGCCGCAGCCTGTCCGCCACCTGTCACCGCGGCACCGATGGCTCCGGCGACGAGCGTGAGCAGGAGCGGGGCCAGCACGACGATTCGGATCGCCGGTCGCGTCCTCGGATGGTGGTTCATCGTGTCACCGCAGCTCGCCCCTAGGTCCTCAGTGAGCCCATCGGCAGTGGCCAGGGGGGACTTGAGGCCGAGCGGGCTTCTGCAACCGACCTTGACGGGCGCAACGGATCCAGCCGGGTGCAGGGGGTACCACCGCACCGGTTCCGCGGGACGAGATGGTCCACGGGGTACACCTGGATGCCGGCACCGCCACCCTGTCCGACGTCTCGGTGGCCCGACACGCCACGGGCTCCCTCTCCGTCGGCGTGCCCGGCGCGCCGTACCGCTCCGACCCGATCGGTCCCTCCCCCGACCCGCCGAGTCCCCTCGCTCAGGCGGGAGGATCGTGCAGCGTCGGAATGCGGAGCGGCTCCCGGTTGAACATCGGGAACTTCGGCTTGGCCCGGGCCCGGTAGTGATCGGTCGAGACCACCGGATCCTTGTCGAATTCGGGGATCACGTGGGTGCCGAACGTCTCGATCAGCTCGAGGGCCTCCTCGTACGACGTGGCGTCGCCAGGTAGGCCGAAACAGAGCTGGCTCGCCCCGTACCGGGCGAAGGGCTGGAGCTGCTCGCACACCTCCTCGGGGGAGCCGCACAGGAGGTAGCCGCCGTCGATGAGCGCGTCGAGCTGGTCCTCATGGGGCGGCCGGGGCGGCTTGGGCCACCGTGAGCCACCGGGACCGGGCATGGTGTCGTGGTAGAGCGAGACCATGGAGGGGAGGTAGCCGTTGCCGAAGCGGGTCGCCTGCTCGCGGGCTGTGGCCCGGTCGGTCGAGCACCGGACGGCCGAGGTGATCATCACGTTGTCGTTGACGAACTCACCCACCGGGTCGGTGCACTCCGAGATCCCCTTCTTGTAGGCCTCGATCCACGGGGCCACGTCGTGGACCGAGGAGAAGGTGAAGCCGAGGGCGCCCTGGCCGAGCCGACCGGCCTTCTCCCACGTCGCCGGCGACCCGACGGCCAGCCAGAAGGGCGGATGGCCCGGCCCCCACGGCTTGGGCAGCACATTGTGCGGGACGTCCATGTCCCAGTGGGTGCCGTGGTACGTGTAGTCCTTCTGCTCCCACATCCGGACGATCTCCCGGATGACGTCGTCGTAGTCGGCCCGGGTCGACTCCTTGTCGTGGATGTTGAGGGTGGCGATCTCGTGGCTGCCCGCCCCCCGGCCGGTGCCGAATTCGAACCGCCGGTTGGTCAGGTGGTCGAGGGTGGCCACCTTCTCGGCCGTGCGGACCGGATGGTTGACCCGGGGGGAGATGTTGAAGATCCCGGCCCCGATGTGGATCCGCTCCGTGGAGGAGGCCAGATAGCCGGCGTGCACGTCGTTGGCCGCCATGTGGGAGTACTCGGTCAGGCCGTGGTGTTCGGTGAGCCACACGAACTTGAAGCCGTGACGGTCGGCCGCCTGGGCCAGCTCCATCTCCCGGGTGAGGGCGGTGTGCTCGGCGTCGGGGTCGTGGGCCTTGGGTCCGGGAAGGTAGCCCTGGAGGAAGATCCCGAATTCCATGATGTGCTCCTTACTGATCGGTCGGGTGCTGCGACAGGAGGGACGGGCGGTGCGACGCAGGGCGCCACCCCGGTTCGCTACGGGACGGGGTCCACACGACGGACGGGCCCGGGCTCACACCGGGGAGACCACCTGGCCGGGCAGTGCGCCGGTGAGCTTGCCGTCGAGGACGATGGGCACCCCGTTGACGATGGTGGCGTGGATGCCGTTCGGGTAGGCCTGGAACCGGCCCGAGTTGCCGGGGAGGTCGTGGACCAGCTCCTTGCGGCCCGGCCGGCGGATCTCCTCGGGGTCGAAGATCATCAGGTCGGCGAAGTTCCCGTTCTGGACGAGGCCGCGGTCGCGGAATCCCAGCAGGGCGGCCGGCACCGAGGTCAGCTGGCGGATGCCCTGCTCCAGGGTCCACTCGCCGAGGTCGAGGACCCACCGGCGGAGGAAGTACGTGCTGTAGTCCGACCCGTCGTCCCGCGACAGGTGGGCCCCGCCGTCCGAGGTGCCGGTGATCATGTGGGGGTTGTGCTGCGCCTCGCGGACCGCGTCCATCCACTCCCCGGTCTCGGTCACCCAGCGGAAGTGGGTGGCCAGGTCGTCGGCCATGGCCAGGTCGAGCATGGCGTCGGCCGGGGCCACGCCCTGCTCGGCGGCGATGTCGGCGATGGAGCGCCCCACGAACCGGTCGAGTTCGGGGTCGGTGACCGAGCCGACGAAGAGCACGTCCCAGTGGGGCGGCGGCAGCGTCGAGCCGCGGTCGGGGTCGCGGTTGGGATGCTCGACAGCGTCGCGCATGGCGTCGCGCACGGCCGGGTCGGCCAGTAGCGCCCGGCGGTCGTGCACATCGGGGGCCACCACCTTGTCCCAAGCCTGCACACCCTCGTACAGGGTGGTGCCGAAGTCGAGGGAGAACGGCCGGTCGAATGGACGGGCGAGCAGGAGCGAGTAGACGGCCGACCCGGCCACCCGGGCCCGCTCGAGGAACTCGAGGGCCACGTCCCATCCGGCCCCCGGGGCGTCCACCTTGTTCCGCCCCCCGAGCCCCTGGATGATGACCGGCAGCCCGCTCACCCGGCCGAGCTCGATCAACAGCTCCATGTCGTCGGCGTCGAGCCCGCCCACCGCACTGCGGGGCAGGTACGTGATGGTGCCGCGGTTGATCCGACCCAGTTCGTCGGCCAGGGCCAGCAGCTCGTCGGGCTCGGCGAACCGGCTGGGCACCGGGTGGTTGTCGCCGTCGTTGTGGGTCGAGGCGTGGGTGGAGGAGAGCCCGGCGGCCCCCGCCCTCATGGCCTCGGTCAGGATCCGCCCCATCTCGAGGATCTCGGCCGGGGTGGCAGCCCGGGCGGAGCCGTCGGTGCCCATCACCCACCGCCGCAGGTTGCAGTGACCGACGTAGCAGGCCAGGTTCACCCCGAGTTTGCCGGCCCGGTCGGCCAGGAACTCGGGGAAGGTCTCGAAGTTCCAGTTGATGCCGTCGAGAGCGGCGGGGGCCATCCCCTCCACTTTGGCGAACAGCCCGGCGAAGAATGGTCGGTCGACCGGGAGGGTCGGCGCCACCGAGAACCCGCAGTTGCCGGCCAGCACGGTGGTCACCCCGTGGAAACACGAGGCGGTGGCGTAGGGGTCCCAGGTGATCTGGGGGTCGTAGTGGGTGTGCGGGTCGATGATGCCGGGGGCCACGATGCGCCCCTGCGCGTCGAGCTCGACGTCGGCAGTGGCGTCGCCCAGCCGGCCGATGGCGACGATCCGGCCGTCCCGGGCGGCCACGTCGGCCCGGCGACGGGAATTGCCCGACCCGTCGATCAGTACGCCGTTGCGGATCAGCAGCTGGTAGTGCTCCCCCATGCCCCGGCCCTCACGCGCCGACCGGGTGCGGGAGGCACAGCCGGTCCCGGAGCCCGAACAGCTCGATGGCGTTGCCCCGCATGATCTTCTCCACCACCACCGGGTCGAGGCCGAAGCACATCTCCCTGGCTACGTCGAGAGTGTCAGGCCACGTGCTGTCCGAGTGGGGGTAGTCGCACTCGAACATGACGTTGTCCTCGCCGATGTCCACGAGGTTCTCCAGGCCGAACCGGTCGGAGAAGAAGCACCCGAAGACCTGGCGGGCGAAGTAGGTGGACGGCGGGTCGGGCAGCACGTCGGCCACCCCGCCCCAGGCCCGGTTGGTCTCCCACACGTGGTCGGCCCGCTCGAGGATGTACGGGATCCAGCCGATCTGACCCTCCGAGTAGGCGATCTTGAGCGTCGGGTAGCGCTCGAGCAGGCCGCTGAAGAGCCAGTCGCACATCGAGAGCATGCAGTTGGTGAATGTGGCCGTGGACTGGACGGCCGGCGGCGCGTCGGCCGAGGTCGACGGCATCCGCGAGCCCGACCCGATGTGCAGGCACACCACCACGTCGTGCTCGGCGCACGCCTGGAACAGCGGGTCCCAGTAGCGGCCGACGTCGTGGATGGAGGGCCAGCCGAGGTAGGCGGGGATCTCGCTGAAGGCAATGGCTCGCACGCCGCGGGCGGCGTTGCGCACCACCTCGGCGGCGGCCCTGGTCGGGTCCCAGAACGGGACGAGGGTGATGGGGACGAGCCGGGGGTCGGCGCACCACTCCTCCACCATCCAGTCGTTGTAGGCCTGGACGCAGGCGAAGCCGAGCTCCTTGTCGTGGGCCTCGGAGAAGGCCTGCCCGGCAAAGCGGGGGAAGGTCGGGAAGTTGAGGGAGGCCTCGATGCCCGCGGCGTCCATGTCGGCCAGCCGGGCCGTGGGCTCGTAGCAGCCGGGCCGCATCTCGTCGAAGGTGACCGGCGACACGGTCACGTCGTCGCGGGGGAAGCCGGCCGCGGCCATGACCCGGGTCATCGGGTAGCGCAGGTCCTCGAACAGCCAGAAGTCGCACGGGGTGGCGGCGGGGTCCTCGTCCCACGAGTACACGCCTCCGATGCTCCCCATCCGGGACACGCCGGAGCGGACCACCCGGGGTCCCTCCGCCCGGAACCGCTCGGGGAGGTAGGTCTGCCACACGTGCGGGGGCTCGATGACGTGGTCGTCGACCGAGATGATGCGGGGGAAGTCGTCAGGCATGCGCCCTCCTTCGAAGAGCTCCTCGGATGGTTCGACGGTACGGAATCGGTCCCCTCGATCCCAGGGCCGAAAGTCCCTAACTGGAACGTGTTCCTGTTCACGCGATGGCGGGAGGCCCGCCGTTCCGCGGCGCACGGCACATGCCCCGGTAATTGTGTCGTAGACTACTGGACTTCTGGTGGAACGAGTTCTAGTCTCCGGACTAGGGTGCCCGCCCCCGGTGCCCTGTCCACTGCCCGCCCCACTGGAGACCACCACGATGCCCACCGAGACCCGTCCCCTCTGCGAGATCGACGTCCTCGACCGCTCCTTCTATCTCGACCCCCACCCGGGCTACACCCACCTGCGCGCCACCGCTCCACTCTCGTGGGACGAGCGACGCGCTCTGTGGGTGCTGACCAAGCATGAGGACATCTCCTACGTCTCCACCCACCCTGACCTGTTCTGCTCGGGCGATGGCGTGCGGCCGACGCAGTCGATCGACCTCTCGATCATCGGTCTCGACGGCGAGCGCCACATCCGCCAACGCCGCCTGTTGAACCAGGGCTTCTCCCCCCGGATGATCCGGGCCATGGAGGACCGGGTCCGCCAGGTGGTCACCGAGGTGCTCGATGGGATCGCCGCCAAGGGGTCGTGCGACTTCGTGGCCGACATCGCCATCCCGATCCCTCTGGTGGTCATCGCCGAACTGATGGGCCTGCCCGTCGAGGACCGGTTCCGACTCGGCGAGTGGTCGGACCGGATGATGGGCGGCGAGGGCCGGACCGACCCCGAGGACCCGATGGCGATCGACGCCACCATCGCCTTCACCGAGTACGTCACCTACGTGACCGACATGGTCGAGGACCGACGGACGGCGCGGCGTGAGGGTCGCGAGACCCCGGACGACATCATCAAGATCCTCGTCGGTGCGGACGAGGACGGGGTCCTCGAGTCGAGCGACGAGCTCACCCACGACGAGCTGACGATGTTCCTGGTCGTGCTGCTCGTGGCCGGCAACGAGACGACCCGCAACGCCATCAGCGGCGGCATGTGGGCGTTCCAGCGGTTCCCGGACCAGTGGGAGCTCCTCAAGGCGCGCCCCGAGCACTTCGCCACCATGGCCGACGAGGTCGTCCGCTATGTCAGCCCGGTGATCAGCTTCGTCCGCACCGCCACCGAGGACACCGAGCTCCGGGGCCAGCGGATCGCTGCCGGCGAGAAGCTCCTCATGCTCTACCAGTCGGCGAACCGCGACGAGGACGTCTTCGAGCGCCCCGACGAGTTCGACGTCGAGCGCAGCCCCAACCCCCAGATCGGCTTCGGGGTCGGACCCCATGTGTGCATGGGGATCAACCTGGCCCGCCTCGAGATCCGGGTCCTGTTCGAGGAGCTCATCCGGCGCTTTCCGGACATGCGGGTGAACCCGAGGTTCGAGCCCGTCTACGCCGAGCACGCCCTGGTCCACGCCATCGAGACCATGGGGGTCGAGTACTCCCCCGAACAGGCTTGAGCCGGCTCAGCCCTCCTTCGCCCGGCGGTGGGAGTCAGCCGGACGTCTGACTGTGCCGGAGGCCAGGGCCCGGTCGTCGGCCGCCACCCGGGCCAGTGTGGCCCCGTCCAACTCCTCGCACAGCGCATTGCGGGCCGAGGACCACACCCAGTGCAGTGCGCACACATCGTCCCAGTGGCAGGGGCCGCCGCGCAGCGCGCAATCAGCCGAACGCAGAGGGCCCTCCAGCGCCTCGACGATTTCGAGCACGGTGATCTGTTCCGGCAGGCGGGCCAGGGCGAAGCCTCCTGCCGGTCCCGGCCGGGACGTGACGAGGCCGGCGACCAGCAGCTTACGGAGGACCTGTTGGAGGAAGCCGATCGGGATGTCCATGGTGCCACCGATGGCGTTGGCCTTGACCGGCGACGTCTCCGAGTTGGTGATGAAGATGAGGGCCCGGATGGCGTAGTCCGTCCGGCGGGTGGGGACCAGCTTCATGGAGTCGTGCCCCCCATCACTCGGAGCCCCCGCCGTTCCGGGCCCGGTCGGCCAGCTCGTCGACGGCCTCCACCAGGTACCGGGCTAGCTCGTCGACGTCGTCGAGCAGGTCGGGGCACGCCATGATCCCGATGTTGAGGTGGCGGGCCTCGGACAGCACGGTGATGTTGACCCCTGAACCCTCCATCACCGGCCCCATGGGGAAGATCCCGGTGACCTTGGCCCCGGCGCAGTAGAGGTCGATGGGTGGTCCGGGGACGTTCGAGATGACCAGGTTCATGACCGCCGGGTGGAACCGGGCCAGGCCCAGGCCGGAGTAGAGGCGGGCCGCCGCCGTCATCACCGGGGGCAGGGTGAACCCGGTCAGCTCCTGGAGGGAGTCGGGGCCGAAGGCGTTCTGCAACGCCTTCGAACTCTGCGCGTTGGCGTGCACGGCCGCCAGGCGCTCGACCGGGTCGTCGGGGGTGAGGGGCAGCGGCACCATCATGCTGGAGACCTTGTTCACCAGGTCGCGATCGTCGTCCGGCCGGTGGGCGCTGACCGGCACCGCGGCCACGAGGTCGCGGCGGGGCAGGACCCCACGGGCCGCGAGGTAGTCCCGCAGGGCGGTGGCAGAGGCCGCCAGCACGACATCGTTGACCGTGGTGCCGAAGGCCCGGCGGATGGCCAGGACCGCGTCGAGGTCGACCCGGGCGAGGCTCACCGAACGGCGGGCGGTCAGCGAGCCGTTGAACGGGGTGGCCGGCGCGGTCAGCGGGAGCCGGTTGCCGGCACGGCGTTCGGACACCCAGGCCCTGGCGGTGCCGGCCACACCGGACACGGTGTGGGCCAGGGCTGCGGGAACGTGGCGCTGACGGGCCACCAGCGAGGTGACCGAGCCGGTGACGCGGCTGGCCGTGGAGGGAACGGCGTCCGGGGTCCACACCGACTCCGGTGGCGCCACCCAGTCGCCGTCGGGGGTCAGGTCGAAGATGGAAGCCATCAGGTCGGCGCCGGCGCCTCCGTCCATCAGGGAGTGGTGGAGCTTCGAGACGAGGGCCACGCCGGCGCCGCCCTCGAGTTCGGCCAACCACATCTCCCACAGCGGGCGCGACCGGTCGAGTGGCCGGCCGGCCACCGCACCGGTGAACGCTTCGAGGTCGGTCCACGACATCGGCCCAGGCGCCGGGGCCACCCGCACGTGCTCGGCGAGGTCGAAGTCGGGGTCCTCGATCCACAGCGGGTGGTCGATGCCGGCCGGCGACGGGAGCAGCCGGCGGCGCAGCGGCGGAATCAGGTGGATCCGCTCGGACAGGACCCTGGTGAGCTTCTCCAACGAGAAGCCGTCGGGTCCGGCGCCCGGGTCGAGCACGAGCACGCCCACCACGTGCATGTGCATGGAGGGGGTCTCCATGTAGAGGAATGCGGCGTCCATGCCGGCCATGCGCTGCATGGTCAGCCGCCGCCCACGGCCGACGGAGACCACGACGGCGCCCGAGGCGCGTCAGGCGGGCCGTGGGCCGCGGCGTCGGCCTCCGCCACCCCTCGGGCGTGGGGGTAGTCGGGCTTGCCGCTGGGGGAGCGCACCACCTCGTCGACGAGGACGAACCGGCGGGGCACCTTGTAGCCGGTCAGCAGGGTGTGGGCGTGGTCGGACAGCGCGTCGGTGTCGACGACCCGGCCGGTGCGGGCCTGGATCAGGGCCACCACCCGCTGGCCGAACCGCTCGTCGGGCAGGCCGACGACGATGGCGTCGGCCACATCCGGGTGGTCCTTCAGCGCCGCCTCGACCTCGTCCGGAAAGACCTTCTCGCCCCCGGTGTTGATGCACAACGAGCCACGTCCGAGCACGGTGATGGTCCCGTCCTCGGCCACGGTGGCCAGGTCGCCCGGCAGGGCCCACCGCCTCCCGTCCCACTCGACGAAGGTGGCCGCCGACTTGACGGGGTCGCCCAGGTAGCCGAGGGGCACGTGGCCACCCCGAGCCAGGTTGCCGATGGCCCCCGACCCCGGCTCGACCGGGCGGAGGTCGTCGTCGAGCACCATGGTCCGCTCGTCGATCCGGAGCCGGGGCGGACCGAACGGGTCGTCGGCCGGCGCCTCGCCCCCGACCTGGCCGGTCTCCGACGAGCCGAAGCGGTCGGCGACCATCCGGCCGGGCAGGAGCTCGGCGATCTGCGCCTTGGTCGACGGCGACAGCACGGCGCCGCCCGAGCCCACGGCCATGACCGACGAGAGGTCGAAGCGGTCGGGGTCGACCGCCAGCACGTCGAGGAGCGGCCGGGCCATGGCATCGCCCACCACCACGATGGCGTTGGCCCGCTCGGCCTCGGCCAGCCGCCACACCTCTGTGGCGTCGAACCCGCCGGCCGCCACCGTCACCAGCTTCCCCCCGCCGAACAGGGTGGAGAAGGCCAGCCAGTGACCGGCGGCGTGCATGAACGGGGGGATGGCCAGCGCCGTCACCCCCGGCCGCAGCAACCGCTCGACCAGTTCCTCGGGGCGGCCGATGTGGTTGCCCGAGGCGAACGGGTCACCCCCGCCCATGGCGGCGAAGAAGATGTCGTCGTGGCGCCACAGCACGCCCTTGGGCATGCCCGTGGTGCCGCCGGTGTAGACGCAGTAGAGGTCGCCTGCCGAACGCTCGGCCACCATCCGACCCCCGGGTGCCGCAGCCAGTACCTGCTCGTAGTCGTCGGCGGCGCCCGTGGGTGCGCTCCCGTCGTCCACCTCGAGGATGGCCCGTCGGTCGGTCATCGCCCCGAGGGCGGGGACCACGGCGGGTCCGAACCGGCGGTGGAACACCAGGGCCACCAGGCCGGCGTCGCGGTAGAGGTACTCGAGCTCGCGGGTGACGTACCGGTAGTTCACATTGACCGGGACGGCCCGGATCTTGAAGCAGGCCAGCATGGTCTCGACGTACTCGGTGCCGTTGGCGAGCTGCACGCCGACCCGGTCACCGGGCCCGACGCCGGTGGCGACCATGTGGTGGGCGAGCCGGTCGGCCCTCTGGTCGAGCTCGGAATACGTGAGCCGGCGCTCCCCCGCGACCATGGCCTCGACGTCGCCGATCTCGTCGGCGACGCTCTCGAACAGGTCCGCCAGATTCAGCTCCATCGGCGTCCCCTCCCCTGGGCCCGCAAAAGGACTTCCGGCCCTTACCGGCTGGTCAGCCACCGCTAAGTATTCCAGGTAACAGACCCGACGACACCATCGTCGGGCCGGCAGAGGTGGGGAGGGAGTCCCATGGGGGAGGTCGCACGAAACGTCAGCCCCGACCATGCGGACAGGGTCCCTACGGGACCGGCGGACAGGGTCCCTACGGGACCGGCCGACGGGGACCCCGATGGCTCGGCCACCACTCCCCCCTCGTTCATCGACCAGCTGCTGGGACCGCCGCGGGCGGTGTCCGGGTTTCTCCACCGACGGGCGCTCGTGCGGGTCACCCGGGCCGTTCCCCGCACCCTCCACTTCGTCGGCTCGGCGCTGGTCCGCGGCGAGGTGTCCGAATCGCTCCCCGCCCCGCACCTGTCGCTCGGCCTGGCCGCCCAGGTGGCCATGGACGAAGCGCTGTTGGCCGTGGCCATGGCACCCAACCGGTTCCCCCTACCCGGCGACTTCGCCCGGGTGGCCGAGGAGCTGGCCGATGCCGACGAGCTGTACACCGACCGGGGCTGGGTGGCCGACCCGCTGTCGTACCACCGCACCCCGCCGCCGCTGTCCGCCCACGACGTGACCACCAGCCATGGATGGGCACTCGGCCAGGTCTACGACCGGATCTCGTGGGACAGCCGCTTCGCCCCCCACCCGGGCGAGCCGGGCAGCGTCAGGTGGCAGGGACTGGCCCCGAACTCGGTGGCGACGGCCGCTGTCCTGCGCCACGACGACGCCACCCGACCGTGGGTGGTCGGAGTGCACGGATTCTGCATGGGGTACCCGTTCATGGACTTTCCGGGGCTGCAGGCCACCCGGCTCCACCACAAGTTGGGGATGAACGTGGCCCTGCCCGCTCTGCCGCTGCACGGCCCGCGGCGGGTGACCCGGATCAGCGGCGAGCCGTTCCTGTCGTTCGACATGATGAACGCGGTCCACGGCCTGACCCAGGCGGTTTGGGACATCCGACGCCTGATCAGCTGGATCCGCGGCCAGGGAGGCACGTCGATCAGCCTGTACGGCGTGTCGCTCGGCGCCTACACGGTGGCGCTCCTGGCCGGCATCGAGGACGGCCTCGACGGGGTGGTGGCCGGCATCCCGGTGGTCGACTTTCCGGGGCTGTTCCACGGCCACAGCCCCCGTCACATCCGGGTGCGGGCCATCGAGCACCGGATCATGGGGGGCACCGCCGAAGATGTCTACCGGGTGGTGTCGCCGCTCGCCTTCGCCCCTCGGGTGGCGGCCGACCGCCGCTACATCTTCGCCGGGTACGGCGACCGCCTGGCCACTCCTGCCCAGGCCCGCCGCCTGGCCGAGCACTGGGGCGACCCACCGGTGTCCTGGTACGCGGGGAACCACATCGGCTACCTGTGGTCCGGTCAGGTGACCAGATTCGTCGAGGCGTCGCTGGCCGAGGCGGCCGGCGTGGATGTGCCGGACGGGCCCGACGACCCCGAGGGAGGGGGCGACTGACCCGTGGAGACCATGTCCGGCCTCGACGCCAAGTTCCTCTACTCGGAGACCCCGACCGCCCACATGCACACCATCAAGGTGGCGGTGTCCGACGTGTCGGGCCTGCCCGACGGCTTCTCGTTCGACACGCTGTCCGAGGTGCTGGCCCAGCTGCTGGTCAAGCTGCCCCCATTCCGCCGGCGCACGGTCCCGGTGCCGTGGGGCCTCGGCCACCCCGTATGGGTGGAGGACCCCGACTTCGACCTGGCCCGCCACCTGAGCAGGATCGTCCTCGACCCCCCCGGCGACGACCGGGTGTTGGCTGCGTCCATCGCCGCCTTTGCCGGCACGCAGCTGCCCCGCGATCGCCCGCTGTGGGCCATCCGGGTGGTGGAAGGGCTGTCCGGGCGGCGGATCGCCGTGGTGGTGAAGCTCCACCACGCGGTGGCCGACGGGTCGGCCGCCGTGGCCCTGCTCCGCAACGTGGTGGAGGCGGCCACCGCCGAGCCGCACCCCGGGCCGCTCGTCGACCCCTGGGCCCCCGAGCCGCTGCCGACCGGTAGGCGCCTGGTGGCCCGGGCGCTGCGTGAGCAGGTCACCCGGGTCAAGGGACTCCCTCACCTGCTCCGGGCCTCGGTCACCAGCGCCCGGGCGAGTGAGCGCACCCGGCGGACCTTCGAGCCC
>DATCCR010000180.1:0-3144 GCA_036511155.1 Acidimicrobiales bacterium
ACGGTCAGCACGTTGGTATCCGTGCACAAGGGGCTGGTCGAGTACGACCGGGACCTCGTCCACCACGTGGTGCTGACCGCCGCAGACGTCCGCCACTGGTACGGGGCGCTGGCCGCCGACACCGCAGCTGCACGTCTGGACCGTCCAGGCATGGTGCCGGGCCGCCAGGACGTGATCGTGGGCGGCGCCCTCATCCTCGACGAGGTGATGACCCGCCTGGGCTTCGCCGAGTGCCTGGTGTCCGAGGCGGACATCCTGGACGGCCTGGTGGCCAGCCTCGTGGGGGCCGGCCGGTCGGGGGGCGGTCAGGCCGTAGCCGGCAGCGCCTGAGCCCCGGGTCCGGTGCCCGGTCGGGCCGCCGAGCCGGAGTGGGCCGCCGGCACGCCCACCCGCACCACATCGGGGACAGCGCCCACGTCGAGCCCGCAGGCCGCCGTCACCCGGTCGATGAACCGGTCGGTCGATCCGTACTCGTCCTCCGCGTAGGCGCGGCCCTGGGCCCGGACGGTCTCGTTGGTGGCCGGTTCGAGGAGCGACTCGACGCACCACGTCATCTCGGCGGCGTCGGCGAACCACAGCCCGCCCCGCCCCCGCTGGGCGTGCTCGCGGGCCCTGCTGTCCTCGGGCACGACGATCGGAGTCCCGTACAGCAGCGACTCGACCGCCGCCCGTCCGTACAGCTCGGGATGGCGCAGGTCGACGGTGAGGGCGGCGAAGGCCATCAGGCGGGCCAGGTCGCTCGACCGCTCGACCGGCCAGCCCGAGTTGACCCGGCCCTCGTGCCAGGCGAAGAAGCCGTCGGTGTGGGTGATCCCCACCGGTCGGTCGCTGAACCGCAGGCGGACCAGGCCGGCCAGCTCGTTCTGGGGATGGGTCTCCTCGGAGTCCCGGTCGGTGAGGACCAGGACGTAGCCGGTGTCGCCCACCCAGGTGTTGGGCTCGCTGAAGGCGCTGGCGTTGGGGGCCAGGGGCGCGCCGATCCGGTGAGTCGTGGAGTCGCGCCCGAAGCGGTCGATGACGGCCTGCCGTTCGGTCTCGGTGACGGTCAGCACGTGGGCCCCGCGCTCCACGACCGGATCGAAGTGGGGGAAGGTGAGGTGGTCGTCGTCTCCGGCCAGGGCGAGCACCACGGTGGGCAGGCCCGGGTCGTGGCGGTCGAGGGCGGCCAGACCTCCGACGTTGCGGTGGTCGGCCAGCAGCACCAGGTCCGGACGGAGACCGTCCAGCACGCCGACGGCCGGCGACCACGGATCGATCAGGTCGCGGTCGAGGAGCCGGTCGAGATCGGGTGTGGCGAGGCGTCCGTCGGCCGGGGTCGACGCGGCGACGGCAGCCAGCACCAGGTCGCGCCGGAGCTCGGCGTGGCCGCCTTCGGAGGTGCCGAGCCGGTGGACCTCGAACACGCTGTCGCTGCGGGTTCGGGCCGCGTGCCCGCCGGGGGTGACGATGTGTACGTCGGCCGAGCAGGCCAACGCTCCGGCGACCTGGCGGGTGATCGAGCCCCGCTCGGTCCTGAGCCCCCAGTGGGGGGTGAGGACGGCGACGAGTGGCCGGTCGCGACCCGTGCCGGGGGCCGCCATCAGGCGGACGGGGCCCCGTCGTCGGACGGCCCGTCCCCGTCCCGCTCGGAGAGCGCCTGGTGGAGCCAGACGGCCAGCTCGGCCTGGTTCCGGGCCTCCGCCACCTGGCGGTCGGCCACCTGGTGGCGGAGCTCGAGGATCCGGTTGGTCAGCTCGTCGCAGCGCTTCTCCAGTGCGTCGTTCACCCGCACCACGTGGGACAGGAGGTCGCGCTCGGCCCGGAAGTAGGGGCCGAGCACCCAGTAGACGAAGTTGCCGAGCCGGGACGCGACCTTGGCCCGCAGGCCCGGGCGGCCCGGGTCCTCGAAGGAGTTGGGGAGCATCCAGTTGTGGTGGAGGTAGTCGAGGCTCTCCGGGCTCCGGACCTGCTCGCCGACGCCCCCCGGGCGGACCGGGTCGGGGGGGAGGGGACCCCACCGCAAGGCCCGGTGCTCGGTCCGGATGCGCTGCAGCAGCTCCTCGGGGTCAATCGGGGGCGATCCCACGTCGTGCCTCTCCTCGCGTCGGCCGGGCGGCCCCCGGTGGACGGCCCGAGTGTACCCGGGTCCCCTGGTCGGCCTGAGGACGAGCGGGCGTCGGCACCTCCCGCTGCGCCGCCCCGGGACGGCCCTGTCGGGGTACCCCCCTGGTACGATCGCCGGGCCGTGCACCCCTCCCCACCCTCCGGATCGACGCCCCCGTGGCACCCCTGCCCATGACCGCCGGACCCGGTGCCCCGGAAGGTCGAGCCGACGACCCGGCCCTGGTCGGGGCCCTGGCCTGGATGGCCGACGAACTGGCCTCCGCCACGGAGTCCCCCGACGGGCACGAGGAGATGACCCACCGCTGGGGGGACAACGCCTCCCTGCGGCCCACCGACTACTGGCACTGGCTGCACCTGTGGGAACAAGAGCGGGCCCGCCGGCCCGAAGACGCCGATGACCGGCTCCCGACCACGGGCCCCGTGCTGAGCGTCGTGGTCCCGGTCTACCGGCCCTCGATCTGGTACTTCCGGGAGTGCGTCCGATCGGTCCAGGCCCAGACCTACCGGGACTGGCAGCTCTGCCTGTGCGACGACGGCTCCGAGGACCCGCAGCTGACGGCGGCCATGGCCGAGCTGG
Organism: Acidimicrobiales bacterium; assembly: GCA_036511155.1. Classification (GTDB taxonomy): domain Bacteria; phylum Actinomycetota; class Acidimicrobiia; order Acidimicrobiales; family RAAP-2; genus Bog-756. Next base: position 2,681 of record DATCCR010000180.1, read on the forward strand.
CGGATTCGGACTTCCGGATCACCGTGTCCGCCCTCCCCGAGAACGGCGGGATCTCCCGGGCCACCAACCGGGCGCTGGCCGCTGCCCGGGGCGAGTTCGTCGTGTTGCTCGACCACGACGACGTCCTCGAACCGACCGCACTGGCCGAACTGGCCGCGGTCATCGCCGGTCACGACGATGTCGACGTCGTCTACTCCGACGAGGACAAGCTGGACGAACTCGGCAAGCGCTTCCAGCCCCACTTCAAGCCCGACTGGGACCCCGACCTGCTGCTGGCCTATCCGTACATGGGCCACGTCACCGCCGTTCGCCGCGACGTGCTCGAACACATCGGTGGTTTCCGCCCGGAGTTCGACGGCAGCCAGGACTACGACGTGATGCTGCGGGCCACCGAGATGGCCCGTCGGGTCGTCCACATCCCGAAGGTCCTGTACCACTGGCGGGTGGTGGCCGGCTCGGCGGCC
>DATCCR010000181.1:0-18578 GCA_036511155.1 Acidimicrobiales bacterium
GAAGGCCCCCGCCACGAAGGCCGCCGCCACGACGAAGAAGGTTCCCGTCGCGAAGGCCGCCAAGAAGGCCGCCAAGAAAGCGAGATGACGTAGCGATGGGGGGCAACCACCACCACGGCCCGGGGCGACAACATCACGGCCACCCGTTCGATGCTGCCGACGTGACGCCCCCGCCGACGGGGACCCGCATCGCGGAGGGGGTGCTCGAACTCGACACGCTCCTCGGCGGATGGGAGCGGGTCACGGCCGGCTACCTCATCGAGGGCGACGCCCCCGTCCTGGTCGAGACGGGCAGCCAGAGCTCCGTGCCGGCGCTGCTCGCCCACCTCGACCGACTCGGGCTCGGCGCCGACGACCTGGCCGGCGTGGTCGTCACCCACATCCACCTGGACCATGCCGGCGGTGTGGGCGACGTGGCCCGGGCCTTTCCCAGGGCAACCGTCTACGTCCACCCCAAAGGAGCCCGGCACCTGGCCGACCCGACCAAACTGGTGGACTCGGCCGCCCGCGTCTACGGCCCGCTCCTCGACTCCCTCTACGGACGGCTCGACCCGACCCCGGCCGAGCGAATCCACGTGCTGGAGGATGGCGAGCAGATCCGGGTCAGCTCCAATCGCTTCCTGACCGCTGTCGACTCGCCCGGCCACGCCAAGCACCACCTGGCCCTCCACGACAACTGGAGCGGCACCTTGTTCGCCGGAGACGCGGTGGGAGTGAAGCTCCCGGACGCCGGGGTGTTGCGCCCATCGACGCCGCCGCCCGACTTCGACCTCGACCAGGCGCTGCATTCGCTACGACGTTTTGCCGAGCGGCGCCCGACCGGGCTGGCCCTCGCCCACTACGGACTCCTGGCCGATCCCATCGACGTGCTGGACGAGGCCGACGGCACGCTGCGCCGCTGGGCCGACGTGGCCGAGTCCGCCTACCGCGACGGCCGGGACATCGCCGTCGCCCTGTCCGAGGCGTTCGCCCACGACCTCGACGGCGTGGCTGAGGAGCATCGTGAGAAGCTCGAGGTCATGAACGGGGTGCACTCCAACGCCGCCGGGCTCCAGCGGTGGCTGGCCGGCCGGGACACGACAGGCCCGGAGCCCGCCCCGCCTGCCTGACCAGGCCGGGCAGATCCCTCCGGACTGGCCGACACCACGTCCCGGGGGAGCCGGTGGGAGCGGCCGGGTACTGTGTCGGTCCGACGGATGCGTCGGGACCGGAGCCGGCCACGTCCCTGTCGGGGGGCTCGCACATGACAACTGCCATCGGGGGGACGGTCGCCGACGACGTCGTGCCCGTCGGGGCCGCCGAGGTGGCCACGCCGGATGATTCGGGTGGCCACCGGCCGCCGAGCGGCCGCTGGCTCACCGTGGTCGGCATCGCCAGCCTGGTGCTTCCGGTCGTCGCCTACCTCGTCTTCATCCACCACTTCGCGGTCAACGCGATCTGGAGCGACCAGTGGGCCGACATCAGCCTGATCCGCCACGCCCACGACGGGACGCTCAGCCTGTCCACGCTGTGGGCCCAGCACACCTCGAACCGGATCTTCTTCCCGAACCTGATCGTCCTGGTCCTCGCCTCGCTGACCCGGTTCGACGTGGTGACCGAGGAGTACCTGAGCGCCGCGTTCCTGACCGCCTCGGCCGCCCTGCTGATCCTGACCCACCGGCGCCGGGCGCCGGCCACGCCGTGGCTCTACTACTGCCCGGTCGTCCTCCTGCTCTTCACCTTCGTCGGCGGCAACCCGTACTACGGGGGGACCAACACCCTGTGGGGCTTCACCATGGGCCTGTATCTCGTCCTGCTCTGCCTGGCCGGCACCCTCTACCTGCTCGACCGCCAGGAGCTCACGACGTGGGCCTACGTCGGCGCTCTGGCCGCCGCCGTGGTCGGGAGCTATTCCGCCACCCAGGGCCTGCTGATCTGGCCGGCGGGCCTCCTTCTGATCTGGCTACGCCGGCGTCCTCCCTCCCGGCTGGCGGTCTGGGTGGTGGCCGCCGTCGCCACCACCGCCCTGTTCCTCGTCCACTACGATGCCAAGGCCGGCATGTCGCAGCCGGGGTACCTGCTGTCCCACCCGGTGGAGTCGGTCAAGTTCCTCCTCTTCTCCATCGGCGACAACTTGTTCGGCCAGGTGGTCACGTCCCCGCCCGGCCCGCTCGACGTCGTCGTGGGCGCGCTGGTCCTCGTCCTGGCCGGCTGGGTGGTGGTCCGCTTCGGGATCCGCCGCGACGAAGCCACGCCGGCGCCGGTCGGGGCGGTTCTCGTGGTCTACGGGCTGCTGTTCACGGGCATGGTCACGGCATCACGGGCGTGGCAGGGCTTCTTCCAGACCGGCCGCTACGAGACGTTCGAGGTACTGGTCTGGGTCGGCTGCTACCTGGCGGTCGTCGGCCGCCGGACGCAGCGGGAAGAGGCGGCGACCGACCGGGGGGTGGCCCTGGCCAAGATCGGGCTCCTGGTGCTCATCGCTCTGCAGGTCCTCGCCGGCACCCCGAACGGGTGGCGCTACGCGCAGGCCGACCGCACCCACCAACTGCAGGCCGCCGACGTCACCGTCCACATGGGCTCAGCCGACGACGCTCTGGTCTACGCCAGCGACGGCGGGTGGGACCCCGCCTGGGTGCGCCCGCTGGCCGCCTTCGCCCGGGCGCAGCACCTGAGCCTCTTCGACACGCCCCTGGCCGCGCAGCTGGTGGTCCGGGGCCTGGACCCGTCGCTCCAGTCGAAGCTGGTGCGTCCGTCCTACGGGGCTACCGTCAGCGGCCGAGTCCTGCTGGTGGGCGTCTCCAACCTGACGCACGGGACGTCGGCGTTCGAGTTCCTGGTCTCCGGCGGCCCGACGACGCACCGACTGCGGCCCGCCCAGGAGGTCCACGCCACGCCCAGCGCCTACGGGTACCTCGGACCGTGGGACTCCGCTGCGGTGGCCGACGGCTACTACGACGTCCGGACCGAGGTGGTGCACACCGACGGCACCCGTGCCGTGGGAGACCCGGTGCCGGTTCGGGTCCTCAACCACCCGATCGGGCACCGGCCAGCGGCCCGTGCGGCCGGCTGAGCCGCCTGGTCCACCGAGCGGGAGGGTGCGCCCGATCAGGTCACTGTCCTCCGCTGTCGCGCCTTGATCCAGAACGTGCGAACAGGAAGCTGCGAACTCGGAATCGAAGCCCTGCCTGGTAGGACATCGGTTGCTGACGTCGATGAGCCGGCGCCGGTGGTCTGAGCGACGAGACCCGGCAGGATCGGTCCGGTGGGCCCGCGGCGAAGGCCGGACTGCGCGATGCGGTGATCGGCCGGGATCTGGGTGGTCGGCTGCTCTCCCAGCCGGGCGGACCCGACGGCACGCCAGCGCAATACCGGCGGATGGGGACGGGCACGGTGGACGCCGGTACCAGACGATCATCGCCTCGGAATCGGCGTCCGATCCGCCTCGGGGGGCAGCCTCCGTTACGACCCAGAGAGCACGAATGCCCTCAGGCCGGTGCCACCGAGGACCCAGACGTCGGTACCTGGACCGAGTCGTGATCACGTGCCGTGTCGAGCATCTTCTGGATCTCCGAACTGGTGGTGGGGCGTGCGAAGAGGAAGCCTTGTCCATGATCGCAGCGTTCCGTGCGGAGGCCGTCGATCTGGACCGCCTCCTCGATCCCCTCGGCGAGGGTCACAAGGCCCAGCGCACGCCCAAGCTCGATCAGCGTGTGGACGAGCGCCGCTCCGTCGAGGGAACCGTTCATCTCCGAGATGAACGTTCGGTCGATCTTCAAGATGTCCACCGGGAACTGGCGCAGGTAGGCCATGGAGGAGTAGCCCGTTCCGAAATCGTCGATCGCGATCTTCACGCCCAGTGCCTTCAGGCGCGTGAGACGAACCACTGTTGCCTGGACGTCCTTCATGAGCACGGTCTCGGTGATCTCGATGGTCAGGAGTGCCGGGGGCAAGGCGTGCCTCGCCAACGCACTTCGAACGTCGTCCACGAACGTGTCCGACTCGAGTTGGCGCATGGAGGCATTGACGGACACGGACACGTCCTGCCCATCGGCGTGCCACTTCGCAAGTTGCCCGCAGGCTTCTTCGAGGACCCACCGCCCGACCTTGACGATGTCCCCGCTCTCTTCGAGGACCGGGATGAATCGATCAGGCAGAATCGTCCCCTGCGTCGGGTGGTTCCACCGAAGAAGCGCTTCGACGCCTTGGATCCGCATGCTGTCGAGTTCGAAGATCGGTTGGTAGAGGAGGAAGAATTCCTGACGTTGAAACGCCACGTCCAGTTCATTCCTCAGAGCCAGACGGTCGTTGGTCGCGACCTGCATCTCCGCCTCGAATTCGATCGCCTGATCTCGACCCTGGCCCTTGGCCCGGTAGAGGGCAATATCGGCGTCTCGCAGCAGGTCCTGCGCGGACTCCCGGTCTCCCGCTGCGATGCCGATGCTCGCGGACACGGAGATCGGTACGTCCTTGAATCCGTCGACGTAGAACGGGGGTTTCAGCACCTGTCGGATCCGTTCGGCAATCGCCTGGGGCCCAGAGGCGAGGGACATTCCTTCAGCCAGGACGACGAACTCATCACCGCCCAGGCGTCCCACCGTGTCGCTGACGCGCAGTAGGCCGACCAGACGGTTGGCGACAGCCTGGAGCAGATGATCACCGGCTTCGTGGCCGAGTGAGTCGTTGGCGTCCTTGAAGTTGTCGAGGTCGACGAAGTATGCGGCGACCGGATCGCCGCATCTGCGGGCTCGGACCAGCATCTGCTCGGCTCGGTCCAAGATGAGCTGCCGATTTGCCAGTCCCGTCAAGGGATCGTGGAGTGCTCGATGCGACAGGAGCTCCTCGAACTTCTTCCGCTCCGTGACGTCGCGCAAGTTGGCCACGTATCCGCCGACCGAGGGACGATCGAGCTGATTCGAAATCACAGCCTCGACGTACCGGGTGACACCAGACTTGGTGCCCATCGCGAATTCGAGGGCTGCCATACCGGCGTCGGATCCGGCCGAAGCCTGGAAGTCAGGTCCCAGGCGGTACTCGACGCGATCCCGGTCGGCCTCGTGGACGAGTTCCGTAGCACCGGTGCCGACGAGTTCCTCCGGCTGGTATCCGAGAAGCTCCTCCACGGCCGGAGAGAGGAACTGCAGCACGCCATCGGCGTCGATGATCAGGGTCACGTCAGAGGAGTTCTGGATGAGTGAGCGGAACCGATCCTCGCTCATGCGGACAGCCAGCTCCGCATCCTCCTTCTGTTCCATGGTGGCACCGGCCATTCGGATCACGAAGAGCACGACGAAGATCCCCATCACGATGAGGGCCGTCGATCGGGGCAACGACAATTCGGACGGCACCCATCCCCGCCACAGGCAGATCTCGCCGAGAGCCAGTCCGACCACACACCAGAGAGCCACCAGGCGCCAGGTGCGGGACCCCACGACGGAGATGGTCTCCAGCGCCACGAACGCGTACGCACCCCACAGAACAGGTCCCCAGCCACTCAGGAAGATGACCGCGGTGACGGCGGCTATCTGGCTCATCACTCGCAGATTCAACGTGACCGCCGATGGGCGCGTGTCGTACAGGCGGTCGACGATCACGTTGGCGAGCGGGATGGCCACGAAGACCCCGAGCCATACCCATGCGGACTCGCGGGCGATGTAGCCGAGATGCATCAAGATCAAGATCGCCACGAAGGCGGCGGGCCCCATGAGGTAGGCCAGGAGCTTCGGACTCAGCCGATGCCCGCCCGGCGCGGGCGCGGGTGGGAGGTCACGGGATCCCGCATCACCACTGCCACCAACTGTCGACACACTCATGGACCGCCACCCGTCTCGCTTTGACCTTCTCAGAACTCTGATATCGGCCTCGATCGAGGTCACCTTGAGCCAAGAAGCGATACGGGTAGCGCGCGTCACGTCCATCCTGACGGCGGGAGGATTGGCTGGTCGTCCGCTCGCGTTTCGCCGGGCTCACGCTGCTCGGTCCAAGTGGTTCGACCGGCCGGATGTTGGTCACGGAGGTGGGTGGTCTCGAACTCCGTCGACCGCCGGGGTCCGCCCGAGTCGAGTGGTTCGGCCTCGCAGAGGCCCAGGGTGGACTCGCCCGGGGCGTTGCCGGAATGGTGTCGACCCACGTGCGCTTGCTCGGAAGCCGACGAGTCGAAGCGTCGAACCATCGGGTCTCATGAGGTCGACGGTTCGAACGGCAGTCATGGGGACATGACCAGGGCCCGGATCCGGTCCACGTGGTGGGACGGCTCCCGGACCAAGAGTTCCTACACAGTTCGGCCTGCCAGCGGCAGCACAGGCAGCCGCTTCCGCTCCTCCGGATTCCGGTCTCGATCCTTCAGTGCCGGCGCCGGAATCCGGAGGACGGTAGGACCGGGGCGCTCGAGCTCGCCCGGTACCCTCCCTCGGCGGTCCACGCCGCGAATCGTTGGATCCGACCGAACTCCTACTCTCCCGAGGAGGGGTCGATCACTGCTGACACCATGGAGATGCGGTCTGCCGGAAAGCCTCCGCACCGGGCGTGCTCCTGGAGGATGTCCTCGTCGGGGGCCACGTAGACGCAGTAGATCTTGTCGTCGGTCACGTAGCTGGTCAGCCAGCGGATGTCAGGTCCGAGCTCTCCGATGACCTTGTTCGACTTCTCGCTGATGGACTGCAGCTCGTCGGCCGACAGGTTTCCAGCTCCGGGAAGCTCTCGCTCGATCACGTATTTTGGCATCGATCCCCCTTCGGGACATACTTGAGGTATCCACCATGGGTACTCTCAGTACGGTATTATTCATACTATGAGTACGGATGTCAACAAGAAGTCCCCCTCGACGACGACCGGCCGCGTGGCACGGGGCGCCGCCACTCGGGCCACGCTGATCACCGTCTCCCGAGACCTGTTCGGATCCCGGGGGTTCGCCGACACCTCGCTCGACGACGTGGTCGCAGCGGCCCGGGTCACCAAGGGAGCCTTGTATCACCACTTCCGCGGGAAGGAGGACTTGTTCGCGGCCGTCTACGAGCAGGTGCTCCGCGACGTCTCGGACCGGGTTGTCGCCGAATTCCTCCTGCCCGATCCGTGGCAGGCACTGTTGACCGGTTCCGAACTCTGGATCGACGCCCATCTGGATCCGGCCGTGCAGCGCATCGTGATGCGGGACGCACGGGCGGTGCTGAGTTGGGACACGATTCGCACCATGGAGGCGAGGTTCGGTGCGGTGCCGCTCCGGGGGGTGCTCCGCAGGGCAATCCGAACAGGTTCGATCGGGCGCCAACCACTCCGCCCGCTTGCCCTGATGATCATGGGGGCCCTCAATGAGGCCTGCTTCTACGTGGCCAGCGCCGAGGACACCGAAGCTGCCCGGGATGAGGTGCGCTCACTCACTCTGCAACTGTTGAGCGGCCTCGGCGTCGGCGATGACGAAGCTGGTGAGTGACCGATGCCGGAGCAGGGACTGTCTGCACGCGCACCATCGTTGGGGTCATGGGTGCACGGCTCATCGGGTCTCGCCACACCCGGGGCTCGAACAGCTGTCGTGTGCCCTCTATCGAGTGCGCCCCGGGGGACTCGAACCACCCAACCTCCGGATTAAGAATCCGGTGCTCCACCGTTGAGCTAGGGGCGCAACCGAAGCATACGCATTCCGGGCCGGGGCCCGGGGACCGGGTCTCCTAAGATGACGGCTCCGATGCGGGGCCCGTACTCCGCCCCCGGGTTCCTCAGAAAGCAGACTCCGCCGTGACCAACGAGATCGACCAGCCTTCCGACGAGTCGACCGCGCCGACGATCGACGCCCTCATCGGCGAGCGGCGCAAGAAGCGCGAGACGTTGGCCGACCGGGGCATCGACCCGTACCCGCCGCGCTTCGATCGGACAGCGCTGGCCGACGACCTGCACGAACGCCACGCCGGACTCGATCCGGATATCCGGACGGGCGAGCACGTCCGCCTGGCCGGCCGGGTCACCGCAGTGCGCCGCCACGGCAAGCTCTCGTTCGCAACGCTGGCCGATACCTCCGGCTCCATACAGCTGCTGCTCCAGGCCGCCTCCCTCGCCGAGGACGCCGCCGCCGTCCTCGGCGCCGTCGACCTGGGCGACTGGGTGGGGGCGGCCGGCGAGGTCATCACCTCCCGTCGGGGCGAGCTGTCGGTCGACACCACCGAACTGTGGCTGCTGTCCAAGGCCCTTCGCCCCTTGCCCGACAAGTGGCACGGCCTGACCGAGACGGACACCCGCTACCGCCAGCGGGAGGTCGACCTGCTGGCCAACCCGGATAGCCGCCGGGTGTTCGACGTCCGCTTCAAGGCCATCGCCGCCATGCGCCGCCACATGGAGACCGAGCACTTCGTCGAGGTCGAGACCCCCATCCTCCAGCCCCAGGCCGGCGGGGCCATCGCCCGCCCGTTCTTCACCCGCTCCAACGCGCTGGACATCGACCTGAGCCTGCGTATCGCTCCCGAGCTCTACCTCAAGCGCCTGGTGGTCGGCGGCTACGAGCGCGTCTTCGAAATCGCCCGCAACTTCCGCAACGAGGGCGTGAGCACCCGCCACAGCCCGGAGTTCACCGCTCTCGAGGCATACCGGGCCTTCGGCGATATGACGGATGGTATGGACCTGACCGAGGCCCTGGTGGCCCGAGCGGCCCAGGCCTCCATCGGCCGGTTCACCGTGGCCTTCGGCGAACACGAGATCGACCTCACGCCCCCGTGGCCGCGCCTCCAGCTGCTCGACATGTTGGAGGCGCGCCTGGGCCGACGGGTGCACCCGACCGACCCGGTCGACGACCTCCGGGCCGCGTGCGATGCCCACGGGGTCACCCCGTTGCCCGAGTGGGGGCCCGGCAAGCTGGTCTTCGAGCTGTACGACCAGGTCCTGCTGCCCGGGCTGTTGACACCGGTCTTCGTGTGCGGGTTCCCGGTCGAGGTGTCGCCCCTGGCCCGCCACACGGCCGACGACCCGACCATGGCCGACCGGTTCGAGCTGTGCATCGTGGGCCGCGAGTTCGCCAACGGCTACAGCGAGCTCAACATCCCGGAGGAGCAGGCTGCGCGCTTCGAGGTGTCGGCGGCGGCCAAGGCGGGCGGTGACGCCGAGGCCCACCCGGCCGACCAGGCCTTCGTGCGGTCCCTCGAGTACGGGCTGCCGCCCACGGCCGGCATCGGCGTCGGCATCGACCGGCTCATCATGCTGCTGGCCGAAGTGGACGCCATCCGGGACGTCATCCTCTTCCCCATGCTCCGCCCCGAGGCGATCGACTGACCACTCCCGGGCCCGTCCCTCCGGGCGGGCGTGGACCGGTCGGCGGGCCGCGGCGGGTAAAACGAGGGTGGATCCCAAGTCCCGCGCCCGGCGCACCCCTCACCTCCGGAGGCCATGGAGTGACCACCACCGAGCTACGTCGAGCGACGGCGTCCCGTCCCTCGATCGAGTCGAAGCCCGCCCAGGACAGCGCCCTAGCCAGGCTGGCCGGCTGGTGCCACGACCACCGATGGTGGGTGCTGGTGGCCTGGATCGTCGGCCTCGTCGCCGTCAACGTGTTGGCCCAGTCGGTCGGTAGCAACTTCTCCAACAACCTGTCCGGCGACACCCGGTCGGCCCAGCAGATTCTCAACTCGCAGTTCCCCTCGGCATCGGGCAGTCCGGCCCAGGTGGTCATCACCACAACCGGGGCGTTCACCGACCCGGCCAACCAGGCCCGCACCGACAAGCTGGCCGCCGCGCTGGCTCCTCTGGCCCACGTGTCCGCAGTGACCAGCCCGTTCAGCCCGCAGGGCGCGGTCCAGATCTCCAAGGACGGCCACATCGGCTACGTCCGGATCAACTTCGACCGGTCGGCCGGCACACTGCCGACCGGCCCCATCCAGAAGGTCATCGACACAGCCCTGTCCTTCGAGGCGCCCGGCTACCACGTGGCCCTGGGCGGCGAGGCCATCGGCCTGGTGGCCGGGGCCAAGCCGGGGCCGAGCGAAGGCATCGGGATCCTGGCCGCCATCATCATCATGCTGCTGGCCTTCGGTTCGGTGGTGGCCATGGGTCTGCCCATCATCACCGCCCTGTTCGGCATCGCCGTGGCCTTCGCCGTGCTCGACCTGCTGTCCCACGTGGTCACCACACCGGTGTTCGCCCCCGAGATCATGGCCATGATCGGTCTCGGCGTGGGCATCGACTACGCCCTGTTCGTCGTCACCCGCTACCGGCAGGGCCTGGCCGAAGGCCGGGAACCGGGCGGGGCGGTGGCCATCTCCTTGGCCACGTCGGGCCGGGCCGTGGTGTTCGCCGGCAGTACGGTCATCCTGTCGCTGTGCGGCCTGTTCATCCTCCAGCTCCCGTTCATGCGGGGCCTGGCCATCGGGGCGATCGCCGCCGTGGTCCTGGTCATGCTGGCCGCCACGACCCTGCTTCCGGCCATGCTCGGCTTCGCCGGCCGGGCCATCGACAACCTGGCCATCAAGCCGCTGCTGCAGAGCGGGGCCGAGCCCGACGAGCGCGGCTTCTGGTTCCGGTGGAGTCGCAGCGTCCAGCGCCACCCGCTGATCTTCGCCCTGGCCTCGGTGGCCCTCCTGGTCTGCCTGGCCCTGCCGATGTTCTCCATGCGCCAGGCCTTCACCGACGCCGGCAACGACCCGGCCACGACCACGACCCGCCAGGCCTTCGACGCCCTGGCCACCGGGTTCGGTCCTGGATTCAACGGACCGCTGGTCATCGCCGCCCTGGTGCCCGCCGGCCGGAATGCCGCCGTCGAGCGGCTCGACGCCGAACTCCGCGCCACGCCGGGCATCGCCTTCGCCTCCCCCGTCCAGTTCAACCCGTCGGGCACGGCCGCCCTCATCGTGGCCTACCCGACCACCTCGCCGCAGGCCGCGCAGACCCACACCCTGGTGCACACGATGCGCGAACGGGTGATCCCGGCGGCCACGTCCGGCTCCGGGGTGCAGGCCTACGTCGGTGGGGAGACGGCGGGCTCGGTCGACGCCTCCACGTACCTCTCCAGCCGCCTGCCGTGGGTCATCGCCACCGTGCTGCTGCTGTCGTTCCTGCTGCTGATGGCCGTCTTCCCCTCGCTGGCCATCCCGGCCAAGGCGGTGGTCGTCAACCTGCTGTCGGTGGGCGCCGCCTACGGCGTCATCGTGGCCGTGTTCCAGTGGGGCTGGCTGGGCGGCTTCTTCGGGATCGGGGCCACTGGGCCGATCGATCCCTGGATCCCGCTGATGATGTTCACCATCCTCTTCGGCCTCTCCATGGACTACGAGGTCTTCCTGCTGTCCCGGATCCGCGAGGAGTGGCGCCTCAGCGGCGACAACTCGACCGCTGTGGCCGATGGCCTGGCCAAGACGGCCCGGGTGATCACCGCTGCCGCCGCCATCATGATCTGCGTGTTCGGGTCGTTCGTCTTCGGCGACCCGCTCCACGTGCTCAAGGTGTTCGGCCTGGGCCTGGCCTCGGCCATCCTGATCGACGCCACCCTGGTGCGGATGGTGCTGGTGCCCTCGGTCATGGAGTTGCTGGGCCCGGCCAACTGGTGGATGCCTGCCTGGCTGGACCGCGTCGTCCCCAACCTGGGGACCGAGGTCGACGTCGAGCCGGTCGAGGTCACGCCGGTCGCTGAGCCGCAGCCTGCCTGAGGGTCCCCGGCGTCGCCCGGCCAAACGGGCCCGGGACACGCTGCGACCCCGGCCCACCGTCCAGCCGGGACGGGACGCCGGGGCCGCTGGCTCCACGTGGCGGAAGGGGGGGGATTCGAACCCCCGGAGGCTTTCACCTCACACGCTTTCGAGGCGTGCGCATTAGTCCGCTCTGCCACCCTTCCGCCGGCGAGTGTAACGGAGCCGGCCCGGGGTCCCGAAACGACCCGTGACCCACTCGGCCGATCGTCCGGGCCCCGGAGAGGCCGGCGCAGTAGAGTCGGCCAACCGAACGGACCGTCGGGGTCGATGGGGGACTCATCATCGACCGCGGAGGATGACTACCAGGGGGAATGCGTGGCACGTACGTCCGGGATGACTCGTCTGGCCGCCGCAGGCATGGTCCTGCTGCTGGCGACGACTGCGATGGCCTGCAGCTCCACCAGTTCGTCGTCGACGACGACTACCGCCGCGGGGAGTGGCGGCTCGGGCGGGAGCCCCAAGGTCCCGGCCAGCGCCTTCAGCGACCACACCGGCGTCACCGCCAACTCGGTGACGGTGGGCAATGTCTCCACCCTCTCGCTCGGCGGGCTGTTCAAGGGCGCCGTCGTCGGCACCCAGGCCTACTTCGACTACGTGAACTCGACCGGCGGCGTGAACGGGCGCAAGCTCAAGGTCGACAGCGCCGACGACAGCTTCTCGGGGGCCACCAACAAGCAGGCCACCCAGAACGCCATCACCAACGACTTCTCGATGGTCGGCAGCTTCTCCCTCGAGGACAGCTACGGGGGGGCGCTCCTGGCCGCCAACCCGGGCATCCCCGATGTGTCCAACGTGCTCGACACCACAACGGGCAAGCTGCCCAACGTCTTCGAGCCGGTTCCCCTCAACGGTGGCTGGCAGGAGGGCCCGCTCCAGTACTTCAAGAAGAAGTTCCCGAGCGACGTCAACGCCGCCGCCTCGCTGGTGGCAGACCTGCCCTCCGCCCAGACCGACTGGGCCGGCGAGAAGTACGTCCTCCAGAAGGTGGGCTTCAAGGTCATCTACGACCAGTCGTACGGCGTGGCCCAGACCAACTTCGACCAGAACGTGATCGCCATGAAGAACGCCGGCGTCAAGATCCTCTTCGTCGACTCGATGGCCGAGTCGTACGCCTCGGGCCTGCTGAAGTCCCTGACCGCTCAGAACTTCCACCCGATCGTCATCCTGGGTGCGGCCACCTACACCAACAAGCTGATCCCCGACTCCGGTGGCCCTGCGGCCGTCAACGGCGACTACCTCCAGCAGAGCACCACCCTCTACCTCGGCCAGGACGCCGCTTCGGTCCCGTCGGTGGCCAGCTTCCTCCACTGGGTCAACGTGGCCTCGCCGGGCTTCACCCCCGACCTGTTCACGCTCTACGGGTGGCTGTCGGCCCAGCTGTTCGCCCAGGCCCTCCAGAACGCCGGCGCCAACCCGAGCCGCGGCTCGCTGCTGACCCAGTTGGGCAAGGTGACCACGTTCGACGGCCAGCACATCATCGGGCCGAACAACCCGGCGGCCAAGACCCCCGGCAACTGCTACCTGATCGGCCAGGTCACCAACGGGAACTGGCAGCGCCTCGACGACCCGCCGACCAGCGGGCCGAACCACGGGTTCCGCTGCGACTACTCGTACGTGACACCGCCGGGAGCCTGACCGGCCCCCCTGTCCCGGGTCGACGCCGTCGGCTCAGGGACGGACCTCGACCACCGTGCGCCCGACCGACCGTCGGGCCCGGTGGTCGTCGAGGGCGGCCCCGGCCTCCTCCATGCTGACCCGGCGCCCCACGTGAGGTCGGATCGTGCCCTCGGCCACCAGTCGCAGTAGGTCTGCGTGTACCTCGTCGGCCACGTCCCGGCCGTAGGGGTTGAAGCCGAACCGGCGCATGCCGGGGTCGACCTTGTCGACCCACGCAACCATCACCCCGACCAGGTCGATGTTGCCGATGCAGGCCATGCGCAGTGGCCGTCCGGTCATCCCGTTCTCGTCGTCGTCGGCGAACCCGACGGCCAGGTAGCGGCCCCCGCGGGCCGTGCACCGCCACGACCGCTCGACGAAGTCGCCCCCGGTCAGGTCGTAGACGACGTCTGCGCCGACGTCGCCCGTCGCCTCGAGCACCGCCTCCACGAAGTCGGTCGTGGAGTGGTCGATGACCAGGTCAGCCCCGAGCTCGGCGCACAGCGCGCCCTTGTCGGGTCCGCCGGCGACGGCGATCACCCGGGCACCTGCCGCCTTGCCCAGCTGGATGCCGGCCGAGCCCAGCCCGCTGGCCGCCGAGTGGACCACCAGCGTCTGGCCGGCGGCCAGGCGACCGCGACGGAACAGGGCGAGGTGGGAGGTGTGGAAGGGCATGATGAAGGCCGTGGCCTCGGCGTCGTCCAGCCCCTCGGGGGCGTCGAAGACCGACACCGCATCGGCCAGCGCATACTCCGCGATGCCGCCCAGGGCCGTGGTGGTGATGGCGACCACCCGACGGCCGAGCCATTGCTCGGCGCCGGCGCCCGCCTCCACCACGACGCCGCACACGTCCATGCCCAGCGTGTACGGCGGCGGGGTCGGCACCGACACCAGCTTGCCCAGGCACCGGTCGATGTCGTTGAAGTTGAGCGAGGCGGCCCCCACCTCGACCAGGACCTGGCCGTCGCCGGGTACCGGCCGCTCGACGTCCCGGACGGCCAGGACCTCGCCAGGCGGGCCGTTCCTGGTCACCTGCAGCGCACGCATGTCGGCCATCCGGCTCCCCCTTGGTCGACCCCCGCCCGAAGGCGAGCGAGGGACGGGCCGAGCCTACTGAAGCCCCCCGGCGTCGGTCGGGCCGGTCAGCCCCGGCGGCGCCCGCCGAAGAACGCGGTCAACAGCCCGGCTGCCTCGTCGGCCCGCACGCCGGCGGTGACCGGCACCTCGTGGTTCAGCCGGGGATCGGCGCACAGGTTGTAGAGGGAGCCGCACGCCCCGGCCTTGGGGTCGGCGGCGCCGTAGACGACGCGGCCGAGGCGGGCCGCCACCAGTGCACCGGCACACATGGGGCACGGTTCGAGCGTGACCACCAGGGTCACGTCGCTCAATCGCCAGGTGCCGAGGGCGGCGGCCGCGTCGACCAGGGCCAGGATCTCGGCATGGGCCGTCGGGTCGCCGGTCAGCTCCCGCTCGTTGTGGCGTGAGGCCACCACCCGCTCGCCGACCAGAGCCACCGCCCCGACCGGCACGTCACCGTGCAGGAGTGCCCTCTCGGCCTCTGCGAGGGCGAGACCCATGGCCATGGCGTCCTCGGCCGCGCCGTCACCCGGGACGGCTCCGTCCGGGCTCCCGGTGGGAGCCGGTGACCCTGGCTGACCCCCGGTGTTGCCCATGGCGGAGGCGGTGGGATTTGAACCCACGGTGAGTTTCCCCACACACGATTTCCAATCGTGCCGATTCGGCCGCTCTCGCACGCCTCCGTGCCGGTGGCCGTCCGGGTGACCCGGGGCGTCCACAGCCCCGACAGGCTACTCCGACCGCGCTGGGCCGCCGGCCGGTCGCGTCAGCGGTAGCATTGGTGCCTCCCCGGTGGTGGGTGCGGCGGCTGGGTCCTGCGCAACGTCCTCCTGTGAATCGAGTCAGGGTCGGAAGGCAGCAGCTCTCAGCGGGCAAGGCCGTGTGCCGCAGCCAACCTGGCCGTCGCACCGACCACCGGGGTCGTCGGCCCCGCGGTCCCGTCCAGGGCGCCGTCCCGGGTGGTCGTCCCGAGGACCCTGTGCGAGCCGACCGGTAGGCTCCCGGCGTGCCCGACGTGACCGAGGAAGTCCCCTACCAGTCCCTGTACCGGCGCTTCCGGCCGTCGACGTTCGGCGAGGTACGCGGCCAGGACCACGTGGTCCTGGCCCTGCGCAACGCGGTGCGGGACGGTCGGGTGGCCCATGCCTACCTCTTCAGCGGGCCCCGCGGCACCGGCAAGACCTCGACGGCCCGCATCCTGGCCAAGGCCCTCAACTGCACCGACCTCCACGACGGCGAGCCGTGCGGGGTCTGCTCCTCCTGCATCGAGATCACCAGGGGCACCTCGCTCGACGTCCACGAGCTCGACGCCGCTTCCAACAACGGGGTCGACGCCATGCGCGATCTCGTGTCCAGAGCCGCCCTCGGCTCGCCGGGCCGCCAGAAGGTCTACATCGTCGATGAGGTCCACATGCTCTCGACGGCGGCCTCCAACGCGCTGCTGAAGACGCTGGAGGAACCGCCGGCCCACGTCATCTTCGTGCTGGCCACCACCGACCCACAGAAGGTCCTGCCCACCATCCGGAGCCGGACCCAGCACTTCGAGTTCCGCCTGCTCGGCCCCGACACCCTGTCCGAGCTCCTCGCCCAGGTGCGCACGGACGCCAACCTCGACGTCGGCGACGACGCCCTGGATCTCGCTGTCCGGCGCGGCCGGGGCTCGGCACGCGATGCCCTGTCGATCCTCGACCAGGTGGCGGCCTCGGACGCCGCAGTCGACGACGACCTTCCGGAGCTCGACGAGGTGGTGGAGGCCCTGGCCGAACGGGACGTCGAGCGGGCCCTGGTGGCCGTCGCCCATCTGACCGCCGCCGGCTTCAGCCCCCAGCAGCTGACGGTCGACTTGGTCGACCACCTGCGCCAGGGCTTCCTGGCCCTGGTCGCCCCCGACCTGGTCACCGTGGCCGGTGCCGAGCGTGACGTGCTGGCCGCCCAGGCCGGCCGGGTGGGTCTGGCCACCCTGGTGCGGGCCATGGAGGACCTCGGCCGGGCCCAGGTCCAGATGCGCGACGCCCCGGACCCCCGGGTCAACCTCGAGGTGGCGCTGGTCCGGCTGGTCCACCCGGAGGCCGACGACTCACCGGCCTCCCTGCTGGCCCGCATCGAGCGCCTCGAGGCCTCCGGTGTCCGTCCCGCGGACGCGTCGCCCGTCGCGACCCCGACCGCCACCCCCGCCCCAGCCCCGCAAGCCACCGGCTCGGCCACAGGTGCCGCCCTGGCCGCTCGGGCCGCCGCCGTGCCCACCAGCCGACCGGCTGCGCCCATCGAGCCCGAGGAGCCGCCCGCCCCGGTGACGGTGGCCGACGGGCCCCCGCCACCGGGACCGACCGGCTCGCGTCCCACTCTCGGCGCGGTGCGCCGCAAGTCCGGGTCGACGACCGGCGCAACCGCCGAGGCGATCCCCACGCCGGAGCCCGCGGCCACGGTCGAGGCCGACGAGCCACCGGAAACCCCGTCCGAGCCGGTGGCCCACCCTTCGGAGGTGTCGCCGCCGACCGCCCCGAGCTCGCCAGCGCCCTTCCCGAGCCGGGACCAGCTGGTCCAGGCCTGGGGTGACCACGTGATCGGCCGGCTGCGGCCCAAGGCCAAAGCGCTCTTCCAGGCCGGCCGCTTCGTGGCTGCCGATAGCGAGCGCGCCCACTTCGGCCTGCCCAACGAGATCCACCGCAACCGGTGCGAGGCCATGCGGCCCGAGGTCGAGGCCGCCCTGGCCGACCAGTTCGGCCGACCGATCCCCCTGGTCCTGGAGGTCGACAGTGCCTCGGCCCCGCCGCTCCCGACCGACGACGACCCTTCGGGCGGGTCCACCGACTCCACGGCTGTGCCGGCCCCGACGGTCGCCGCGCACGAGGACCTGGTCGAAGATCTCGCCGACTTCGACGCCGACAACCTCGAGGCGGCCGAGATCGACAACTCCGCAGAGGCCCGGCTGCTCCAGGCCTTCCCCGGAGCCGAGGAGGTGGTCTAGGTGGCCGTCTTCAGCGGGCCGCTCCAGGCCCTGATCGACGAGATGGGCCGGTTGCCCGGCATCGGCCCCAAGTCGGCTCAGCGCATCACGTTCCACCTCCTGAAGGTTGCTCCCGAGGACGCCATGCGGCTGGCCGAGGCCATCATCGCCGTGAAGGAGCGGATCACCCTGTGCACCCGGTGCTTCAACGTGGCCGAGGGCGGCGAGTGCGCCATCTGCCTCGACGACCGGCGCGACGCGACCATGGTCTGTGTCGTCGAGGACCCCCGCGACATCGTCTCGGTGGAGAAGACCGGCGAGTTCTCCGGCCGCTACCACGTGCTCCAGGGCTCGCTGAACCCCATCGAGGGCATCGGGCCCGAGCAGCTCCGGGTGCGCGAGCTGCTTCTCCGGTTGGATGACGAGGGGATCACCGAGGTGATCCTCTGTACGAATCCCAACCTCGAGGGCGAGGCCACCGCAATGTACCTGGCCCGGCTGCTCAAGCCCATGGGGCTGACGGTCACCCGGATCGCCAGCGGGCTCCCGGTGGGCGGCGACCTCGAGTACGCCGACGAGCTCACCCTCGGCCGGGCCCTCGAGGGGCGGCGCGAGGTCGATGCCTGACGGTCGGCACGTGCTGCCCGGGTCCTCCCGGTGGGCCACGATGGGGTGATGGGCCACCCCACACCCTCCGGCACCCGCCAGCTCTGGATCCTCCGGCACGCCAAGGCGGCCGACGCGCCGCGGGGCGGCCGGGACGTGGACCGTGCCCTGGCCGAGCGGGGCCGGAGCGACGCCGAGGCCTTGGGGGTCCGGCTGGCCACCGAAGGGCCGCTACTCGACACCCCCGGACTGGTCCGTCCGGAGGTGGCGTTGTGTTCGGCGGCCGCGCGCACCGTCCAGACGGCCCAGCTGGTCCTGGGCCTCGTGGCCGACCGGGTGCCGCTCGACGCCTACCGGAGCCTCTACGAGGCCGAGCCCGCCATGGTCCTCACCTACCTGCGCGAGGTCGACGAGCAGGCCCGGTCGGCCCTGGTGGTCGGGCACAACCCGACCATGTTCCACCTGGCCTGGGACTTGCTGGCCGAGGGGTCCGCCGACCGGGACCGGCTCGAGGACCGCGGTTTCCCGACCTGCGCGCTGGCCGTCGTGGACCTGGGGGTCGACGAGTGGGAGGACGTAGTCGGCGAGCAGGGGACCCTGGCCGGACTCTTCGCGCCGCCCTACTGACCAGACCTACGGGCTCGGCTCGCCCTCCG
>DATCCR010000182.1:0-2122 GCA_036511155.1 Acidimicrobiales bacterium
GGGGTCGACGTGGACGATCTTGATGGTGTCCGACCGCTGGCCCAGGCCCAGCAGTTCGGCTCCACCCAGGCGGCCGGCGGCCAGCGGTCGGACACCATCAAGATTGTGCACGTCGACCCGCAGGCCGGCACCGCCTCGACACTGTCGATCCCCCGCGACACGTTCGTCACCATCACCGGCCTGCCCGCCAATTCGCAGCTCTCGACCCGCAACAAGATCAACGCGGCCTACACCGGAGGGCCCGACGCCTTGGTGAAGACCATCGAGAACACCTTCGGCATCCCGATCAGCCACTACATCTCCATCAAGTTCTTCGGAGTCATGGACGCCGTCAACGCCCTCGGCGGAATCTCGCTCGACTTCCCCTTCCCGGCCCGGGACCGGGACTGCTCGACCGGCACCTGCTACAACAACTCCGGCCTCGACATCCCGACCGCCGGGTGCCAGGTGCTGAACGGTGACCAGGCCCTGAGCCTGTCCCGGTCGCGCTACTACCAGTACTACACCAACGGATACTGGCACTCCGACCCCACCTCGGACCTCGGCCGCATCCAGCGCCAGAACCTGGTCATCTCGTCCGCCCTCGACAAGGCCAAGTCGACGTACAACCCCCTGCGGCTGAACTCGCTGCTCACCTCGGTGGTCCACGACTTCACCAAGGACGACAACCTGTCGGCCGGCGACCTGTTCGCCCTGGCCGAGCGCTACCACGCCTTCGGGGGCTCGTCGCTGAACTCGTACGTGCTCCCGACCAGCGGTGCCGTTTCGTCCTTTGCCGGCGACGTCGAGGTCGTGCAGCCCGACGCGGCCGCTGCCACCGTCACCCAGTTCCTCGGCGGTCCGTTCGGCTCCGTCACCACCCCGCCGATCAACGCCTACGGCAACCCGATGACGCTCGCCCCGCCGGCACCCACCTCGACCACCACGCCCGTGGCCACCACTGCGCCGGCGGCGACCGCCACCAAGGGAACCACGCCGTCGATCTCGAAGGGCACGTCCGGCCCGTACTACGACCCGACACCCTGCTGATCCGGTCGTCCGGAGCGGCGACGCTCAGAGGCCCCGTGCCCGGGGTCCGGGGCCAAGCTGGTGAGGTTCGGGACCGGTGGGCCGTTGGACCGGCGGAGTCCGGTCCTGGCGTCGATTGACAAGCGGACAGACGACCACGCCGCACGTGGCTGCGTGCTGCGAGCGAGCAGGTGTGCCTACGCCCCGTCGACGGCCGCCACGATGGCCGCGTTGACCCGGTCGTGAGCCGCGACGTTGGAGGCCCGGTCCGGTAGACGGACGACAACCACCCGACCGCCGTCGTGGGGCACGAGCGCGGCACCGAGCTCGTCCGTCCACCCGTCACCGTCGATCTCGACGACGTCCCACCCGAGCCCCCTCGCCACGGCGGCCGGGTCTGGCGACTGGGGCGTGCCGAACAGGCGCTCGAAGCGCTCGGTCGAGAGGGCGGCGGCCTGGGACAGGAAGGAGAAGATGCCCCCTCCACCGTTGTCGGCCACCACCACGGTCAACGACGGCTGCTCGTCGGCCGGGCCGACCAGGGCGGACACGTCGTGGAGGAAAGCCAGGTCACCCACGAGCGCCGTCGTCGGTCCGGAGGCCAGGGCCACACCGAGGGCGGTGGACACCACGCCGTCGATGCCGTTGGCCCCCCGGTTGGCCAGCACCCGCGGCGGACCCGTGCGCGGCGCCCCGAAGGCCTCGACGTCACGGACCGGCATGGATGACGACACCATCAGCGGGGTCCCCGCGGCCACCGTTGCGAACACCCGCTGGGCCAGGGCCGGCTCGGTGAGTTCCGGCTCGACCAGGGCCTCCCCCGACCGGGATCCGCCGTGGATGGCCACCTGGGCCAGGACCTCGGCCTGCCCCCACTCGTGGAGCCACTCGGCGATCGGGTCGTCCCGACCATGACCGGGCACGTCCACCGCCTCGGCGACGGCCAGGCAGAACGCCGTCGGGTCGCACCGCACCACATGACCGGCCGAACGCTCGGGGTCGGTCCATCCGTGGGCATCGACCACCACGGACGGGACGGAGGCCAGGAAGGTGTTCACCACCTTGGAGGCCCACCGGTCCCCCAGGCGCACGACGACGTCCGGCCGGTGGGCCC
>DATCCR010000183.1:0-5516 GCA_036511155.1 Acidimicrobiales bacterium
CACCACTCCCACCTCGGGCGGCGCCATGGCGCACATGGCGTCGATCTCGCCGAAGTGGCCGGTGGCCATCTCCACCACCGCCACCTGGTGCTCGGGCCGGAGCCCGCCGAGGGCCACCGCCAGTCCGAAGCGCCCGCTGAAGTTGCCCGGTGAGCGGAACACGGTGAACCGGGTGGCGAGCACGTCGGCTATCAGCTCCTTGGTGCCGGTCTTGCCCACTGTGCCGGTCACCGCCACCACCCGGGGGGCCCAGGCCCGGACCACGTGGGCCCCGTAGCGCTCCATGGCGGACACGGTGTCGTCCACTACCAGGGCGGGGCAGTCGTCGGGCACTCCCGAGGTGCCGTCGACCAGCACGGCCACCGCCCCCCGGGCCCAGGCGTCGGCCACGAAGTCGTGCCCGTCGCCGCGCGGGGTCCGCACGGCGACGAACAGGTCACCCGTCTCCACCAGCCGCGAGTCGAAGCAGAACCGTTCGTAGCGGCCGGCGTGGGCCGGGCCCCGCACCTCGAGTCCGGGCACGGCCGCCGCCAGGTCGTCGAGGCGGATCATCCGGTGGCCACCTGCACCCTCAGCCGGCCCGGGGGGCCCGGTCGGACCGGACCCGTCGCTCGGACCGCTCGAAGCCGGCATCGACGATGCGCCCGAGCACGGCCCAGGGCGGTGCGGAGTCGCGGTCGGCGAGCCACTGGGAGTAGAAGACGGTGGCCTCGGTCAGCCCGCACAGCGAGTTCACCTCCAGCAAGTAGACGATGTCCTCCTGCTGGTCCCAGAACACGTCGAGGCGGGCGTAGCCCTCGATGCCGAAGGCCCGGGCGACCTGCTCGACCCGGAGCCGCACCCCCTCGGCCACCTCGTCCGGCACGAACAGGTCGAGGGCCAGGTTGGTGCCTACCCCGCTCTGGAACTTCTGCTGCAGGGTGAGCTCGTCGGCCGCCACCGTCACGCTGGGCACGGCCGCCACCAGGCCGCGGCCGGGACGGTCGAGCACGGCGACGGTCAGCTCGATGAACTGCTTGGCGGCGAACCACGGGCGCAGGGTCTCGAGGTTGAGGTCACCCGACGGGAGCTCGACGGTGGACGGGTCGACGAAGGCCCGCTCCACCAGCCACCGCTTGGGGACCGGTACTGGCATGGCGATGGTCAGTGCCCGGCCCCGCAAGTCGGCCCGCGTCTCGTCGCCGGTGAACTCGGGCGCCTCGGCCACGATGGTGGCGAAGAACCGCTCCATCACCTCGGGACCCTTCAGCAGCTTGACCCCGGTGGAGCAGCCGTCGGTGGCCGGCTTGCAGACCAGCGCCCGGGCGGCCAGCTCGTCGCACAGTGCGGCGTAGCGGGAACCCGCAGCCCCCGGGCCGGCCATCTCGTCGAGCCATGAGCCGAGCTCGAACACGTCGACCTCCCGCTGGGCCGGGGCGCCGACCCCCGGGAGTCCGATACCGCGCACCCAGTCCGCAGTGGCCACCTTGTCGGCCGCCAGGTCGGCGGCCCGCGGCCCCGACCCGTTGTACGGGGTGCCGAGGCGATCGAGGGCCAACTGCAGCCGGCCGTCCTCGCCCGGGCCACCGTGGAGGGCAAGGAACACGAAGTCGGCCTCGGCGGTCACGTCCCCGAGCGGTAGGGTCCGGCCCATGAGCAGTGCCGAGCGGGCCGGCCCGTCGCCCAGGGCGAAGTCGGCCCGCACGGCTGCGCCGACGGACTCGATGGTGGCCCGTCGGACCGGGTCGCCGACCAGCGCCTGAATCTCCTCGACGTCGTGGTGGAGCACGTAGAAGAGCCCGATCTCGGTGTACCGGCTCTGGAAGTCCATCAGGTAGAAGCGGACGTCGCTTCCCGACGCCAGGAGTGAGAGTCCGACGAAGCAGCCACTCTGGCGGCTCACCTGGCGCTCGCTGGTCGGCCCACCCAGCACCACGTGGATCCGGCGGGCGCCCTCGGCGGCCGGCATCGCGTCCTCGGCCGTCGCCGACCCCCCGCCCACCGCGGCCCGCAGCAGACCCATGATGAGGCGCCGGTGGTCGATGCCGACCATGGCCGCCTGCTGGAATACGAAACTCGAGAAGCCCATGCCGCCGATGCCGTTGACGTCGGTCACCACGACAGTGCCGTCGTCGGTCCGGAAGCCGTCGACGCGGGCCATGTGGCGGAGGCCCAGCAGGCCGAACGCCTCGGCCGCCGCACGGCGGATGCCATGGAGGACGGCGTCGTCCACCCGCATCGGCGTGTGGTGGACGACGCCCGACCCGTGCAGGTACTTCTCCTCGGTCCCGTAGACGAGGCTGGCCCCCGGCTTCTCGACCTCGGTCGGGGCGAGGGCCGTGGGGGTCCCGTCCGGACCGTCCAGCACCACTACCGAGAACTCGGTCCCGCTCAGGAACTCCTCGACCAGCACGGCGCCGCCGGTACTGGCGAAAGCGGCCTCGACCGCGTCGGCCAGCAGGTCCTCGGCGGCCGGGACCACGTCCACGCCGAACGACGATCCGCCGGTCAGGGGCTTGACGGCCAGCAGGTCCCGAGACGCCCCGCCGGCCCCTCCGAGAGTCGGCGTCAGAGCAGCCAGCGCGGCGAGCACTCCGGCCCGGTCGGCGTCCCACTCGTCACGGGACACGGAGCGGTGGGCCGGCACCGGGAAGCCGCCGGCGGCGAGGGTGGCGTAGCAGGCTTCCTTGTCGAGCGTGCGCTCGAGGGCGTCGGGCCGGCTGAAGACATAGGGCACGCCCCACGCCTCGAGCCTCCGTTGCAGCACCCCGTCCTCGCCGAACTCGCCGTGGATGAGCGGCACCGCCACGTCGTGGGCCCGGGCCAGGTCGGCCACCTCGTCCCAGGAGAGCTCGAGGTCCAGGGTGCGCAGCTGGGTCTCGAAGTCGGCGCAGGTGTTGGCGTAGTAGTACACCGACGGCATGCGGTAGGCCCGCAGGGCGCGGTCGACGAACACCACGGTGAGTTCGGCCGTCGGGTCGGCCTGCAGGTAGGTGACCCATGGCTTGATCGACCCGGCACTGACGTCGCGCTCCTCGCTCGGGCCGCCGAAGAAAAGGAGGACCCTCACCGGGCCCCCACTCCCTCGCGCAGGGAGGCGGCCAGGCGCTCGAGGCCGACCGAGCGGCTGGCCTTGAGCAGCACCACGCTGTCCGGGGTCAGGCCTTCGACAAGGTCGAGCGCCTCGTCCAGCCCGCCGACCGGCGTGCCGCCGTAGGGGGCGCCGCCGACGGCCACCACCTCGATGCCGAGCGAGGCGGCCAGGTCGCCCATGCGTCGGTGGGCCTCGTCGCTCCCCTCCCCCAGCTCGGCCATCTCGCCCAACACCGCCACCCGACGGGGGGCGTCGACCAGGGCCAGGTTGCGGAGTGCGGCGGCCACGGAGGCCGGGTTGGCGTTGTAGGAGTCGTTGAGGACCCGGAGGCCCGAGGGGGCCCGCCAGAACTCGGCCCGCAGCGCGCTCCCTTCGGCCGAGGCCACCCCGACCAGGGCGAGTTCGAGGTCGACCCCGGCGCACACCGCGGTGGCCACGGCGGCGGCGGCGTTGGGGGCCTGGTGGTCGCCGCGGACGGCCAGGGTGATCTCCCCCGACCCCCACGGCGATTCGATCCTGACCGTCGGACGCAGCCCGTCATCGCGGCCCACCACGATGCCCCGCACGTCGCCCGAGTCGGTGCCGAAGGTGACGACGGTGGCCTCCGTGCGGTGCTTCAGGTCGGGGCCGCACTCCACGGCGTTCAGGATGGCATAGCCGTGGCGGGGCAGACCCTCGAGCAACGAGCCCTTCTCGACGGCCACGCCGTCGGGCCCGCCCAGGTGCTCGGCGTGGGCCGTGCCGATGGAGGTGATGACGGCGATGACCGGGCGGATGAGGTCGCGCAAGGACGCGATGTCGCCGGGGAACCGGGCGCCCAGCTCGAGCACGACCGCCTCCGTGGTGTCCGGCGTGGCGAGCAGGGTGAGGGGCACGCCCAGTTCGTTGTTGAACGAGGCGTGGGTGGCGTGCGTCCGGAACCGGGCCGACAGGCCGCCGGCCACCAGGTCCTTGACCGTCGTCTTCCCCACCGACCCCGTGATCCCGACCACCAGGTCGCACACCAGGCCTCGGGCGTGGGCACCCAGGGCCCACAGTGCCGCCGACGTGTCGTCGACCCGGACTGCGGTGGTGCCCTCCGGGGTGCGGGCCGTGAGGTAGGCCGGGGCGCCGGCGGCCAGCGCCGCACCGACGAAGTCGTGGCCGTCACGTTCGGCGACCACCGGGACGAACAGCTGGCCGGCGACCAGGGTCCGGGTGTCGGTGGTGGCGCCGTCCACGGCCACGTCCGGGCCGACCAGTTCGCCCCCGGCGGCGGCGGCCAGGTCCGAGGCGGCGAGCCTCACCGGTGGGTCCCGACCCGGGATCCGGGTGCCGTGCGGGCCGAGGTCGTGTGGGCGTTCGGGCTCATCGAAGGGTGTGTCCTGACCCGCGGGTCCGGCGCACGGGCGGCATCGGGGTCCACCGACATGGCGAGCGGGAGGTGATGGACGATCCTACCTGCCGCACCCCTGCGGGGGTCACGACGGTGGACTTGCACCGGGGGTACCGGTGGCCTCCCCCCGGTCCCAGATCTCGACGACCACCAGGGCGAGGGCCGTCCCGACCAGGGTGTCCACTACCCGGTACCCGATGATCCGCAGGCCGGTGTAGCTGACGACAGTCAGCATCAGGAGCACCAGCGGGGTGAGGAGGGCCACCATCCAGAAGTAGTTGCGGGCTTTGAGGGCGAACAGCCCGCCCGACGTCACCAGCACGCACACCAGCAGGACCGCGTCCGAGCGGGTCAGGGCGATGACGGCGGCGGCCACGACCACCCCGACCAGCGTCCCGAGGGCGCGCTGCAGCGCCCGGGTGCGGCCCGATGTGGCGTCGGGCTGGAGGACGGCGATGACGGCGAGGGGGATCCAGTAGCCGTTGGGGACGTGCAACACCCGGTAGAGCAGGGTCGCCGAGGCCACCATCACGCTGGCCCGGACGGCGTGCTGGCGGGCGATTCCCGAAGTTGTGGCCAGGCCCATCAGAGCGCCCGGTGGGACCATCCGGGCCGGCGTCGTCGCCCCGCCGGTCGGGCGAACCACGGCGACGCACAGGGCCAGGGCGACCGCGCCGCCGACCACGTACGCCGCCGTCCGGGGGAGCACGTCGCCGAGCCGGGCGGGTTGCCCGGCCACGATGATGAAGACCGCGCACGTCACGAATCCGACACCGACGGCCGGCACTCCGATCCCACGGACGAGGCACCAGGTGGCCACCCAGACCAGGGTGACCAACACGCTCAGCCACAGCGACGCCGACACGGCGGTGGCCAGGGCGACACCGGCCGCGCTGCCGAGCAGGGTGACCACCCCCCACCGGCGGCGGGTCACCCGGGTACCGGACGGGAGGGCGAGCGCCACGTTCAGCCCGCCGAGGGCGCAGAACAGGCCCAGGACCCGGTGACCCGAGGCCACGCCGACGGCCAGGGGCACGGTGGTGACCAGGGCCCCGACGACGGCGACCA
>DATCCR010000184.1:0-3298 GCA_036511155.1 Acidimicrobiales bacterium
CCCGCCTGTCGAGCCACCCGGGCGCCGCCGCATCTACTCCAACGCCGCGTACGGGGTCCTCGCCCGCCTGGTCGAGACGGCGTCCGGCATACCGTTCGCCGAGTACCTGGCCGCCGGCGTACTGGAGCCCCTGGGCATGGCCGCGACGACGCTCACCGAGGTGACCTCCGGAGCGGCCGCCGCCGGGTTGGTCGGCCCCCTGTCCGACCTGGTGGCCCTGGGGCGGGAGTGGGCCCGGCCGACCCTGGTCAGCGAGGCCACCTGGCGGGACGCCACCTCGGTGCAGTTCCCCGGCCTGGCCGGCGTGCTGCCCGGGTTCGGGCCGTCGGACCCGTGCGACTGGGGGCTGGGGGTGGAGGTCAAGGGGACGAAGCGGCCCCACTGGACCGGACCGTCGAACTCGGCGGCGACGTACGGCCACTTCGGCCAGAGCGGGTCGTTCCTGTGGGTCGACCCGGTGGCCGGCGTGCTCTGCTGCGGGCTGGCCGACCGCCCCTTCGGGGTGTGGGCGTCCCGGGCATGGCCGGCTCTGGCCGAGGCTGTCCTGGCCGAATCGGCGGCGTCGGGGCGTCCGGGCTGACCGCTCCGCTGGCCCCGGCCCGACCCCTCGGCACGGCCCGTCCGGACGCCTCCGCACGGCGAGCGCGGCCCCGTTAGGCTGCGGCGCATGAAGGGCGTCCTCCTGGCCGGTGGTACCGGCTCCCGTCTCCATCCACTGACCCGGATCACCAACAAGCACCTGTTGCCGATCTACGACCGTCCCATGATCAACTGGGGCATCGAGGCGCTGGTGCATGCCGGGATCACCGAGATCATGCTGGTCACCGGAGGCACCCATGCCGGTGAGTTCCTGCGCCTGCTCGGCAACGGTCACGAGTTCGGCATCGACCGGCTGAGCTACGGCTACCAGGAGAGGCCGGGCGGCATCGCCGAGGCCCTGGGCCTGGCGGCCCGGTTCGTCGACGGCGAGCCGGTGCTGGTCATGCTGGCCGACAACATCGTCGAGAACTCGATCCGACCGATGGTCGACGCCTTCCGGGCCGACCCCCACGGGGCCCGGATCCTGCTGACCCCGGTGGAGGAGGACGAGCACCTCCGCCACCTCGGCGTGCCCACCTTCGGGGCCGACGACAAGGTGGTCGGCATCGTGGAGAAGCCGGAGCACCCGGCGTCCAAGTTCGGGGTGACCGGCATCTACTGCTACGACGCCGACGTGTTCGACGTGATCCCCACCCTGGTCCCCTCGGGCCGCGGCGAGCTCGAGATCACCGACGTCAACAACCACTACATCGCCCAGGGGGCCATGGCCTACGACGTCCTCGAGGGCTTCTGGGGCGACGCCGGCGAGTCGATCGACGCGTACTACACGGTCAACGACTTCGTCCGGAAGCACGGCGCCAACAAGGGCTGAGCCGACCGGCCCGACCCTGCGGCCGGGCTCCTACTTGTCGAGCGGGACCCCGAGCCACTCGGCCGTCTCGGTCCGGTGGCGGGCGTAGTCGACCTTGCCCGAAGGCGACCGCCCGATGGTCTCGACGAATCGGACCCGCCGGGGCGCCTTGTAACTGGCCAGCTTCCCCTTGACGTGGCCGATGACCGCCTCGGGGGACGGCGAGCCGTCCGTGGCGTCAGGGGCGAGCTGCACGACGGCCACGATCTCCTCGCCGAAGCGCTCGTTCGGGATGCCGACGACCACGGCGTCGACGACGCCGTCCACCGTCTTGACGACCTCCTCGACCTCCTCGGGGTAGACCTTCTCGCCGCCGGTGTTGATGCACACCGAGCCGCGACCCAGCAGGTGGATGGAACCGTCGGCCCGGATCTCGGCGTAGTCGCCGGGCACCGAGAACCGTTTCCCGTCGATCACCCGGAAGGTCGCCGCCGACTTGGTCTCGTCCTTGTAGTACCCGACGGGGATCCGACCGCCGAGGGCCAGCACGCCGATCTGGCCGGAGCCCGGCTCGATGTCGCCGCCGTCGGGGTCGATGACCCGCACGTCGGGCCCGAGGTTGAACTGGGCCGTCTTGGCCGCGCTCTTGGACGACGACACCGAGGTGCCGATCCCGAGAGCCTCCGACGAGCCGAATGCGTCGATCAGGAGCATGCCCGGGTGGTGCCGCAGCAGCCCCTGCTTGGACTCCTCGCTCCACATGACCCCGGACGAGATGATGCCGACCAGGCTCGACAGATCCCACCGGCCCGGATTGGCGTCGAGGGTGGCCAGGATGGGCTTGGCGAAGGCGTCACCCACGATCACCGTGCAGTTCACCTGCTCCCGCTCGATGGTGTCGAGCAGCTCCACCGGGTCGAACTGGCGGCCGGACATGGTGACCACGTGGCCGCCCTCGCTCAGACACTCCATGGCCGTGAAGCTACCGGTGCCGTGCATCAGCGGGCAGGCCGGCAGCAGGGTCATGCCCGGCCCGCTCACCCCCAGCTGGGTGCGGACGTCGTCCACCGTCCCCTCCGGCGGGTACTTGCGGAAGCCGCCCCCGTTGAGGCGGGCGAACAGGTCGTCCTGGCGCCACATGACGCCTTTGGGCATGCCGGTGGTGCCGCCGGTGTACAGCATGTGGATGTCGTCGGGGCTCCGGCCCCACGGGGCGCGCACCCGCTGGTGGCCGTCGGGGCCGGGCAGGCCGGTCGTCTCGGCGGCTTCCTCGTAGGGGACGGCCCACGGCGGGCAGGTGGCCGTCCCGTCGTCGACCCACAGCCAGCTGCGGACCCCGGGCACGCGGTCGCGGATGCCCTCGATGCGCTCCACGAACACCCCGTGGAAGACCACCGCTGCGGTGTCGGCGTTCTCCCACAGGTAGACGAGCTCGTCGTCGGCGTACCGGTAGTTCGTGTTGATCGGCACCATGCCGATCTTGTAGGCGGCGTAGCTCGCCTCCAGGTAGTCCGGGCAGTTGTAGAGGTAGAGGGCGAGCTTGTCCTGCTCGGCCACCCCGTCCCCCAGAAGCCATCGGCCGACGTTATCGGCCCGCTGGTCGAACTCCCGCCAGGTCCGGGTGTGGCCTGCGTGGACCAGGGCGGGCGCGTCGGGCAGCTCGTCGGCCACCGCCTCCCATACGTCGGCGAAGTTCCACTTGCTCACGTCGGTCTCCTCGTTCCCCCGGGCCGGGCCCCTCCATTGTCCTCGGGGGGGACCGCGACGATCGATGCAGCCTACGCTGGCTGCCGTGGACAGCGCACCGGCCCAGTACACCGATCAGCGATCGGAAGTCCGACCTGACGACCATCCGCAGCGGGCCGAACTGCGGGCCTGGCTCGAGGGCCATCCCGACCCGACCGGCCG
>DATCCR010000185.1:0-10011 GCA_036511155.1 Acidimicrobiales bacterium
CCGAGACGGTCATCTCGGCCGTCACCCGGGTGAAGATCACCATCGCCGTCAAGCCCACCAGCGGGGCCTCGACCGTCATCCAGGCCACCGTGTTCGGCGGCCCCGGCACCCCGGCTCTCTCCGGCCTGGTCACGTTCGCCGCCGTGTCGAGCCTCGGGACCCGCGGCGTGAAGCCCTACTGCGCCGGCTCCAACCCGGTGCCCGCAGCTAACAACTCGCAGCCCATCGTGGCCGGCGTGGCCACCTGCACCCTGCCGGCCGGCTGGTTCGTGGTTCCCCCGGTGTCCAGCATCCTGAAGCACCCCAAGTCCTCGTGGGCCGTCTCGGTGTCTTACAACGGGAATGCCAGCTTCGCTCCCATCACGGCCTCCAAGGCGGGCAGGTCCAACCACTGACGTCCCCGCCCGGCTCGGCCGGGCGTGACGGTGAGATGAGCGTGGCCCCCCGGATGGGTCCAACCCCGGATGTCGGGGGACCCAGTCGATCGATGCGCACCTGCGGTGCAGCGCGGCCGACGGTCGCCAGAGGGACGGTCGGAGCAGGCTCGTTCGGCGCACGCCACCGATGCGATCACAGGATGCGACCAGATCGGTTGGGAGGTTGCCGGAGGTATCGCCCCCGCCGGTGCCCGGTCGGTCCGATCGGCACGGCGGTGTGGTGCGCCCCCTGGGATTCGAACCCAGAACCTGCGGATTAAGAGTCCGTTGCTCTGCCATTGAGCTAGAGGCGCGTGGAACTGCAACCTACGGTAGTTCCCCGGGCCGAACGGGCGCAGGGCCCGTGTCCCGAGGGACTGCAGGGTGACCGACGGGGTTCGAACCCGCGGCCTCCGGGATCACAACCCGGCGCTCTGACCAGCTGAGCTACGGCCACCAAGGAGCCTCTAGTGTGGCACAAGCCGAAGGTGGCCCGGACACGGGTCCGCCTTCGCCGACGGCCCCTGTAGCTCAACTGGATAGAGCAGATGGTTTCTACCCATCAGGTTGCGGGTTCGACTCCTGCCGGGGGCACCGGTCGAGGACACGGCGGACGGCGGCCGGATCCGTTCGGCCGCCGTCGAAGCCCCCAGGAACACAGCGGCGGACCCCGGGCGCGCCAAGGGCATCCAGGCATCCACCAACGGAGCGGCAAGCGGTGCCTGGCCTCTTGGTCGTCCCATCCCAGACACTGTGAGGTCCCACCATGTCCGCTCTGATCCTTGCCAGCTCCGGTGGGGCGTTCTTCGGCTTCATCATCTACCTGGCCGTCATCGTCCTCGAGATCGCCGGGTGGTGGTTGCTCTTCGCCAAGGCCGGGCGACCTGGCTGGGGGGCGATCATCCCGATCTACAACGTGTACCTGATGTGCAAGATCGCCGGCCGTCCCGGGTGGTGGCTGGTCCTCTTCATCATCCCGTTCGTGAACATCGTGATCGCCATCATCGTGGCCATCGACATCGCCAAGGCCTTCGGCAAGGACGCCCTCTACGGGGTGGGTCTGGCGATCCTCGGGTTCATCTTCGCCCCGATGCTCGGGTTCGGCGACGCCACCTACACCCAGCCCGCCGAGCACTGACGGGCTGAGCCGCCGACGTCGGCTCCCCGGCCTCGTCCGGGCCCGACGTCGGCCGGCCGGGTCCGGTCGCACGGGCGTAGACTCGCCCCGTGACCGATGTCCTGGCCGTAGCCAATCAGAAGGGCGGTGTGGCGAAGACCACCACCGTCCACTCGCTCGGCGTGGCCTCGGCCGAACTGGGTCGGCGCACCCTGGTCGTCGACCTCGACCCGCAGGCCTGCCTGACCTTCTCGCTGGGCTTCGACCCGGACGGGCTCGACAGCTCGCTGCACGACGTGTTCGTCCGCCGCACGAGCGTCGCCGAAGTGGCCCTGCCCGTACCCGGGGTGCCCGGCCTGGACCTGCTGCCGGCCACCATCGACCTGGCCGGCTCCGAGGTCCACCTCCTCACCCGCACCGGCCGCGAGCACGTGCTGGCCCGAGCGCTCGAGCCCGTACTGGACCGCTACGACCTGATCCTCATCGACTGTCCGCCGTCACTCGGGGTCCTGACCATCAACGGGCTGACGGCCGCGCACTCGGTGCTCATCCCGCTCCAGTGCGAGGCGCTGTCCCACCGCGGCGTCGGCCAACTGCTCGAGACCATCGAGGACGTGCGGGCCTTCGCCAACAGCGAGCTCACCGTCCGCGGGGTCATCGCCACCATGTACGACGACCGCACCAAGCACTCCCGGCACATCTTCGAGGAGGTGCAGGCCCGCTACGGGATCCCCGTCCTGCAGCCGCCGGTGCGCAAGTCGATCCGCTTCGCCGAGGCACCGGCCCGGGGGAAGTCGATCCTCCAGCACGCCCCGAAGTCGCCGGGGGCTGAGGCCTATCGGGCCCTCGCCGCCGAACTGCTCCGACCGGGCGTGGTCGCCGGCATCCCGGGCTGATGCCCGAGGGGCCCGACCCGCTGGGGAAGCGGGCGCTCTTCTGGATGCCCGTCGAGCCCGAGGCCGAGGGTGACGCCGGTCTCGATGGCGCGGGTGGCATGGCCGTCGAGGAAGCAGTGGCACCGAGCGGACCACGCCACGCCCGTCCGGCGGGCCGGCATGCGCTGTTCTCCGACGCCACGCCGGCGGACGAGCCCGAGCGTGACCGCGCCGCGGCCACGGCCGCCGACCCCGTCCATGACCACGGGGTCCTGACCGTGGCGTGCTCGCGGTGCGGGTCGGTGACCCGGGTCGGCCTGGTGGAGTTCCTGGTGCTGCAGTTCCCGATGGGGGCGTGGTTGCCCGGTCGGACGTACGACCGGAGGATGACCTGCCCGGCGTGCCGCCACCGCGCCTGGACCAGTGTGACGCTGTCCCGGTGACGCCCGCCCTGCTGGTTGCCGCTTCGGCCTCCGCCCCGAACCCCGGTGGTATCACCGGCTGGCTGCTGCACTTCAACGGCACCTGGGCCTATGTGATCGTCGGGGCCCTCGCCTTCGCCGAGGCGGCGTTCATGGTCGGCTTCTTCTTTCCTGGCGAAACGGCCGTCATCGTCGGAGGGGTCCTCGCCGGGCTCGGGCGGGTGAACCTCGGGGTGATGATCGTGGTGGTGGTCCTGTCCGCCATCATCGGTGACTCGGTGGGTTACGAGGTCGGCAAGAAGGCGGGGCCGTGGCTCCTGAAGCGCAGGCCGCCGTTCTTCTGGCGCCCGGAGCGGCCAACGCTCGAAGAGACGACGTCGGTCAAATACACGTTGGGCCTGCTCGAGAAGTACGGGGGACCGGCCGTGTTCTTGGGCCGGTTCATCGCCTTCGCCCGGGTGGTCATCCCGGGGCTGGCCGGCATGAGCGGGCTCCGGTACCGGACGTTCCTGTTCTGGAACGTGCTCGGCGGGATCTGCTGGGGGGCCGGATTCACCGTCCTCGGTTACGTGGTCGGCGTGTCCGTCGCCCACGTCCTGAGCACGATCGGCCTGTGGGCCCTGGCCGTCCTGGGTGTGTTGGGTGCTGGAGTGGTCGCCGTCGAGGTCCGGCGCCGGCGGAGGGACGGGCGCCGCCTCGAGGCGGAGTTCGCCGACATGGAACACGAGTACCCGGGGGCCGGTGCGGACGCCGACCACGTCGGGTCGCCCGCGATCGGGGCCGGCGACGCTGGCAGTGTGCCGAGTTCTGGCTCCGAGTCGGACGCCTGAGTGGCCCGCCCCATCGGTGCGGGGGTCAGCCGGTCTGCGGGTGGGTGGGGGTCGTCCCGTCGGCCAGTAGGTTGTCGAACCCGTCAGGGATCGAGAGCATCCCCGGGGTCGTGCCGGACTGGTCGGTGATCCCGTACTGCCACACGATCGAGTTCGTGGCCGGGTCGATGACCACCACCCGGTTCCGGTAGTCGTCGTTGACCATGATCATGCCGCTCGGCAGGCGCTCGGCCAACGACGGCTTCTTCAGCATGGCGTCACCGGCCAGTACGTCGTAGACCCATGGCGTCGACCCGGAACGGGTGAACGTGAGGACCTTGCCTTCGCCTGGCGGGTTGTAGTCGGTCATCAGGTAGAGGTCCGGGCCCAGTTGCTGGGGGTCCGAAGGGTAGTTGACGCCGGTCATGTGGACGGTCCAGACCAGCTTGCCGGCCATGGTGTACTCGTCGATCCAGGAGCCGTTGATCTCCGAGATGAGAAGGTCCCCGTTGGGCAGCGGGGTGTCACCGTTCGGGTAGTCGATGGAGGTCGGCGGGTTGTGGGCAGCAGCGCCGTTGCCGATCTGGCCGGTGGGCTGACCGGTTGGGGAGATGAACAGGATCCGGTTGTTGGAGGCGTCGGCCACCGTGATGGTCCCGTTCTTCAGCAGGTAGGCGTCGTCGGGCTGGTTGAGGTAGCCGGGCGACGAGCCGGAGACCAGCGGGTGGCCGTACTGCCACGTCACCTTGCCCGACGGGTACCCGATCTGGACGATGGTGTGGTTGTCCTCCTGGTTGGAGATGATCCCGGTTCCGCCGTGGGTGAAGAAGGAGTCGTCGGGGAAGTAGAAGCCGCCCGCCGGTGCCGGCATGGTCGGCGACGGGTACTGCCAGGTCAGATTGCGGCCGGAGTCCATCGCCAGCAGCCGGTTGTTCCCCCGGTCGGCGATCAGCAAGGTCCCGACGTACGGGGCGCCGGCACCCGGTACCCCGGCCGGGCCGCCGAAGGGGCTGGGCCGCAGCGACATGACGGACTGGAGGGTGCCCGAGGCCACGCCGGCCTGGTTCGGCCCACTCTGGGCCGACACTTCGCCACCGACGATGTAACCGACCGCCGACTTGCCGGTCCCGACGGTCGTGTAGCCGCCGAACGCTTCGGCTTGCGGCAGCAGGCCGGCGTTGAGCACCTTCTTCGAGGACGGCACGAAGGCGTAGATCTCGGTGAGGGTCCGGCCGGCGGGCACTTGGCCCCCGGCCACGTAGATGGTCCCGTTGATCACGAAGGCCGACGCCCCGTAGACCGGCTGGGGGAGGTGGGCGACGACGCTCGTGCGGTGGGAGGCGGGGTCGACCACCTGGATGGCGTCGGTGGCGGTGGTGGCCGACCCCGTCGAGGCGGTCTGGCCGCCGAAGGCATAGAGCAGGCCGCCCTGGGCCACCACGGCCGGGTAGCGCACCGGGATGGTGAGGTCGGCCACCGAGGTGTACCGGGTGCCGTCGGTGGTCGCCAGCACGGCGGGCAGGTAGGTGGTTCCGGTGTAGCCGCCCACGACGTAGGCCGTGGTGTGGCGGCCGGAGCCGACGGTGGCGATGGCCAGGTCGGATCGGGGGGCGGGCAACTGGCCGGCGACCGTGCCGGCAGCGGCGGCCGGAACGGGTGCCGCGCCCGCTGGCGGGGTGGCACCCGCTCCGGCCGGCGTCGGGATCGACTGGACGGTGGCGACGGTGTTCGGCGACCCGCCGCCGAGCACGAAGGTCGAGGAGCCGAGGGAGACACCGGCGGCGTCGTGGACCGCGGCGGCCAGGGTGCCGGCCGGGGTGCTGGTGCCGGTGGCGGGATTGACGGTGTATGCGGTGGCCACCGACGCCTGGGACGGGGCCAGGCCGCCGAGCACGGCGAATCCGGTGCCGACGGTGACGACGGCCGGTCGGGACACGGGTGCGGGCAGCTGCCACGGGACCACGCCGGCCTCGATGGAGGCCGGGCCGGAGGTGACCACCGCGGCGGCGCCCTTGGC
This sequence comes from Acidimicrobiales bacterium, assembly GCA_036511155.1. Classification (GTDB taxonomy): domain Bacteria; phylum Actinomycetota; class Acidimicrobiia; order Acidimicrobiales; family RAAP-2; genus Bog-756. The sequence continues at coordinate 5,657 of DATCCR010000185.1, forward strand.
GCCGCCGGTCCGGGTGGTCGTGGTGGTGGACGTGGCCGAGGTCTTGGAGCCCCCGGACGAGCCGAGGAGGACGACCACCAGGACCACCACCACGGCGAGGACGCCGAGGGTGACGGCGCGCCTGCGGTTGCGCCGGATGCGTCGCTGCTGCTGTGCCTGTCGTTCCACCGGTGCTCCTACTCGTCGACCACGAAGAATAGGGCGGGAGCGTGGCCGACACGCCGCACCCTGTCGTGCACTTCGAGGAGCACGCAGTGGGCCAGCGTCTCACCGTTGGCCTGGCGTTGCATGAACGGCTCGATCTCGACCCAGGGGCGCGACCAGTGGAGCCGAAGGGTGATCTCCCAGGCCGTCGACCCCGGATGGCCCCGGAGGACCTCGACGATCTCCTCCAGGCGCTCGACGTGGTGGGCGGTGATCTCGTCGATCCGGCTGCCGAGGCCGGCGAACCGGTACTCGTGGGCCGGCAGGACCTCGTCGGTTCCGAGGTCGCGCACCTTGGCCAGCGACTCGAGGTAGTCGCCCAGCGGGTTCGGGAACTGCTGGGCGTGCACCGAGATGTTGGGGGTGATCCGGGGGAGGATGTGGTCGCCCGACAGCAGTAGCCGCTGGTCGGCGCTGTAGAAGCACACGTGGCCCGGCGAGTGGCCCGGCGTCCAGATCGTCCGGAGCCGCCAGCCGGGCAGGTCGATGTCCTTCTGATCCTCGAACAGGACGTCGGGTTCGGCCATCGTCACCATCGACTTGAGCACCATCGCGGCGAAGGCCAGGTCGGGCAGCTTCTCGTCGGGGACGCCCGAGTCGGTGAGGAAGTGGAACATGGCCTCGAGCAGGGCGTCGGTGTCGCCAGAGCGGGACTCGAGCATGACGGCATCATGGGGGTGGAGGCCGATCCAGGCGCCCGACGCCTCGCGCACCCGACCGGCCAGGCCGTAGTGGTCCGGGTGGATGTGGGTCACGAGGACCGCCTCGACGTCCGAGATGCTGCCGCCAGCGGTGGCCAGTCCCGAGGTCAGCGCGCCCCATGCTTCGTCGGTGTCCCATCCGGCGTCGACGATGGCCACGCCCCCGCCGTCGAGCTCGAGGGCGTACACGAGGACGTAGCGCAGGGGATTGTCGGGGATGGGTACGGGGATCGACCACAGCCCGGGACGGACCTGCTCCACCGGTGGCAGGACTTTGTCCTCCCATGCCTGCTTCTGCAGGGTTCCGGTGACCACGACCACGACAGGCACGGTACACGGCGGCTCGGCGGCGCCGGCCGACCGCAGGCGGAGCGGGACTCGTCACGCGGGCCGGACCCGAAATCCTTGTGCGGGGGGCGCGCCGTGCCTAGATTGACCCGAAACCCTCCCCGTCCTCGGGGCCCTGCGGTAGAAGCCGGTTGGAGCGCACTCTCATGGTCGACGAACTCGGACGGTTGCCGTGGCGGATCTCGGGTCCACCAGCACGACGAGGTCACTCGGTCGACGATCGCCCGATGAGGCCGACCCGGTGAGGTCGGCACAATGAGGCCGACACAGTGAGGTCGACACAGTGAGGTCCGAGCGGACGGCGGCTCGGACACGCACCGGCGCCGACGACGAGCGGCGCCTCGACCGGCTCCTCGAAGGGTGCCCGGACGGCTTCGTCGAGATCGACCGCCGCGGTGTGGTGCTCGAGTGGAACGCCGAGGCCGAAGCCGGCTTCGGGTGGACGCGGGACGAGATGCTGGGGTCCTTCGTGGCCGACTCCGTCCTGACCGGTCCGTTCGCCAAGTCACCGTTCGGGCTCTTGGTGGCCGACACCACCGCGTCGGCGTCGGGGCCCGTGACGGGATCGGTGACCGACGGCACCCTCGACCTCCGGCTCGAGCTGCGCCACCGAGACGGCCGACGGGTGCGGACCGAGGCCCGACTGGTGGTGCTGGGCCAAGGGCGCGACCGGTCGGTGGCCGCCTTCCTGCGTCCCCCTGCCGAGCAGGTCCCATCCCTGACCGAGGCACCGGGGCGGCCGTCACGTGACGGACTTACCGGGCTCGCCGACCGAGCCGCCTACCTGGTGCATCTGGCCGGCGCCACGGCGACCCATTCCGGCACGTCGGGCAGCGTGGCCGTGGTGTTGCTCGACCTCGACCGCTTCAAGGCCATCAACAACTCGATGGGGCACGCCCTCGGCGACGGGGTGCTGGTCTCGGTGGCCCGTCGCCTCGAGCAGGTGGCTGACGACGTCGACCTCCTGGCCCGCTTCGGCGGCGACGAGTTCCTCGCCCTGGTCACCGACGAGTCCGGTGGCGCCGAGCAGAAGGCGGCCGCATTCGTGGACCGGGTCCAGAAGGCCCTGGCCGCCCCGATCCCGGTCGACGACGCCGAAGTCTTCCTCGACGCCTCGGTGGGCATCTCGCTCAACACCTTCGGCGCTGACGACCCCGACGACCTGCTGGCCCACGCCGAGGCGGCCATGTATCAGGCCAAGCGGCGTGGCGGCTTCGGGGTCGAGACGTTCGGCGAGTCGCTCCGGATCGAGGTGCTCGACCGGATGGCCACCGAGCACTCGCTCCACCGGGCCCTCGAGCGCAGCGAGTTGATGCTCCACTACCAGCCGGTGGTCGAGGTCCGGGGGGCGACCACGGTGGGGGTCGAGGCCCTCATCCGCTGGGACCACCCCGACCAGGGCATGGTGGCCCCGGGGCGGTTCATCCCGGTGGCCGAGGAGAGCGGGCTCATCATCCCCATCGGGGCCTGGGTGCTGGAGCAGGCCTGCCACCAGCTCCGGGACTGGCACCACCGGGGAGAGGGCGGCCCCCGGGGCTCGGTCGATGTCAACCTGTCGGCCCGCCAGATCGATGACCCCCAGATCGTCGCCACCATCGAGGAGATCCTGGCCCGCACCGGGCTGCCGCCCGAGCATCTGACCCTCGAGATCACCGAGAGCGCCCTGATGAAGGACGCGGCGGCCGCCCTGGTCGTCCTGCAGGCGCTGAAGGAGATCGGCGTGCTGCTCGCCATCGACGACTTCGGCACCGGGTATTCGTCCCTCAGCTACCTCCAGCGGTTCCCCCTCGACATCTTGAAGGTGGACCGGATGTTCGTCCACGAGCTCGGCCAGGGCGGCGGGGGCGACGAGATCGTCTCGGCCGTCATTTCCCTGGCCCATGCGCTCGGCCTCGAGGTGGTGGCCGAAGGGGTCGAGACCACCCAGCAGTTCGAGATCCTGCGATCGCTCGACTGCGACTTCGCCCAGGGCTTCCTCTTTTCGCGGCCGGTGCCGGCCAGCGAGCTGCGGAGCCTGTTCGGACTCTGCCTCACCGCCTGAGGGGCCGACCCCGGGCACCGGCCGGAAGGCCCGGTCACTACTCTGGGCGCCCGTGACGCCTCCACTCTCCCCGGCCGTGGGCACGGATCCGCCGGCGGAGGGTGCGGAGCGCGACGCTCCGTCGGAGCGTGACGTGCCGCTCCGTCAACGCCACGCCCGACGGACGCCGTCGGGCGGCAGGGTCGAGGCCTGGGTCACGGCCGCAGCCCTGGCCGGCCTGGTGGCCGGCAGCCTGGCGGCCCATGACGTCCACCGCATGCTGACCCAGCCCCTGTGGCGCGACGAGAACTGGGTGGCCGTCACCCTGCGGGCCCCGGCCGCGGAGGTGTTGCGGCTCACGTCGACGACGCCGGTGCTGTTCACCGCCCTCCTCCGGGTCACGCCGCACACTTCGCCGTCCGGTCTGCGCATCCTCCCGCTGGTGTTCACGGTGGCCTGCGTGATCCCCGCCTGGTACCTGGGTCGCGAACTCGACCGCCGGAGCTGGGTCACCCGGGTGGTGCTGGCCGCCGGTGTGGCCTTCGCCCCGTCACTGCTGATCCGTCACGATCTCAAGCAGTACTCGGCCGAGGCCTTCTCCTCGCTGGTCGTCCTGTGGTTGCTGGCCCGACTGGAGGCCCGTTGGTCCCGCCGTGGGCTGGTCGTGCTGTGCGTCGTACTGGCCGTCAGCACGCTCCTGTCCAACGCGTCGATGTACCTCGGCCCCGCCGTCCTGCTCGCCTTGGGCGCGGTGCTGGCCGTCCGGAAGGACGCGGGCCGGCTGAAGGAGTGGGGTGTGGCGGCGGCCGCCACCCTTCTCGTCGACCTCGTGGTCCTTCTGGTCATCGACGGGCCTGGGGACACCCCGACCCTGCGGACCTACTGGACCTCCTTCTACATCCCGACCTCCGACGGCCTGGCCACAGCGCTCCGCTTCGTACACCTGCGGGCCGCCATCGAGTTCCAGAGCGTCGGACTGGGCCCGTCACTTGCCGTGGCCGGCCTGGTGGTGGCCGGGCTCGTGTCCCTGGCCCGTACCGGCTTCTGGGTGACGGCCCTCGTCGTGCCCGTGGCGGCCGTCG
>DATCCR010000186.1:0-5127 GCA_036511155.1 Acidimicrobiales bacterium
GGCTCGGTCGGGGCCCTGGTCCACCGGGTGCCGCTCGTGCTCGTCAACGTGGACGCCGTACCCGGGGCGGCCAACCGCTTGCTCGGCCGGTTCGCCAAGGCCAGCGCCGTCGGGTGGGAGGGCAACCCGCTACCCCGTGCCGTGGTGACCGGCACCCCGGTGCGTCCGGCCATCAGTGCCACGGAGCGCACTCCGGACGCCCGGGACGCGGCCCGGGTCGAGCTCGGGATGCCGCTCGACCGGCAGCTGGTGGTGGTGTTCGGGGGATCGTTGGGTGCCCGCCAGATCAACCGGGCGGTGGACGGGCTCGCCGAGCGGTGGGGCGGGCGGGACGACGTGGCGATCTACCACATCGTCGGCCGACGGGACTGGGGCGCCTATGCCGCCGACGCATCCGTCGAGCGCATCGCCCACACCGGTCCGGGTCCCGACGGGCTCGACCTCGTCCGGGTGCCCTTCGAGGAGCGGATGGCGCTGGTGTACGCAGCCGCCGACCTGGTGGTGTGCCGGGCCGGGGCGATGACGGTGGCGGAGCTGGCCGCCGCCGGGGTGCCGGCCGTGTTGGTGCCCCTGCCCGGGGCGCCGGGCGACCACCAGACGGCCAACGCGCGGGTCCTCGAGCGGGTCGGGGCGGCCGTGCTGCTGCCCGACCCCGAGTGCACCCCCACCGGCCTGGCCGGAGTGGTCGAGGAGCTGCTGATCGATCCCGACCGCCTGGAGACGATGGGTGGGGCGGCCAAGGGTGTGGGGCGCCCGGACGCCGCCGAGGCCGGGGCCCGGGTGGTCGAGGCCCACGCCCGACCGGGGGGCACGTCGTGACGGCCGGAGCCGCGCCGGACCATGGCCTGAGTCGTGGCCCGGGACGGAGCCCGGACCACGGCCTGGGCGACCCGGAGATGGTCCGCCGGGTCCACATCGTCGGGGTCGGAGGGGCCGGGATGAGCGCCATCGCCACCGTCCTGCACGCCATGGGCCACGAGGTGACGGGTAGCGACCTGCGCGAGTCGGGGGTGACCGAGCGGCTCCGGTCGCTCGGGATCGGGGTGGCGATCGGCCATGACGCCGCCAACCTGGGCGACGCGCAGCTGGTCACCCACTCGACAGCCGTGGTGGAGACCAATCCGGAGGTGGCCGAGGCCCACCGGCGGGGCCTGCCCGTGCTCACCCGCGCCGAGACCCTGGCCGGCATCGCCGCCCGCAAGCGGTGCATCGCGGTGGCCGGTACCCACGGCAAGACGACCACCGGCTCGATGCTGTCGCTCATCCTGGTGGAGGCGGGACTGCGCCCCTCGTTCCTGATCGGCGGCGAGGTCAACGAGATCGGCACCAACGCAGTGTGGGACACCGGCGAATGGATCGTGGTCGAGGCCGACGAGAGCGACGGCACCTTCCTCCACCTGGCACCCGACATCGCCATCGTGACCAACGTGGAGGCCGACCACCTCGACCACTACGGCTCGTTCGAGGCCGTGCGCACCGCGTTCGCCGAATTCCTGGCCTCGGCCGACCGCCGGGTCGTGGGCAGCGACGACGCCGAGGCCCGGGCCATCGGCCAGGCCGCCAGGGCCGATCTGGTGGGGCTGGGCGAAGACGCCACCCATGCCATGACGGCGGTCGCGACGGGGCGTAGTTCGGTGGCCTTCGACCTGCTCGGCCCCGACCGGGCGCTGGTGGTCCATCTGTCCGTCGCCGTCCCCGGTCTGCACAATGCCAAGAACGCCGCGGTGGCGACGGTGGCCGCCCTGGCCGCCGGCGCCACCCCCGACGCTGCGGCCCGGGCGCTCGCCCGGTTCGGCGGCGTGGCCCGGCGCTTCGAGTTCCGGGGTGAGCTCGGCGGGGTCACCTACGTGGACGACTACGCCCACCTGCCCACCGAGGTGGCCGCCGCCCTGGCCGCGGCCCGCAATGGTGCCTGGGGACGGGTGGTCGCCGTGTTCCAGCCCCACCGGTACTCGCGGACGGCCGAGGTGGGCGAGGCGTTCGGCGGGGCGTTCGACGACGCCGACGTGGTCGTCGTGACCGACGTCTACGGGGCCGGTGAGGCGCCCGTTCCGGGGGTGTCGGGTCGTCTGGTGGCCGATGCCGTGCGCCGGGCCCGGCCCGACGTCGAGCTCCACTACGTGCCCAGCCGTATCGACCTGGTGACCGAGGTGGGCGCCCTGCTGCGGCCCGGCGACCTGTGCCTGACGCTCGGGGCGGGGGACCTGACCTCGCTGCCCGACGAGCTCATCGCCGCCGCCGGGGCCGACCCCGGAACCGGAGAGCGGACCACGTGAGCCGGATCGCCGACCTCGACGAGCTGGCCGCCCGCCTCGGCCCGGCCGCCACACGCGATGCGCCCTTGGGCGGCCGCACCACCTACCGCGTGGGTGGCACCGCCGCACTCGGCGTCGAGCCGGCCGACGAGGAGGCGCTCCTGGATGTGGCCCGCGCCCTGGCCGGACTCGAGGTTCCCGTCCTGGTGGTGGGTAACGGCTCCAACCTGCTCGTCGCCGACTCGGGGTTCGCCGGCCTGGCGGTCATACTCGGGGCGGGGTTCGAGGGGCTCGTGGTCGAGGGAACCGACGTGCGGGCCGGCGGGGCGCTGGCCCTGCCGACACTCGCCCGACGCACGGCCGCCGCCGGCCTGACCGGTCTCGAGTGGGCCGTAGGGGTGCCGGGCACCGTCGGCGGCGCAGTGCGGATGAACGCCGGGGGCCACGGCTCGGACACCGTCGCCACCCTGGTCGCCTACCGGGTGGTGGACCTGGCCACGGCCAGCGTGGCCGACCATCCCGTCCAGGACCTGGCCGCCGGCTACCGCCACACCTCGGTGGCCGCCGGTGAGGTGGTGGTCGAGGCCACCCACCGCCTGGCCCCGGGCGATCCGGCGGCGGGCCGGGCGGCCATCGACGAGATCGTGCGGTGGCGCCGGGCCAACCAGCCGGGTGGGGCCAACGCCGGATCGGTGTTCACCAACCCGCCCGGCGACTCGGCGGGGCGCCTGATCGACGCCTGCGGGTGCAAGGGCCTGCGGATCGGCACGGCCGAGGTGTCGCCCAAGCACGCCAACTTCATCCAGGCCGACAAGGGCGGCTCGGCCGACGACGTGCGGCGGGTCATGGACCGGGTGCGTGCCGAGGTGTCGGCCGCCACCGGTGTGGAGCTGACCACCGAGGTGCAGATGGTCGGGTTCGACGCCGTCCCGGTCGCCGGCCCGGACGGGGGAGAGGACGCATGAGCCCGTCCGACGGCCACGGGGCCATCGACCCGAGGATCAAGGAGCGCCGGGAGTCCGTCGAGCGGAGCCGGACCCAGAAGCGGCTGCGGTGGGCGGGGGCCGCCCTGGGCGTGGTCGCCCTTGTCGCGCTGGGCGTGGCCCTGCTCCACACCCCCTGGTTCGGGGCCAAGGTGGTGACCGTCACCGGTGCCCACCCGAACACGCCCGATCTGGCCATCGTGACGGCCGCCGGCCTCGTCCACCACCCGGCCTTGATCAACGTGGATCCCGGTCCCACCGCTGCCCGGGTCGAGTCGCTGCCGTTCATCGCATCGGCCCAGGTCACGAGGCACTGGCCCGACGCCGTGACCATCCACGTGACCGAACGGGTGCCGGTGGTGGCCATGGGCGGCCCGGCGGCCTCCTGGTCGACCCTGGACGGCAACGGACGGACCCTGGCCGTCACCCCCGGGCGGCCGATCCTGCCCGTCCTGGTCGTCCACGGCCCCACCGGTCCGGTCCCCCCGGCCCCGGTGGGTGGGACGGTGGCCTCGCCGGCAGAGCCCGGTCTGGCCGTGGCCCGCACGCTGCCCCCGGCGTTCGCCGGGCAGGTGGTGTCGATCACCGTGGCGGCCGACGGCACCGTCTCGCTGGCCCTCAGCTCCAACCTCGTCGTCCTGCTCGGCACCGTCAGCAACCTGACCGCCAAGTATGAGGACGTGGCCGCCATCATCGCCCACGCACCCCTGCGGGGCGCCCACACCATCGACGTGACCGTGCCCCAGTCGCCGACCGTCGGGCCCTGACCAGATGGTAGACAGCGGGGTCCGCCCCAGTGTCCGATCGTGACCGGCAGGTGCCGCGGTGGCGTCCACGGTGCTTGCAAACAGGACCGGTGAACCGTATCGTTAGCGCGAACTCGCAGGTTGGAACGGTTTCAACCTTTGGTCGAGGGTGAGGAACTTCATGACCGTTCCGGCACAGAGCAACTACTTCGCCGTCATCAAGGTGGTCGGCGTCGGCGGTGGCGGCGTCAACGCCGTCAACCGGATGATCGAGTCCGGCCTCCGTGGGGTGGAGTTCATCGCCACCAACACCGACGCCCAGGCGCTGCTGATGAGTGATGCCGACCTCAAGCTCGACATCGGCCGCCAGCTCACCCGTGGCCTGGGGGCCGGCAGCGACCCCGAAGTGGGCCGACTGGCCGCCGAGGAGCACCGCTCCGAGATCGAGGAGGCCCTGAAGGGCGCCGACATGGTCTTCATCACCGCCGGCAAGGGCGGCGGCACCGGCACCGGGGCCGCCCCGGTGGTGGCCGAGATCGCCAAGGGCCTCGGCGCCCTGACGATCGGCGTGGTCACCCGCCCGTTCACCTTCGAGGGTCGTCGTCGCTCGGTCCAGGCCGAGCAGGGCATCCAGAACCTCAAGGAGAAGGTCGACACGCTCATCATCATCCCGAACGACCGGCTCCTGACCGTGTCGAACGAGAAGACGTCGATGGTCAACGCCTTCAAGATGGCCGACGAGGTCCTCATGCAGGGTGTCCAGGGCATCACCAGCCTGATCACCATCCCGGGACTCATCAACACCGACTTCGCCGACGTGAAGATGATCATGTCCAATGCCGGCACGGCCATCATGGGTATCGGTTCGGCCACCGGCGAGGGCCGGTCGGTCAACGCCGCACGGGCCGCCATCACCAGCCCGCTGCTCGAGGCCTCCATCGAGGGCGCCCGAGGCATCCTGCTCAACATCGCCGGTGGTCCCGACCTCGGCCTGTTCGAGGTCAACGAGGCCGCCGAGATCATCCACGGCGTGGCCCACCCGGACGCCAACATCATCTTCGGCAGCGTGATCGACGAGGCCATGGGCGAAGAGGTCCGGGTGACCGTGATCGCCGCAGGCTTCGAGCGATGGGAGGCTTCGGC
>DATCCR010000187.1:0-3724 GCA_036511155.1 Acidimicrobiales bacterium
TGCAGGGGCCCGAGCGCGAACCATCGCTGGGAGCCGTGGGAACTCGAGCCGACAGGCGACAGCACGGCCAGGAGGGCGACGACGATCCCGACGTACAGGATGGTGGCCAGCTGCTCCCATCGCCGGTAGTCGAAGACGGAGACCACCACCAGCACCGCCAACGAGAGCACGAAGAAGGTCAGCTGGCGCTTCAGGTAGTAGTGGGGGTCGATGCCGGCCAGGGCCAGCTTGCCCTTGGTGGCGGAGTAGATCATGACGATCCCCGTGAGGGCCAGGATCCCCGTCGTCACCAGCAGGATCGGGTCGATCCTGGCGGTGACGTGACGGGAGCGTGTCGTGAGGGTGTCGGTCGTATAGGTCACGAGGGGGCTCCGGACAGACAGGCTACCCCGCGGCCGGCCCCCGTCCCGGGCGTGGTCGTACCGTCAGCGGGGGGCGTCGTGGTGCTCCGGACCGCCCACGGCGTCCCACATGGCGTCCACCGGGGCCGACTGCCCGGTCCAGTGCCCGATCTGGAGGGCGGCCTGGTGGACCAGCATGCCGAGCCCGTTGGTCGTGATCGCACCCCGCCCGGCCGCGGCGACGAGCCACGGGGTCACCGGCGGGTGGTAGACGAGGTCGACGACCACCTGGCCGGGCCCGAGCAGCCCGGGGTCGACCGGCCAGCCGGACGGCCCCCCGTCCACGTCCCCCATGCCGGCCGGGGTGGCGTTGACCACCAGGTCGCACCCGGTGGCCTCCTCGGCCGACCCGACCCGTCCGACCGCCCCGGCGAGCGCGGCCGCCGTACGGGCCCGCTCCACCGTCCGGTTGACCACCACGACCTCCGCCGCCCCGGCGTCACCGAGGGCGGCGATCACCGCCCGGGCGGCACCCCCGGCCCCCACCACCAGGCAGCGGGTGCCCGAGGGGGTGAACCGGCCGCCCCGGGCCAGGGCATCGACGAACCCCGCGCCGTCGGTGTTCTCGCCCCGCCACGTGCCGTCCACCGCCACCACGCAGTTGACCGCCCCGAGCCGGGCCGCCTCCGGCGCCAGGTCGTCCGCCGCCGCGGCCGCGTCTTCCTTGTGGGGCATGGTGACGGACAGGCCGTGGACGCCGAGCGCCCGGGCTCCGGCCAGTGCCGCGGCGGCGTCGCCCGGTGCCACCGCGAATCCCACCGAGACCCAGTCGAGGCCGAGGTGGGCGAAGGCCGTGTTGTGCAGCAGGGGCGACAACGAGTGGCCCACCGGGTGCCCGATCACGCCGACCACCCGGGTGGCCGCCGTCAGCCCGGGCCCGGCGACGGCCCGGCGCAGCTCGGCACGGTGGTCCGGGTTCGCTTCGTCCCGATTCGGCATCTCCCCAGTCTCCCCTGCTCAGCCCAGGCCGCGCTGCTTGGCCAACGCCTCGTTGGCCAACTGCCCGGCATAGGTGGTCGAGAAGGCCTCCGTGCCGTCCGGCTGGACCACCACGAAGTACAGCCACGGTCCCTCGGTCGGGTGCAGGGCCGCCGTCACCGCCGCTTCGGAGGGGAAGCAGGTGGGCGTGGGTGGCAGGCCCTTGTGGAGGTAGGTGTTGTACGGGTTGTCGGTCCGCAGGTCGGCCCCGGTGACCGGTCCGCCGTCGCGGCCCAGGGCGTAGAGCACGGTCGAGTCCATCTGCAGGGCGGTGCCCTGGGCCAGGCGGTTGTAGACCACGCGGGCCACCGGCCCCATGTTCTTCACCAGCACCCCCTCCTTCTCCACCACGGAGGCCACGATCACCACCTGGTAGGGCGTATAGCCCAGGCGGGCCGCCCCGGCGGCCAGCCCGACCTTGGTGGCCAGGGCGTCGAACCGGTCGACCATCGCGGTCAGCAGCTGGCGGTCGGTCTCGCCGGGCACCACCGTGTACGTCCCCGTGGCGAGGAGTCCCTCGAGGCTGGTCACCCCGATCGGCTGCCAGGGCGACCGCACCGACCCATCGGTGGCCGTCTTGAGGAACGAGTCCGCATGGTGGCCGGGCAGCTGGCCGACCCGTCGGGCCAGTTCGGACACCGTGAAGCCCGGGGGGACCACCAGGGGGAAGACGTTGGGACCGGCGATCAGCACCTCCTGGACGGCGCCGAAGGACGAGTGCCGGTGGAACATGTAGGGACCGGCCTGGACCCCGGGCACGCTGTGGAACTGGCTCCAGACCCGGAAGGCCAACGAGCTGCCGATCACCCCCTTGGCGGCCAGCAGCGACCCGGTCGAGTTGACCCCGGCCCCGGCCGGCACGGTGACCAGCACCGGCGGACCGGGCGGGCCCGACGGGTTCGCTTCGCTCTGCACCCACGAGTAGCCGCCGACCAGGACGACCAGACCCGTCAGGATGACCAGGGCGGCGACGATCCGCCAGGGGTGGCCCCGGCGGCGCGGCGGCCGGGGGGCCCCCGGTCGGATCGGCGTGGCCCCGTCGGGGGCCACCTCGTAGGGGACGGCTTCGTCCCCGGTGCTCGGGACCGCCGGGTGGCCGCCCACGAGCGGCCCGGCGGGCCCGGCGGGCCCGGATGACTCGATCGGACCGGTCACGGCACCCGCCGCCCGTCGAGCCAGGCCATCAGCATGACGGCGGCGGCCGTCTGGTCCACGACGGCCCGCTGGTTGCGGCCCTTGGTCCCTCCGGCCCGCAGGGCCTGGTGGGCGCTGACGGTGGTCAGCCGTTCGTCGAACAGCTCGACGGCGACGCCGCGGTCCGCCAGCACCGAGGCCAGTGCCGCGGCCTCACCCTCCGCCGCCCGGGCCGCCGGCCCGCGGGTGCCGTCGAGGGACAGCGGGTGGCCCACCACCACGACCACCGCCTCCTCCTCGACCACCAGGTCGACCAGGGCCCGGCGGTCCCGTTCGGCGTCGCCGGTCCGGTTGAGGGTGCCCCGTGGGGTGGCCAGGGTGCCCGCCGAGTCGCTCACGGCGATCCCGATCCGCTTGGCGCCCAGATCGACGCCGACGGCCCGGCCACGGCGCGCCGGTGGGTCGGCAGGCACCGGCGGACCGGTCTCCGGGTGGTCAGGCACCCGAGGTCAGCCGGCGTGCCTCGTCGAGGGCCCGGTCGATGCCGGACGGGTCCTTGCCACCGGCCACGGCCAGCTCGGGCTTGCCGCCGCCGCCGCCACCCAGCAGGGGGGCGATCTGCTTGACCAGCTCCCCGGCGTGGGCTGCGCTCCCGTCGGCCGACACGGCCAACGACGCCTTCGTGCCGTCGGGGCTGCCCCCGAGGACGACCACCCGCAGACCACCCTGGCTGCGGACGGATTGGGCCAGATCACGCAGCTGGTCGGGGACGAGGCCGTCGCGCCGGGCCACCACGGCCCCGTCGACGGCGCTGCCCACCAACGAGCCCGCCTCGGCGGCCATCTCGCGGGACTGGGCCTGCTCGAGCGACTTTTCGGCGGCCTTCTGACGCTCCATCAGTCGCTCGATGGCTTCGCTGACATGTTCCGGGTCGGTCCGCAGTAAGGATGCTGCCTCGTCGAGCAGGCGCTCGCGCTCGGCCATCCGCTCGAGGGAGCCGGTGCCGGTCACCGCCTCGATGCGGCGGGTGTTGGAGCCGATGGACTCCTCGGACACCACGGTGATGGGACCGATCATCCCGAGGGCACCCACGTGGGTGCCTCCGCACAGTTCGACCGAGTGCGGTCCGGCCCGCACCACTCGGACCCTCTCGCCGTACTTGTCGCCGAAGAACGCCAAGGCGCCCATGGCCTCGGCGTCCGCCTTCGAGG
>DATCCR010000188.1:0-2824 GCA_036511155.1 Acidimicrobiales bacterium
ACCCCTCGAGGGACAGCCCGTCCAGGATCCTCGGACCGTCCGCGTCGTAGCGGAGGACGGCGTCCTCGAAGCCGATGCCGGCCCCCTCGCGCAGCCGGGCCGGGGCGACCGGGTCGCGCACCGGCGACGGGAGGTCGGCCACCGCCACCAGCCGGGTGGCCGCCTCACGGAGGTCGGCCAGCCGGGCCACGGCGTCGGCCGCCGGGGCCACCACCTCGAAGGCCCCGAGGGCGGCCAGCGGCAGGACGGCGATCATGAACCCCGAGAGCCGGTGGGCGGCGATGGCCTGGGTCGACACGACGAGGAGCCCGATGACGGCCGCCCCGGTGCTCGCGGCGACCAGGGCGGCCACCGCACCGTCGGACCACGCCCTTCGGTGGGCCCGACGCTCGAGCGCGGCGTCGGAGGACAGCGCCCGCTCCAGGTACTCGCCGTCGCGGTCCATGGCCACCAGGTCGGGGGCGGCCGCCAGCAGTTCGACCACGTCGGCCCCGAGCTCGCCCCGCAGGGCGCCCTCGCCCGGGCCGGTGCGGCGCTGGCGCACCCAGGCCAGCCCGCTGGCCGCCGCGCACCCGCCCAGCAGGCAGACGGCGAGCACCGCCCCGCCCACCGGGAGCACGAGGGTGACCGCCACCACCGTCACCGTGGCCGTGACGCCGGCCACCAGCAGTGGGGCCACCCCGCGCAGGTAGACGTCCTGGAGCAGATCGACGTCGGCGGTGGCCCGAGCCAGAAGGTCCCCGTTCCTCCAGCCGGCCACGCCGGCCGGCGATCGGGGGGCGACCTGGTCGTAGACCCACAGGCGCACCCGTCCGAGCGCCCCGAGGGCGGCGTCGTGGGACACCAAGCGCTCGGCGTAGCGCAGCGGCCCCCGTGCCAGCGCCAGCAGCTGCACAGCGGCCATGAGCAGGGTCAGGGTGTACAGCGGGGGGCGAAGGGCCGCCTTGTCGATGAGGGCGCCGGAACAGGCCAGCAGACCCACCGTGCACAGGGCCGCCGCAGTGCCGAGGGCGGTGCTGAGTGCGAACCGCCGGCCGTCGGGGGCCCCGATGCGCAGCACCCGTGCGAGTGGGCCACGGGTACGCCCGTCCGGGCCGGTCATCGGCCCGCGTCCTCCGGGACGAGCACCACGGGGCGTCCGGCCACCATGTTGACGACGCGGTCGACCCGGGCCACCAGGCCGCCCCGGTGAGCGGCCACGACCACGGTGCGACCCTCTAGCCAGGGCTCGAGAGCGGCCCGCACGTCATCCTCTCTGGCCGCGTCGAGGTGGGCCGTCGGCTCGTCGAGCAGCACGACCGGCACGTCGCGCAGGACAGCGCGGCCGATGGCGATGCGCTGGCGCTCGCCGGCGCTGAGGGTCAGGCCGCCCTCGCCCACCGGGGTGGCCAGCCCGTCCGGAAGCCGTGCCACCAGACCGTCGAGACCGGAGCGCTCGACGGCCCGTGCTACCTCGGCATCGGTGGCGTCCGGATTGCCGAGGCGGAGGTTGTCCTCGAAGGTCCCCCGCACGAGCGACGGGCGTTGGGGCACCCACGCCACCTGACGCCGCCAGGCCCGTGCCGAGCAGTCGACGAGTCGCTCACCCCCGATCCACACGTCTCCGGCCTCGGTCTCGGTGAACCCGAGCAGCACCGACAGCAGGGTCGACTTACCCGAGCCCGACTCGCCCACCACGGCCAGGTGCTCGCCGGGCTCGAGGACGAGGTCGACCCCGTCGAGCGCGGGCAGGCTCCGGCCCGGGTGGCGCACCCGCACGCCGTCGAGGCGCAGGGGGTGGGTCCGCGGGTCGGGCAGGGGACGGGCCGGGGCGGGCGCTCCGTGGTCGAGACGAGCGGCGGTGTCGGCGTCGTCCAGGATGTCGAGGATGCGTGCCGCGGCGGCCCGGCCCTCGGCGCTGGCGTGGAACTCGGCACCGGCCCGGCGGAGTGGGAGGTAGACCTCGGGGGCCAGCACCAGGATGGCCAGCGCGGTGCCGAGTGGGAGCGTGCCGTGCAGGAGGCGGAGTCCCAGGAACAGTGCGACCAGCGCGGTGCCCACCGAGGCCAGGGTCTCCAGGGCGAGGGAGGAGAGGAACGCCACCTTGAGCGTGGCCATCGTCTCGGTGCGGAGCTCGGCGTCGGCCCGCTCGAGGGTGCTGCGGCCATCGTCGACCCGCCCGAAGGCCCGCAGGGTGGGGAGGCCCTGGAGCAGGTCGTAGAAGGTGGCAGCCAGTCCGGTCAGACGAGCCCAATGCCGGTCGGCGTTGCGGGTGGCCTCGAGGCCGAGGAGCACCATGAACAGGGGGATGACCGCCACCGTGACGGCCAGAATCACCGCTGAAAACCAGTCCGACACCGCCACGCAGCCCAGCAGCACCACGGGGGTCAGAGCGGCCAGGACGGCGGTCGGGAGGTAGCGGGCGAAGTAGGCGTCGAGGGCGTCGATGCCCTGGGTGGCCGACGCGGTCAGCGCGCCCGTCCGCTCGCCGGCCAGCCACGACGGACCGAGGGCGACGGCCCGGGTCAGGAGCTGGCGCCGCAGCGCCGAGGTCACCCGGGCCGACGTGCGGTGGGCGGCCACCTCGCCAGCCCACGCGGCGGCGGCGCGCACGACGAAGGCCGCGCCAAGTCCCACGAGCAGCGGCACTGTGCGGGCCACGTCGGCGTGGTGGAGGAGGACCTGGTCGACCACCGCGCCGAGCAGGACGGCCTGGGCCACCAGAGCGGCCGTCCCCACCAGGCCGACGGCCACTGCGCCGAAGAGGTAGCTCCGGGTGGCGCGGGCTCGGCTGATCAGACGGGGATCGACCGGCCTCGTGGATGCGGTCGTGCCGTCGTTCAGG
>DATCCR010000189.1:0-8219 GCA_036511155.1 Acidimicrobiales bacterium
CGATCCGCGTGGGACTACGTCGAGCATCTCGACATGTTCCGGGCGTGGCTCGATCGGGTGGATGCCCTCGGCGCCCTCCACAACCCGGCCCCGGTCATCGCCTGGAACCTCGACAAGCGCTACCTGCACGACCTGGCGGCCGCCGGGGTGCCGGTGATCCCGACTTCGGTGTGCGCCACGCCGGAGGACGTCGGACGCGCGTTCGCCGACCGGGACGGCGAGGTGGTGGTGAAGCCCGTCGTGTCGGCCGGCAGCCGCCTGACCGGCCGGTTCGCCGCTGGCGATCCGGCAGCTGCAGCCTTGGCCCACGAGATCCTCGACGAGGGGACCCCCGTGCTCGTGCAGCCGGCCGTGGCCTCGGTGGCCACGGAGGGCGAAGTCGGCACGTTGGTGTTCGGTGGCGCGGTGTCCCACTCGGTCCGTAAAGGGCCGCTGCTCGCCCTCGGGGGCGGCCTGGTCGGGGGCACCTACACAGAGCGGCTGGTGCCCGAGGCGCTGACGACGTCACGGCGGGCTGTGGTCGAGGCGGCCTCGGAGGCCGTGGACCGCCTGGTGGCCGAGCGATTCGGGGTGGTCGAACCCCTGCTCTACGCCCGGTACGACGTAGTCACCCTCGACGACGGCACCGACGTGGTGCTCGAGGTCGAACTCGCCGAGCCGGCGTTCTTCTTCGAGACGGAACCGCTTGCCGCCGACCGCTTCGCCGAGCTGCTCGCCCAGCGCCTGGGGGTCCCGTCGACCTAGGACCGAGACGGGGGCTGCGGGCGCGGCCAGGTCGCATGCTGGCCGACGCCAGGCGCAGCGAGGAGAATGCCCCGGTGGAGGCGAGTACGACTGAAGTCCTGGACTCTCCGGCGGCGGGTGCCGACGGAGTGCCGGACGCCGTGCCTGCCCGGCATCGCGACCGTTCGGACTCATGGCTGCGGGTGGTCTGCCACCTGGTCGTCGAGCTCCCACTGGTCGTCTTCGGGATCGTGGAGCTGGCGAAGGGCTGGCGCCCCCTGTTCGACAACGCCGACCTGGCGCTCCGGAGCTTTCAGGTCTTCTCCCTGCGCTCTCCGCTGGTCGGTCACCAGATGGCCGTATCGGTGGGATCCCGGGCCGTATTCGGACCGGGGCCGTTGCAGAGCTGGATCCTCGCCGGTCCGGTGCGGATCGATCCGGCCCAGGGCGCACTGTGGGGGGCGGTCCTGGCCGCCGTAGTGGCCGCGGCCCTGGCAATCGAAGCCGGATGGGCGGTGGGGCGCTGGCGAGGTGCGGCGACGGTGGCCGGAGGCTTCCTGGCCTTCGCCCTGGTGCGGCCCGAGGTGGTCCTCGACCCGGTATGGAACGTGTGGTTCGCCGTGATCTTCCTGGTGGCGACGTTCTGCACCGCGCTGGCGGTGGCCACCGGCCGTCTGCGGTGGTGGCCGGTCACGGTCGTGGTGGCCAGCGTGGTCGTCCAGTGCCAGGCCGCCTACATGCCGCCTGCCGTCGCCCTGTGCCTGGCCGCCCCGGTGCTCGGCCTGGTCGCCCGGCGACGTGCCTCGGGAAACGGCCTCGGATGGCTGGCTGCGGGGCTCGGTGCGGGAGCGGTGGTGTGGGCGGCTCCGTTCGCCCAGGAGCTGACCCATCGCCCGGGCAACCTCACCCTGCTGGCCCGGGCGGCCGGGTCGGGGTCATCCATCGGCACGACATGGGCGTTCCGTGCGCTGGGCGGTGCCACCCGGATGCCGCCGAACTGGGTGCACCCGCTGCCGACCGGGGGAGGGCTGGCCCAGTTCTACGGAGTGGCCGGCCTGGTGAGCGGTCCCGAGTGGTGGGGCCTGGCGGTCCTCGTACTGCTGGCGATGATCGGTGCCGTGGCGGCCCGGACGGGACGGCGCACCCTGGCCGTGCTCTCCGTCCTGACCCTGGTGCTGGCCGTCGGCGGCGTGGTGACGGTGGCGTCGATCCCCATGTCCCAGTTCCTGGTACTCGGGTACCTGGGGGCGGTGCTGGCGACCGTCGGCCTCGCCGTGTGGGTCACCCTCGCATGGGCGATCGGGGAGGTGGTACTGGCCCTGGCCCGGTGCCTGGGTGGCGTCGGGACCGACGACGTGGCGACGACGGTCGTCATCCGGGCCCGATGGCCGACCGCCGCCGCGCTGGTGGTCCTGTCGCTGTGGCTCGTGGCGTCTGGCCTCGGCCGGATGGACGGGACGGCGCCCACGCTCTCGGGCTGGCCCGCCGTGCGGGCCACGGACTCGGCGTCGGCAGCGGCCGCCCGGGTGGCGCCACCGGGCCCGTTCCGCCTGCAGATGGACGGGCCCCCGGATGCATTCACCTTCGCCGTCGAGACCGGTGTGGCCTACCAGCTCGTGACCCGAGGCCTCGATCCGCGGCCGACCACCGCGGTCGGCTTCCCGACCTTCGGTCGTCCTCCGGCCGACGGGCCCACGGTGGTCGTGGTGCTGCCCGGGCCGGGACGACCGGTCAGCGCACACCTCCGATGAGGGTCCTGACACGGGGGTGAGGGTACGCTGCCTGCCCGAGGTGCCCCGTGGCCGGAGCCCGGGTCGTGGCACCTGGGGCAGTAGCTCAGTGGTCAGAGCAGGGGACTCATAATCCCTCGGTCGTGAGTTCGATCCTCACCTGCCCCACCAGGTCAGATGGTGCGTGAGAACCTTCTCTACGAAGATCGAGCGGTCATCGTAGGTCGGCCACGAAGGCGGCGGCGAAGGCGCTCGATTGGTTCGGCAGCTACGCCTTCGTGGCGCGCCAGGGCATCTTTGATGTCGCGGTCGGCCTGGTCATCGAGTCCACACGGTCGGCACACGGCAAGGTGGCCGGCGACACGAGCTCGAGCGGGCTCGTCCAGTTCGCCGTCGAGGTATCGCTGCAGGGTTCGGGCGATCTCCACGCAGGCTGCTCCGCCTCGCCTTCGCCTCAGGACGGATGGCTCGCACTCTCATGATCAGTGTCCTCCGAGGTCGGGGTAACGGTCGAGCTGGCTCCGAATGTGGCGCCGAGCGCGGTGCAATCTGCTCATTGCCGTTCCGGATGGGATTCCGAGCGCGGCTCCGGCCTCGGCGTCTGTTCGATGCCGCCGGAGGACTCTACGGGCTCGCTGCCTTCGTGCTGAGTTCATTCGTACTGTTGCCCCTGCCCGCTTCGGTCACAGGAGCCGGCACGACGATCTCCCACATGGCCCGGATGGTCGGCTGGGGATTCTTCGGCGGTGAGCACCTCACCTTCGGGCCGGCTCGTGGCGTCTTGTTCGCACTCGCCGCGCCCCGGGCACCTGAGCCGGCGGTTGACTTGGTGAACGGCGATCGGCAGCGTGCGCATGCATGAGCCGGCGACCTGTCCACGGGGGCATCGACGCCGACTCAAGTCCTAGGCTGAATTCGTGAAGGTGACCTTGCTCTACTTCGAGGGATGTCCCCATTGGAGGAGGATGGATGCAGTCCTGGAACTTCTTGCCGAGGAGATCCCGGGACTCGAGATCGGTCGACAGACGATCACGACCCCGGAAGAGGCCGAGGCGACGGGCTTCCGGGGATCACCGAGCGTCTTGATCGACGGCGTCGACGCGTTCTTCGACGAGTCGGCCCCCGTGGGACTCACGTGCCGCGTCTACCAGACCCCGGCAGGCCCTTCCGGATCCCCGACGCTTGAGCAACTTCGCGAGCGGTTGACCCGGCGGTGACCCGGTGTCCGGCGGGCCATGTCGGTGCCACCGCTTGGCGGGACGTGCTCGGTGTCCCGAAATTGCATCGCTGGTTCAGCCAAGGACGGTGGGTCGTCTGACCTGTGGTGGTTCAGTACCCGGGCACGCAGCCGATCGAGAACGTTCTGGGCCCCAGCGAAATGCTTCCTCGATCAGGAGGTGGGTACGGCCGACACCGCAGCGATCAGGATGTCCGCCGCCTCTTGGGCAAGCTCCTGGAATTCCGGATCGGTCATCAGTAGACGAGGGTCGGCGATGGCGATGCGAGTGCCAGCCTGGGTCGCCGTGAGTACCACGTTGCACGGGAGCATGAGGCTCACGTCCTCGTCGATCTCGAGCGCCCGATTGGCGAATACCGGGTTGCACGAGCCGAGGATCTTGAGTGCCGGCCGCTCGACACCGAGAGCCGCTCGAAGGTTGGACGCGACATCGATCTCGGTGAGGATCCCGAAACCACGTTCTGCGAGAGCGGAGCGAATGGCTGCTTCCGCCTCTTCCATGGAGAGGGTGGTGGTTGTCTCGATTCCCGTCATGTCGACTCCCTTACGTGTTCGTTCGGATTCTCCCAGCGAACGGCGATAGTGGCAAACATCCTCTTGGCGTAGTGCCAAGGAATGTCACAGAGAAGTTCATGGCTACCTGGCCGAACGGAGACAGTGACCCACCTCCTCGTATCGGGTTTGAATCCATTTCCGGCACCGGATCCGCAGGAACGCGACGCTTCTCCGAGGCTCGAGAATTCGTCCGCCCTGCCGTCGCTCCCCGCAAGCCTGGTTCCGGGATCATCGACCGGAACGCGCATCACGATCACTCCATGATCGAGCGCACCGAGGGCAAGAAGGAAGACCGTCACGGCAACTGTCGAGCCGACTAGGCGCCGCATCGCTGCGTCCTAGAGCGTGCACTTCTCCTCACCGAGTCGTCCCGTCGCCCGGAGCCACGCCAGGGTGTCCTGGAACGTGTCGAGCGTGGGCCGGTAGGTGATCCCGAGATCCCGGAGTGTCGCCGTGTCGTCCGCCGGTTTGCCGGCGTTCATGACGACGGCCGCCTCCACCGACAGCGGGGGCAGTCCCTCCCGGCCGGCATCCCGCAGCTCGTCGAAGCGCTTCCCCAGGTCGATCATGACCTCGGCCGATACCTCGGGGAACGGGACGGTCCGACCGGCGGCCTCGCTCAGGACCGCCGTCCACTCCTCCCACGTCACATAGTTGCCGCTCACCAGGTAGCGCCTGGGCCCTCGTGCGGGCTCGAGGCCGGCCGTGATGACCTGGGCCACGTCGCGGACGTCGACGACCCCCAGTCCGCCAGGAGGCGCGACCATGCCGGCCTCCAGCGAGCCGAGCAGCGCCGCGAAGCTGCCGTCGAGGTGTGGGCTGTGTGGCCCGTAGACGCCGCTGACCACGAGCACGGTGATCGGGGCCCCGTCGGCCTGGAGGTCCTGGACGAACCGGTCGATCGAGGCCTTCTGGGCGCCGTAGGTCGACAGCGGCTCGGCCAGGGGGCTCTCCGGCGTGATGACCGGATCGGGGCAGGGCAGGTGCACGGTGATCGACGAGGTGTAGACGATCGGGTCGATGCCACGGGCGACGGCACCGCCGACCACCGCGTGGGCACCGTCGACGTTGGCCGTTCCCGTGGGGCCGCGCCCACCGCCGATACCGATCTGGGCGGCGCAGTGGACGACGGCGTCGCAATCCTCCAGCGCGGCATCGACCGAGTCCTGCACGGTCATGTCGCCCACTGCGATCTCGTCCGCCTCGAGTCCGAGGGGCCCGAGTACCGCCGGGACCCGGGACGCATCTCGGGCCAGAACGCGGACGGTATGCCCGGAGCGCTGGAGCGCACCGACCGTATGGGACCCGACGAAGCCGGTACCTCCGGTGAGCAGGACCCGCACCGCTAGCCGGCTGACGGGGTCAGGGACTGCCCGAACTTCTGGAAGTCGATGGTGATGAAGAGGACCTCGGTCGAAGCGACCACCTGGCCCTCCGCCAGGCACTCGCCGGTCACCCGGAGTTTGCGGCCCTCATGGCTCACGATCCGGGCCCGGAACTCGAGCGGGGACTCGACCGGCACCGGCCGGTGGAACCGGACGGTGAGCTCGCCGGTGTAGGCGGCCGTCTTGGCCAACGGGAGGACGAAGGCCGTGAAGTCGTCGAAGAGGGCGGCCACCATGCCGCCGTGGGAGCGGCCGGGCGCCCCCTCGTAGGCCGTGCCGAGCATCGTGCGCACGACGACTTCCTCGCCGACGATCTCCATCTCGAACTCGGCGGAGATCGGGTTGGTGGTGCCGCCGACGGCCCGGTCGGTCATCGGGTTGACCGGGGTCGGCCGGATCTCGTCCTCGTCTTCCCCGGCGAACACCTCCTCGAAATGGGCGGCGAGGAGAGCGGCCCGGTCACGTCGCTCACCGGTCCGTAGCTCGCCGATGGCCCCACGGGAGAATTCGGCGATGCGTCGGAGGAGGTCGACGTCGGCGTCGTGGGCGACGAACGCGTCGTTCAGCTTGCGCAGCGCTGTGGCCGCCTCGAGTCTCGGGTCGTCGATCGTGTCGGTCATCAGCGCAGATTGGAGCACATCGACGAGCCTCCGCACGACTCGACGGTCACCCTGGTCTCCCTGCGGTCCCTTCCGGCCGGCAAGACGTATGGTCGACGCGACGCCGATCCTGTTGCGCGAGCCGCTGGCGGACGCCTGCGTTCCGGCGACCCGGCAGGCGCCCGGACGGCGGCGGTCGCCGGCGTGGCGACAGGATCGGGAGCGGGACATGGGACGACCGTGGATCGGTGGCTCGGGACACCTCGTGATCGGGCTGGCCATGGCCGGAAACCCCTCGTCATTCGCGTCCTCCACGTCGTGGACGGCCACGGCGGCCCACCCGTCGTGTCGGCTTGCAGCGGCACGGCCGCTGGTTCGCCACCGCCAGGTGGTCGGGTGAAGAGGCACGGCATGCCTACGAGGCCTCGGCGCTGGCCGCCGAGCAGCGCAGCCCGCTCATTGCCGAGCGGGTCTCGTTCTCCACGGAAACGGTCTTCTCCCACCCGTCCAGGCTCGAGCTGATGCGGACCGCGTGCGACGCCGGCTACCTGGTCACCCTCCATGTGGTGGCCGTGCCCGTCGAATTGGCCGTAGCCCGGGTGGTCGAGCGGGTCGGCCACGGCGAGCACGCCGTACCCGAGGTGAAGGTCCGCGACCGGTTCGCCCGGTTGTGGGGGCATGTGCGCCAGGCCCTCGACCTCGCCGATGCGGCCCACATCTTCGACAACTCCCGTGCTGCCACCCCGTACCGGGAGGTCGCCCGCTACCGCGACGGCGTTCTCGTGGGCACTGCTGGATGGCCGTCGTGGGTGCCCAAGGTGCTGCGAGTCCTCGACGACTGAACGTCGCAGGTCGGGCGGGCATCCCCGGAACGGACGACCCGGGTCACCCCGTGCTCCGATCACGGCCTTCAGAAGAGGCCTCCGATGAAGTGGAACAAGGTGGCGCCCACCGCCAGGGCCAGGACGACGCCGCCCGCGCCGATGACGATGCCGATGCCGAGGACGACGACATCCTCCACGATCATCGCCAGCGCCACGGCCACGGCGCCGAGAGACGGGAGGGTGTCGAGCCCGGAGAACGGCGGGGCCAGCGCCGCTCCGGCGGCGAGGCCGGCGAGGATGAGGCCGAGCACACTCACGAACCAGCGTCGGTGGAAGAGCGCAGCCCCCCGTGGCCGCGAGAACCGCTCGAACCAACGGATCCGTCGGACCATGAACGGCACAGCCTTGCCCGTGGTGATGGCGCCGAGTTCTCGTTCGGACCACCGCCTGGGTATCCAGATGGTGGTCCGACCGACCACCATCTGGGCCGCCAGCAGTACCGTGATCACCTCGAACACGTGGGTGACGCCGCCGGTCGGGGCAGGCAACGCCGGGACGAACATCAAGACGAGGATCGTCACGGCGAACGCCTTCTCGGCAAAGACCTCGGTGAGGTTGCCGAGCGTCTTCGGCGAGTCACTATCCAGCCAGGCCTGGAGCTGCGAACTGAACGGCTGGGCACCGTCGCCATTATCGGCCCGGCCGCCGTCGATGGCGTCGTCGGTCACGACGTCAGCGCCTGGCTGAGATCGACCCGGTGCGGACGTTGATTCCTCGTCGTCGACGGGATGGCCGACTCACGCGCCGTGGTCCGGCTCCTGTCCGCCGTGGTCGGTGGTCGGAGGGGTCGGGGCGGCTGGCGCCTCGGGTGCAGGCGGTGCCACCGGGGCAGGTGGGGCAGGTGGGGCCTGTGGGGCCGGATAGTCAGTGGGCGCCGGGTAGGCCGGGGCCCGCGGGTACGCGGGCTGCTGGGGATGCGGGTAGCCCTGCGGCTGGGCCGGCCAGGTCTGCTGCGGGTAGCCGGCCTCGGGGTAGGTGCCCGGGTACGGGGGCGGCACCGGCTGGCCCGGGTAGGCGGGTGGCGGCCCGTAACCAGGCTGGGGGGCCGGGGGCCAGGTGGCCATCGGCGCGGCACCGCCGCCTGCGGCACCGGCACCGACCAGAGT
>DATCCR010000190.1:0-34087 GCA_036511155.1 Acidimicrobiales bacterium
ACGCCGCGGTCAAATGGGCGGTGATCTGCGCCCTGCAGGCCGCCACCCACCTGGGCGGATCCACCCGGTCGGTCGAGCTGGCGGCGATCGGCCGACGGGTGTGCGAGAGCGAGTGGGACCTCCTGCTGCTTCTGGACCTCACCCCGGACGACGCAGATGGTTCGGACGTCGACCCGGGCCCCCCGCCGGTCGTCGAGCCGTTCGGTCACCCGACCGCTCCGGAACTCGTGGAGGCGGTCCGTGAGCACCTCGAGGCTTCGATGGACCGGGGCGGAGGGAGGGCGGCGTTCGACGACCGGGTCGCCCGCAACGTCCTCCTCATGGTCGAGCGCGAACTGCGGCTCGGTCCCGGGATCGCCCGGGCCCACGCCGACCGCCTCGCCGATCTGGGCTTCGAGGGGGATGCGTCACTGGCGTCGGCCATCCGGTCCGGCGCGTTCGACGGCGACCTCGGTACCGTCGGTCGTGCGCTGGGGACGTCGGCCCGTGATCAACTCCTGGTGGCCAATCCGCCGTACCTGGACGCCCCTGAGGTGTGAGATCCGGATCAGGGTCCCTACGCCAGGACCTCGTCCTTCAGGTTCTGACGCAGCCAGTCACGGACCTCGGCGGTGTCCTCGTGCCCGTGCGTCGAGACCGCATGCTGCGTGGCCGCGGCGACGACCTCGTCCTCCTCCCCCGAGATGGTGAGCGTGCAGTTGTTGTCGCTCGGGAAATCCCGACAGTCAGCTACTTTCCGGCCCATTGGAGCCTCCTCTTCCGTTGTTGTCCCGTGGTCACATCTCGTCGACGCGCTTCACGTCGAGATTGCGGAACGCCATCGGCCCGTCGCACAGCCCGGCCAACCGCTCTGCGAATCCTGCCGTCTCGGGCAGTGCAGAGTTGGCCATCGCGTCCTCGTAGGAGGGGAACTCGACGATCTGGACGTACGTGTTCGGACGGTCACGATCCTGGGTGAAGGTGCCCCGCCGGGCCGTCCTGCGCCCGTCCGTCGCAGCGCGCCACTCGTCGACCATCGCCTCGACCTCGTCGGGACGGGTGGTGACCATCTCGATGACCTGGATGAACGACACAGGTACCTCCCCGCTCGGGCCCCGCAATCCAAGGTAAACCCGGATCGCACAGAACTCAATCGGATTCTTCGCCCCACGCCGCGCCCGACACCGTGCGGGCGCTCAGCAACCCCCGCCGGGCCCGGGCGTGCCCGGACCCGCAGCCGGGAGGTCGAGCAGGCCCGAGCCCGACGTGCGCGGCACGGGGCCGAGGTGGACCACGTACCAGACGCCCCGCCAGGAGATCACGGAGAACACCGCGAACGAGGCCACCGTCCCACCCGAGGAGTAGGCGATGCGGATGTTCGGCCAGTGCCAGTAGCCGATGGTGTTGGCGCAGGCGCCGGGCGGTACCCAGTGGGCCAGCGAGGGGTCGACCTCGAAACTGACGAGCTCGGCCGATGCGGGCGGGGCGCCGAGCGCCGCCTGATAGGTGCCGAGATCCATGCCGTAGAGGGCGATGAGGCGGTTCCGGTAGTCGCCGGGGGGGTCCGACAGCACGCCGTTCTTCATCCTCAGGTACGCCGACTCCGGGAAGAAGACCGTCATGCCGGCCGGGAGGCTGTCGGTACGGATGGCCGTCCACAGGGGGGCCATCCGGCTGGAGACCGAGGCCACGTCGGTCGGGGGCTCGTCGGACGTCGGCGGCAGGAGCCCGGGGTCGGTCGTGGTGGTGGTGGGAGGCGGGGTCGTGGTCGTGGTGGTCGGAGGCACTGTCATGGTGGTCGACGGGGCCGCCGCCTTGGCCGGCGAGGAGCCGGACGACCCGCCGAACACGTCACCCAGCAGTACGACGAGGCCGACCAGGGCTACGAGGCCGACCCCGGCCGCCGTCAGCCGGCGCCGGCGGTAGACGGCCTCCATGGAGGCCGGGCCCGGACGTGGCCGCCGGCCCCGCCCCGGGTCGTCGTAGCTGGGGGTCACTCGGTGCGTACTCCGGCTACTTGTCGGCGAAGACCAGGATCTGGCCCGTGTAGACGGCGACCCAGACGTTCCCGGTCGTCGCGTCGTACGTGATGCCGATCGGGTGCACGCCCGTCGGGATGGTCTGGAGCACGCCCAGGTCCGAGGCACGGAGTTTGGAGATCGTGTCGGACTGGTAGTTCACGACGTACAGCGAACGGCCGTCGGTGGAGACGGCCAGCGAGCGGCACTCCTGACCGGTGTGGGCACTGGCCACCACCGCGTCGTTCGAGAGGTCGACCTTGACCACCTCGCCCGGCGAGTTGAGCGAGACGTAGATGAAGCCGCCGGCCGGATCCATGACGACGTGGCGGGGGTTCGAGCCCACGTAGAACGAGTTGGCGACGGTCAGCGTGGTCAGGTCGACCTTCTCGACGTTGCTGCCGCCCATGATGGCCACGTAGGCGGTCTTCGAGTCCGGGGTGACGGCGATACCCCGGGGGTAGGAGCCGTTCAGGGGCAGGGTGGCGATGACCTTGGCGGAGGCCGCGTCGATGATCCGCAGGTCCCACGAACACCAGTCGGTGACCAGGACGTACTTGCCGTCGGGCGTGACGGCCACGTACTTCGGCACCATGCCGACCTGGATGACCTCGTCGATGGCCAGGGTCTTGGTGTCGACGCGGTACACGTAACTCGGCGTGTCGCCGGCGGCCTGGGCGGAGGAGGGGGTGCACGTGTCGCTCCCCTCGGGTCCCTGGCCCGGCCCGTACATCGAGTAGTTCGACACGTAGACGTAGCGGGCGTCGGGGGTGAACGCCGCCTCGACCGGCGCGCCCTGCACGGTCGCCCCGCCGGGAACACCCAACGCTCCCAGGTTGACGGTGTCGGGGATGGTCGTCACCAGGGTGCCGGCCGAGTTGTAGACGGTCATCGAGTGCCGGTACATCATGTTCTGGGCGAACACGAGGCCGGTATCCGAGGCATCGACCGACTTCGGGGAGATCGGGCCGGCGATGGTCGTCAGCAACGACATCGTCCGCTGATCGGTCGGCGGGCCGGGCGGGACGTGGTGGAACGGAGACGTCGTCGACGTCGTGGTGGTGGCCACCGTCGGCTTCGGTGTCGCCGAGGCCTTCTTCGAAGGGCCCGAGCCGTGGGTCACCACCAGGGCGATCATCGCCACGACCAGCACGAACACGGCGACCGTCGTCGCCAGCCGGACCTGCCGACTGGGACGGCGTCGGCGGTGGGCGGCGTGGTCGGGCATCGGGTCATTATGGCCGCGGCCGGGGCCGGCGACCCCTTCGCCTAAGCTATCCCGGCTTCGCAACAGGTGGTGTCAGCGGCTGGGAGGAGGTCATTCCGGCTGGAACAGGGCGATCGTGAGGGCGACACGCGGCCATGGCGGGTCCCATAGATCCACCACCCGGTCGGTGCCGGACGTGCTCGGGACGTCACGTCGATCCAACTGGGGCACAATGGCCGCTCCGACCGGGGGTCGTCCACGCACACCCCGATGACGAAGGGGGACCCATGTCCGCAGACGAGACCCGTACGGTGGTCGAACGACACATGGCCGCGCTGCAGGGCGGTGACATCGACAAGACCATGGAGGACTACACCGACGAGTCGGTGTTCATCATCAACCTCGGCGGCGTCTTCAAGGGTCGGGAGGCCATCCGCCCGTTCTTCGAGGCCTCGGCAGGCATGCCCGGCTTCACCGAGACCGCCGCCTTCGTCGAGGGAGACGCCTACTACGTGACCTGGACGGCGGACGGCATCGAGTTCGGCAGCGACACCCTCGTTGTCAAGGACGACAAGATCGCCCTGCAGACCGTGGTCGTCGTCCTGGCCTCGTAGAGCGTTCCACCGGAACGCTCCCCGGGCGTGGCACCGGCACTGAGCGCGAGGATGACCCATGCCCTTCGTCTCCATCACCCGGCTCCGTATCCGCGGCGACGAGCAGCTCGACGCCTTCAACGTGGTCTTGCCCGCGGTCTTCGCCCAGGCGACCGGCGCACCGGGCCAGCTGGCCATGGACCTGCTGGCCGAACCGAACAACACGTTCTGGACCAGGACCGTCTGGACCGACCGCGCCGCCATGCGGGCCTACATGACCTCGGGTCCCCACGGCGACGTCATGCCGGAGCTCCGCGAGTGGTGCGACGAGGCCCACGTCGCCAACTGGGAGCAGGACACCGAGGAGCTGCCCACCTGGGACGAGGCCCACCGGCGGCTGATCGCCGAGGGTCGCAACTCGGCCGTCGCCCACCCGAGCCCCGACCATGAGGCGCGCACCCTGGTGTCCCCGGTCGTCCCCTCCTGAACTTCCCCCCCGAGGGGGGGACGGGCCGGCCCGTCAGGCGAGGATGTGCTCGTCCAGCCAGGCGGCCAAGGCACGGCCGATGGGGTCGGCGCTGTCCTCCTGGATGAAGTGGAGCCCGGGGACCGTCACCTCGTGCTGGTTCGGCCACGACCGGCAGAACTCGCGCTGCCTGCCCACCAGGATCGAACCGGGTTCGGCGTTGACGAACAACTTGGGGACCTCGGAGGAGGCCAGCCAGTCGGCGTAGTCCTGCACGATCTCCACCACCGCGGCCGGCTCGCCCTCGACGGGGATCTGCCGGGGCCAGCTGAGGGTGGGCCTCCGGTCCTCGCCCGGCGCAGCGAACGGCCGGCGGTACTCGTCGAGCTCGGCCGGCTCGAGCGTCCGCAGGATCGACGCGGGGAGGATCGCCTCGACGAAGAGGTTCCTCTCGAGGACCAGGTCCTCGCCGGCCGGAGAACGCATCGCCTGAAAGATGCCTCGCGCCGACTCCGGCCAGTCGTCCCAGCTGATCGGCATCACGACGGCCTCCATGTAGGCGATGCCGGCCACCCGATCGGGATGGCGACGGGCCCAGTCGAACCCGAGTCCCGAGCCCCAGTCGTGGACCACCAGGGTCACGGGCCCCTCGGGAACGACCTGGTCGAGGAGCCCGTCGAGGAAACGGCGGTGCTCGAGAAACCCGTAGGACCCGGGACCGGGGTCGTCGAGCTTGTCCGAGTCCCCCTGGCCGATGAGGTCGGGGGCGATGCACCTGGCCCGGTCGGCCACGTGCGGGATCACATCGCGCCACAGGTAGGACGACGTCGGGTTGCCGTGGAGGAACACGACGGCGGGGCCGGACCCCGCCTCGTGGACCGCCATGCGCTTTCCGTGGACCGCCACCAGTCGCTTGGCCAGGGGTTGGGTGCTCATGGATCCGAGTTTAGTAGCAAGTGCTACTATTCACCGGAGTCCAGATCCCGAGGAACGCAACGTGGCCCGCCCGACCAAGTACGACGACGCCCAGCTGCTCGACCGGGCCTGCGACCTGTTGTGGCGGGACGGCTGTGACGCCACGACCGTCCGCGACCTCGAGGTCGCCCTCGACCTCCAGGCCCCGTCCCTCTACCGGCGATTCGGCAGCCGGGCCGCCCTGATCGCCCGATCCGTCGACCGCTATGTCGACACGGTGGTGGCCGGCCGGATCCGGACCCACCTCGACGGTGCCGCCGATCCGGTGAAGGGCCTCCGGGTCTTCTTCCTCACCGTCCTGGCTCCGATGCCCGGCGAGGAGCGACCGCGCGGCTGTCTGCTGACCACCGCCGCCGGCCAGGACATCCTCGACGAACCCGCCGTCCGCCGGTCGGTCCGACGCGGCCTCGACATGATCGACCAGGCGTTCGCCCGGACCGTCCGCCGGGCGGCTGACGATGGCCGCCTCACCTCCGGGGCCGACGTCGGTGCAGTCGCCTCCGGCCTCCTGGCGTCCTTCGAGGGTCTGCTGGTCCTGGCCCGACTCGGCCACGCCGGCCTGGCGACCGGCGTCGACACGACCTTCGCAGCACTGTTCCCCGACCGACCGTCACCCGAGAGGACTCCGCACCATGGCTGAACCTGGCACCGTCCGCTTCATCGCCCACTTCACCGTCGACGATCCCGAGCGTTACCGCCTCTACGAACAGGGGTTCTTCCCGATCCTGAAGGACCACGGTGGCCGGTTCCTCACCTACGACGACGCCCCCGCCGTCCTCGAGGGGAGCCATACGGCGGGCCGGACCGTGCTCCTGGAGTTCGACTCCGAGGAGGCCCTGACGGGATGGTGGGAGTCACCCGAGTACCGCGCACTGGCCGAGCACCGGCACGCGTCGACGACCACCCACGCGGTCTACGTGATCCACCTGCCGCCGGGCCGCTGACCCGATCGGTCCAGCCCCCCGGCAACCATGCGGCGAGCCCGCCGCCGCAGCTGCCTCCACACGTCACCACGGGACTTTCTGCCCTGGTTGCCGGAGCTCCCGTCCGCCAGAGTGACCAGAGCGCGACACGCGCCCGTGTGACAGGAGGTGGCGGATGCACGTCGAAACCGGGGACCGGCTGGTGGTGACCGGGCGGGACCATGCCGAGGGTGGCTACGTGTGCCGGGTCCTGTCCGCGTGGGGATCACGGGGCATGCCGCCTTACGTCGTCCTGCGTTACGACACGGGCCAGGAGGAGCTCTTGGCGCTGGACCCCGATGTCACCATCGGCGTCCTCGCCCACGCCTCGGTCTGAGATCGGCTGCGTCCGAGGTGAGGAGGTGACCGTCCGCCCCCATCCGGTCTGCGGGTCGATCGTGACGACGGCACGTTCGTCCTCCACCGGGACCGCCGACAGCCAGGTCGGCCGGGCAGCAGACGTCCGGCCCCTCTACGGTTGACGGCGTGCACGTACTCCCGCTCCGACTCGAGGCCGAAGTGACCGACGCCGGCGGCAGCCGGGTGGAGGTCAGCGATCTCGAGGGGACCGGCCGGGCGTTCGGCCTGGGGCCGGTCGAGGTGACCATGGAGCTCCACGACACCGGCATCGACTGGTCGGTGGCCAACCGGGGCGACAGCACCGTGCGCGTCCGCTCGGTGGCCCTCGTCTACGCCGTGGCCGGAGCCCACGGGCCCGTCCGCATGTTCCGCAACGGCTACCAGTCGTGGTCGCCCTCGTCGGTGGCCGTCCTCGGCGCGGACGTCGACCCTTCGGTGCGGGCCGACTTCCCCTTCCTCCAGGCCGTACACCACGCCGACCAGCGACGGGCGCGGCCCGGCGAGCTCCGCTCCGAGTGGGTGACCGTACTGGCCGACGGCTGGGGGCCCGACGACGCCGCGGTCCTGCTCGGCTTCGACAGCGGTGCCCACCACGACGGCACGTTCCGCCTCCTCCCGGGTGACGACGGCCCCGAGGTGCGGGTCGAGTCCTACCTCGGAGATGCCGAGCTCCCGCCGGGTGGGCTCCGGCTCCTCCATCCGGTGGTCATCGCCGACGGCACCGCCGCCGACGCATCCCTCCTGCTGGGGCAGTGGGCCGGGCGGGCGGGTCGGGTCGGGGGCGCCCGGGTCACCGCGCCGTTCCAGGTCGGATGGTGCAGCTGGTATCAGTACTTCCACGACGTCAGCGAGGAGGACATCGCTGCCAACCTCGCCCTCGCCGACCGGTGGCCCTTCGACGTGTTCCAGATCGACGACGGCTACCAGGCCGCCATCGGCGACTGGCTGGACACCAACGACCGGTTCCCCTCCGACCTGGCCGGGCTGGCCGCATCGATCGGGGCGACGGGTCGGACCCCGGGACTGTGGCTGGCTCCGTTCCTGGCCTCCCCCGATTCGGCCGTGGCCCGCCGGCACCCCGACTGGATCGCCCGCCACCTGGTGGACGGGGTCGACGTCGGGCCGCTGCGCACCTGGTGGAACCCGCCGTGGGGCGGGGGCGAGGACGGATTCATGTATGGCCTGGACACCACCCATCCCGAGGTCGCTGCGCACCTCGAGGCGGTGGCCGCCGCCGTGGTCGACGCCGGTTTCCCCTATCTGAAGCTGGACTTCACCTTCTCCCCCAGCGTGGACGGCGGCTACCACGACCCCACCCGGACCCCGGCCGAGCGCGTGCGGGCCGGGTTCGCAGCGCTCCGCAGCGGGGCGGGTGACGACGCCTTCCTCCTCGGGTGCGGCGTCCCGCTGTCCAACGTGGTGGGACTCGTCGATGCCAACCGCATCGGCCCCGACGTGGCCCCGGTGTGGTCGCTCGACCCGGCCGAGGAGATGGTGGCCGGCTACCTCGGCATCCAGCCGGCCACCGCCCACGCCTTCACCAACACGCTGACCCGGTCGTTCATGCACCGACGGCTGTGGCTCAACGACCCCGACTGCCTGATGCTCCGGACCGAGGACACCGGACTCACGGCGGCGGCGGCCCGCACGTGGGCCCATGCCGTCGGGGTGTCCGGCGGCATGGCTCTGGTGTCGGACGACCTCTCGCTGCTGGGGCCGGACGCCCGGGTGCTGCTCGACGACGTGATCGCCCTGGGGCGGGCGGCCGACGCCGATGCGCTGGCTGGTGGTGGGGCGCGGTGCCCCGACCTGCTCGAACACCCGGCGCCGGGGCGGCTGGTATCGGCAGCCGGTGGCCTGGACGCCGATCCGTTGTCCGGGGCCTCACGACTGGCGGCCGCGGGCGGGAGTTGAGCCTGGCGGACCGGCACCGGGCCGGCGCTGCGGCGCGGGGCGCGGCGGGGAAGGTTCGGCGGCGGACATCGGGAACGGGCGGGCAGTGGTATCAGATCTGGTACCACCGGTGCGGCGTCCTCGAATTCCGGGTCGCCCCTCCTCTCCCACCGCCGGCCCGTTCCTCCCCCGGCGCCGTCGTCCCGACGAGGCCCGTTGGTAGGGTCGACGGGCATGGACCCCCGTGCGCAGATCCACGAGGCGCACGCCCTGGGCCGGGCGCTGGCCGAGGGTGGGGTCGAGCACGTGCGCGGCCAGGCGCTGGTCCAGGTCCGGCGCTCCATGGGCATGACGCAGGAGCCGCCGCCGCCCTGCCTCGACCCTGACCTCGCCTACTTCGCCCCGGATTCGGTTGTCCGACGCATCCACGGCGACCTGCCGGCCATGCTCATCGGGGGGCTGTCTGCCCTGCTCTTCCAGATGCTCCACCCGCTGGCCATGGCCGGCGTGGCCCAACACTCCAACTACCGCCAGGACCCTCTCGGCCGCCTGGAACGGACGGCCTCGTTCCTCGGGACGACCACGTTCGGCACCGTCGACGAAGCCGAGGCGGCCATCGCGCGCGTGCGCAGGGTGCACCTGCGGGTGCGGGGCGTGGCCTCTGACGGTCGCCCCTACTCGGCCACGGACCCCGACCTCCTGACCTGGGTGCACGCCGCCGAGGTAGCGCACTTCCTCGAGGCCACCCGGGTCTACGCCCCGGTCACCCCCTCCCGGCAGGAGGCCGACGACTACCTCGCCCAGATGGCGAAGGTGGCGGTGGCCCTCGGGGCGGCGGACGTGCCCCGGTCGACGGCCGAACTCGACGCCTACTTCGCCGAAGTCCGGCCGCGGCTGCGGCTCACACCCGAGGCGCGCACGGCCCGTAACTTCGTGCTCCGGGGGGTGGGCCGATGGCCCCACGAGATCGCCACCTACGGCCTGCTGGTCGGGGCCGCCCAGGGAGTCCTGCCCGACTGGGCCCGTCGCCAGCTCCGGCTCCCCACGGTGCCGGCCGGGGACCTCCTGGCCGTGCGGCCGTCGGCCCGCCTGCTCGGCCAGGCGTTCCGCTGGGTGGTCGCCCCGGTGGCCGGAACCCCTGCCCACACGGCACCCGTCACGCCGATCGACGCCTGAGGACCGTCCCTCCGACTCAGCGCACCGCCCGCAGTGCCGGAGGGACGGGATCGTCGGCGGCACGGGGCGGGTCCGCCGCAAGTGGTGAGCGGGCCGGCCGGTGCACGCCGCCCAGCGCGAGCACCTCGTCGAACCCCTGACGCAGACAGTCGACCAGCACGTCGGGGTCGGGGACTGCGGCGGTGTCGACGGTGCAGCCGATGCAGCAGGTCCCGAGGTAGGAGACCAGGGTCACGTTGAGGGCCGCCCCTGTGGTGGGGCCGAAGGCGTAGGTCCCGGTGACCGGGGCCCCGGCCAGGAAGAGCGGGACGGAGACGCCCGGCACGTCGCTGGCCACGAAGTCGACGTGCTTGAGCATCGACCCGATGACGCCGGCCGGCAGCAGGTTGAGGAGGCCGGCCACCGCGTCCGACAGGGGGACGGCCTCCTCGTAGCGCGCGGCCCGGCACTGCCAGGCGGTCATCCGGATCCGCACGCCCGGGTCGGCCTCCCCCACCGGGATGGTGAACCGCTCGAGAGTGATCCGGTTGCCACCGATCGGGTCGTCATCGCGGCGCAGGGAGATGGGCATCGCGACCCGGAGGTCGTGCACCGGAGCGTCGTGCAGCTCGTGGTAGCGGCGCAGCCCGCCGGTCACCGAGGCCACGAAGGCATCGTTGAGGGAGGTGCCTCGCGCCGCGCCGGCCGCCTTCAACTCGGCCAGGTCGACCTCGATCAGGTCGAGGTGCCGGGCGAGGCCCCGACCGGTCATGATCGGCGACAAGGTCTCCGAGACCGGCATGACGAAGCGGGCGAGCGAACTGGCCGTGGAAAGGGTGTCGAGGGTCGAGCGCAGCGGGTGGCGGACCGCGGCCGTCGCCATCGGCACCACCCGGCCGACACCGTCACGGGCGGTCCACGCCAGGCGACGCAGTGAATGGGTCACGGCCTCCCGGGTGAGCTCCGTGCCGCTCGGCTCGGGCTCCTGGTGCGGCGCGGCCGCCGTCCCGACCGGACCGGGTTCGGGCGTCGTCTCGTACAGCAGCATGCCCAGTTGGACGGCCCCCAGTCCGTCGGTGAGCGAGTGGTGGAGCTTCAGCACCAGTGCGGCCCGGTCGCCCTCCAGACCCTCGACGAGGGTGGCGGCCCACAGCGGGCGAGACGGCTCGAACTCGGTCATCGCCTCCGACCGGGCGAACTCGAGGACCGTGGCGGCAGTATGCGGATGGGGGGACTCCATCCGCTTCAGGTGCAGGGAAAGATCCAGGTCGCAGTCGATCCAGCGGGGGGTGGTGAAGACGCCCGACGGCCGGACCGGCCGCTGGCGGAATCGTGGGACCACCCGGGTGACCTGCTCGAGACGGGCGGACAGGACCTCGAAGTCGGGTCGGGAGCCGAGCCAGGTGGTCCCGACGATCGTCGACCGGAGCCCCGGGTCGCGCTCCATGTTCCAGGCGAGGGCGTCGGTATTGCGCATGAATCGGTCGTCGTTGCCGGCCATCGGACCTCCTCCCGTGCCTCCGAGGTGAACCTACGGCAGCCTCCCCTGGCCGGGCAGGGCCGAAGGTCACGTTTCGCACTTCGGGCATCCGGGGTCGGCCGCGACCCCCTGACCAGGGGTTCCGGGCCGGCTTGTCGCCCCCCGTTGCCGGCCGGTAAATTTGCCGTCTCGTGTATCGCGCCAGTTCGACCCCGGTGACGGGGCCAGACGTGGCGGGGCCGGCCCGTCGAACACTCCGGGCTTTCGTCCTCCCCGCACTCGTCCTCCTCGCCGCCCTCCCCCTCGGGACGGCGGCACGTCCGGCGGGCGCGGATACCGTCACGAGCCTGCAGGCGCAGGCCGCCACCGTCGCCCAACGTCTGGTCCTCGAGCAGCTCCAGGTGGACGCCGCCCGCCAGCAGACCTCGGTGGCGACGGCCAAGGTGGCGGAGGACGCCCAGGCCATCGCCCAGATCACCCAGCAGCTGGCCGCCGACCAGCAGGCGATCGCCCACCACCTCCGCATCGTCCAGAACCAGGCGATCCTGTCCTACATCGACTCGGGAGCCAACTCGTCGAGCACGGACACCGCGCTGTTCGGCGGGGGCACGGCCCGGGCCCAGGCGGCCAGTGAGTACGCCAGCCTGGCCGTAGGCAACATCACAGCCGAGATGGCCCAGCTCCACACCGCCCAGCACGCCCTCCAGTCCCGGCAGGCCGCCCTGCAGGCCCGTCAGAGCCAGGACCGCGCCGACCAGGCCCGCCAGGCCGCCGACCTCGGCCAGGCCGACGCCGCAGCAGCCGCGCTGCGCAGCGAGCAGGCGGGCCTGACCGGGCAGCTGGCCAACGCCGTGGCCGCCCAGCAGACGGCCCAGGCCCGGACAGCGGCGACGGCCGTGGCCCGGACCCCGAAGGCCTCGACCCCGCTGTCTTCGGTGGCGACGAACACGCCGGCCACCATTCCGGCCACGACGCCCCCGTCCACCGTGTCGTCCGGCCCGACCAACGGCGACCCCTACCCGAACCTGCCCGACCCGGCGCTCAACCCCTTCCTCACCTGCGTCATCCAGGCCGAGTCAGGTGGGAACTACGGCATCGTCTCGCCCAACGGCCTCTACATGGGAGCTTTCCAGTTCAGCCAGCCGACGTGGGACTCGGCCGCCTCGGCGGCCGGCCTCGGGCTCCTGGTCGGCGTGCCACCGAACCACGCCTCCAAGCCCGAGCAGGACACGGTGGCCGTCGCCCTCTACGCGCTCGACGGCCAGCAACCCTGGCTCGGCGACCGCTGCAGCAGCTGACCCAGGGCACTTCGGCGGCCGCCCGGTAGTTCCCGGACGGTAGGGCCCGGGCCGTCGCTCACCGGAGGGTGCACCGGCCGGTCCCGGCGCAGGTGGTGCACTCGTCGGCCCGGCCGGCCACGTGGGCCAGGCAGTGGGCGACCCGCTGCTCGACGAGGACGAGCAGCTGCGGGTCGGGGCCGAGCGGGGCGGCCACCAGCCAGCGCACGCCGGGGTGACCGGCTGCGGCGGCCTCGGCCAGGTCCGGAATGTCACGGTCCCAGTGGTTGCCTGGTCCGAGGAAGTAGGGAGCGATGGCGACGGCGGTGGCCCCGGCCGCCACGCAGCGGCCGAAGGCGGTGGCGATCGACGGCTCGGCCAGCTCCATGTGGGCCGGCTCCACGATCGGGTACGGCATGAGGTCGGCCGACGCCCGCACGAACGCCTCGAATCCCTCGTTGGCCCCGGTCCGCCGCGTGCCGTGGTCGACGACGATGACCGCCACCGTGCCGCCGGTGGTGTGTCCGTCGTGGGAGCGGGGACGGGGATCGAGGTCGTCGTGCATCGGGGCCAACACTACGGCGGCCCGCACGGGAGCCGGCCGGTCCCGGCCTCAGCCGGTGCGGGCCTGCTCCAACTCCAGCAGGCGGACCTTGCGGTCCAGTCCGCCGCCGTACCCGCCGAGGGAGCCGTCGCCGGCGATGACCCGGTGACAGGGCACGATGACGGCCACCGGGTTGCGGCCATTGGCCGATCCGACGGCCCGGGACGCCTTCGGGTTCCCGACCCGGCGGGCCAGCTCGCCGTAGCTGATGGTCTCGCCGTAGGGGATGGCGCACAGCTCCGCCCACACCCGACGCTGGAAGTCGGTGCCCTCGAGGGTCATCGCCACGTCGAACGACGTGCGCCGGCCGGCGAAGTACTCGTCGAGTTGACCCGACACCTCGGCGAACGCGTCGTCGTCGCGGACGCTGCCGGGTGGCGCCGTCGTGGCGTGGGCCTGGTCCTCCATGACCAGGTGGGTGAGGCGCCCGCCCCGCGCCATCAGGGTGAGCGGCCCGATCGGGCTGTCGACGGTGGTGACCAGGGTGGTGTCGGTGGGCTCAGGCATGGATCGGCTCCTTGGCGGTTCGTGGATCGGTTCGTACGGGGGAGGCCGTCGGCGGCGGCCACGCGTTGACGGGATGGTCGGAGGTGGCCCACAGGTACTGGACGGCGTAGGCCCGCCACGGACCCCACCGCTCGGATCGGGACCGTAGCGCCGCCGGGGTCGACGGCAGGCCGAGGCCCGCGGCCGCCCGGCGGACGCCGAGGTCCCCCTCGCAGAAGGCGTCCGGATCGCCGAGTCCCCGCATGGCCACCATCTCGACCGTCCACGGGCCGACGCCGGGCAGCGCGGCGAGGACGCTGCGGGCCTCCGTACGGTCGCAGCCGGGTCCGATGTCGAGGCGCCCCGTGTCCAGGGCGTCCACCAGGGCGGCGAGCGTCCGGCCCCTTCCGCCGGCCAGCGCGGGAGCGGCACCGACCAGCTGCCCGGGGGACGGGAAGAGGTGGGTGAGCCCGCCGCCGGCGTCGTCGATCCATTCGCCGTGGGCGGCCACCAGGGCGGCGGCGGCCGTGCGGGCCGCGGCCGTCGACACCTGCTGGCCGAGCACCGCCCGGACGGCCAACTCGGGCCCGTCCACGGTGCGGGGCACCCGCCGGCCCGGGGCCCTGGCCACCAGCGGTGCCAGCTCGGGATCGCCGCCCAGGATCCGGTCGACCGCCTCGGGGTCGGCGTCGAGGTCGAGCAAGCGGCGGCACCTCGCCACGGCCGTGGTCAGGTCGGCCACGTCGGCGAGGTCGACACGGCAGACGATGTGGTCCGGGGTCGGGGTCAGGGCCACCACGCCCGGACCGTGGGCGAGGCGCAGGGTGCGGCGGTACGTGGAGCCCACGACCTCCTCCACCCCGGGCACCGCTGTGGCAGCCAGGTGCCCGAAGAGGTTGTCCGGGGTGAGCGGCCGCCGGAACGGGAGGCGGACCGTCAGTGCCCCCGGAATGGCGTCGGCCGGCCGGGGGCGACCGCCCCGCCGGACCCGGAGCGCGGTGGGCGGGACGCCGAACACCGACCGGACGGTGTCGTTGAACTGGCGGATGCTGGCGAAGCCGGCGCCGAAGGCCACCTCGGCCATGGGCAGGGACGTCGTCTCTATCAGGATCCGCGCCGTCTGGGCCCGTTGGGCCCGGGCCAGGGCCACCGGACCGGCGCCGACCTCGGCCAGCAGCAGGCGCTCGAGCTGGCGGATGCTGTAGCCGAGCTCGGCGGCCAGTCCGGGCACCCCCGAGCGGTCGATGGTGCCGTCGGCGATCAGGCGCATGGCCCGACCGACCACGTCGGCCCGCACGTCCCACTCGGGCGACCCCGGGGTGGCATCGGGCCGGCAGCGCTTGCACGCCCGGAATCCGGCCCGCTGGGCGGCCGCCGCGGTGGGGAGGAACCGGACGTTGGGCCGGAACGGTGTGCGGGCCGGGCAGCTCGGCCGGCAGTAGATCCCCGTCGAGGTGACGGCGGTCACGAACCACCCGTCGAACCGCGGATCGCGCGACTGCACAGCCAGGTAGCAGCGGTCCGGATCGTCGTGCACCCGGCCAGTCTGACGGACGGGGGGTCACCTGACTAGCGGGATTGCGACACGGCGGTCGCCCGTCCCGCACGGGTAGGTTCTGCGGAGGTCGGGGACCCGCCCCCACCGGAGGCACCGCAGATGACCGACAGTCGACCCGGAGGAGCACGGACGCCACGGTGGTCGCTGCGACGCATGGCGTCGGTCACCCTCGCCCTCGGCGCACTGACCTCGGCGGCCGTCCCCTCCGGGCCGGCCGGAGCCACCCCTGTCCCGGTGAGCCGGGCCGCCCCCTACCTCTACCTCGGCTGGGGGAGCCCGCCCGTGCCCGTCGCCGTCATGTCGACCACCGGGATTCGCGCCTTCACCCTGGCCTTCGTGCTCGCCGGGCACGGCTGCGTGCCGACGTGGGACGGGAAGCGCCCGCTCCTCGGGGGGAGCGACGCGTCATCCATCGCCGCCATCCGGGCGGCGGGAGGCGACGTGTCGGTGTCGTTCGGCGGTTGGTCGGGCCGCAAGCTCGGGACGGCCTGCAGATCCGCCGCCGCCTTGGCCGGTGCCTACGAGCAGGTGATCGACGCCTACGGGCTCCACGCCATCGATGTCGACATCGAGCACGGCGAATTCACGAACCGCACCAGCCGGCTCCGCGTGGTGACCGCCCTCCACCTCGTCCAGTTGGCCGACCCGGCGGTGGAGATCAGCGTCACCTTCGGGACCACGCCGATCGGTCCCGACGCCACCGGCACCAGCCTGTTGACCGACGCCGCGGCGGTCGGGTTCGTCCCCTACGCCTGGACGGTCATGCCCTTCGACTTCGGGGTGCCCGAGCCGGACATGGGTGCCACCAGCGTGGCCGCCGCCGAAGGGCTCCACGCCGACCTGATGTCCGTCTCCGGCATGGACTCGGCCACGGCCTACGCCCACATGGGCATCTCGTCCATGAACGGGCGGACCGACGAAGCCGACGAGACGGTCAGCGCGGCCGATTACCGGACCATGCTCGCCTATGCCGAGGCGCACCACCTGGCCCGGCTCACCTTCTGGGCCGTCAACCGCGACCGGTCGTGCCCCTCGGGGACCCCGGCCGGCGACACGTGCAGCGGCATCGTCCAGGCCGACGGCCTGTTCACCACCCTGACCGCCGGTTACACGGGCTGAGGTCGGGCGTGCAGGTCATCACCACCGTCCCGGTGCCGGAGCTGGCCTCGGCCGGGGAGCTGTTCGCCGAGCTCGAAGCGGCCGGCTTCGACGGTGCGTGCACCTACGAGACCCGACACGACCCGTTCCTCCCCCTGGTGCTGGCGGCCGACCGCACCACCACCCTGCGGCTGGGCACGGCCATCGCCATCGCCTTCGCCCGCACCCCCATGCTGCTGGCCACCGTGGGGCGGGACCTGCAGGACACCTCGGCCGGACGGTTCACCCTGGGGCTCGGGACCCAGGTGCGGCCCCACATCGAGCGGCGGTACTCGATGCCGTGGTCCCGACCGGCGGCCCGGCTCCGCGAGATGGTCCTGGCCATCCGGGCCATCTGGGACGCGTGGGACGGCATCGCCCCGCTCGACTTCCGCGGCGAGTTCTACAC
This sequence comes from Acidimicrobiales bacterium, assembly GCA_036511155.1. GTDB lineage: Bacteria > Actinomycetota > Acidimicrobiia > Acidimicrobiales > RAAP-2 > Bog-756. The sequence goes on from DATCCR010000190.1 coordinate 16,560, forward strand.
CCACACCCTCATGCCCCCGGCATTCGAACCGGGCCCCGCACCGTTCGGGCGGCCACAGGTCCTCCTGGGGGCGGTCGGCCCCCACCTCACCCGGGTGGCCGCCGAGGTCGGGGACGGCATCCTCGTCCATCCGTTCGCCACCCGGGAGTCGCTCGTGCAGCTCACCCTGCCCGCCCTCGACGAAGGACTGCGCTCCGCCGGGAGGGACCGGTCCGACCTCGAGGTGGCGGTAGTGGCCATGATCGCCACCGGCGACACCGGGGCGGAGCTCGACGCCGCCATCGCCACCGTGCGGGGCCAGCTCGCCTTCTACGGGTCGACCCCGGCCTACGCCCGGGTCCTCGAGTGCAACGGGTGGGACGGGCTCCACCCCCGGCTGAACGCGCTGTCCAAACAGGGGCGGTGGGACGACATGGCCGAGCTGGTCACCGACGAGATGGTCGAGTCGATCGCCATCGTGGGGCGGCGCGACGAGATCGCCGGCCGCATCCGGGCCAAGGTCGACGGCATCGCCGACACGGTCAGCCTGGAGTGCACCCGCCGTCCCGACCCCGGCCACTTCGCCGACATCTGTCGGGCCCTGCAGGCCGGCGACTGACACCGCCCGGGAACTCCTACACCTGCTCCTGGTCGTCGGCGGCCCGCCAGCAGTACCAGGCGACCAGGCTGCGGTAAGGACGGAAGGGCTCGCCCAGTCCGTCGAGGGCCTTCGGGTCCGGGATGTCGTCGAGCGACCACGCCTTGGCGTAGCCGGCCCGGATCCCGTAGTCACCGATCGGCCACACGTCGAGGCGGCACAGCGTGCTGATCAGGAACATCTGGGCCGTCCACGGCCCGATGCCCCGCACCACGGTCAGATGGGCGACCACCTCCTCGTCCGACAGCCGGCCGATCCGGTCGAGCGCCACCTCGCCGGAAGCCACCTTGTCGGCCAGGTCGAGGAGCGAGGTCGTCTTCGAGCCGCTCAGCCCGCAGCTCCGCAGGACCGGCGCCGGGGTGGCCAGCACGCGCGCGGCGGTCACCTCGCCGCCCAGCGCCTCGACCATCCGGGCGTGGATGGAGGCGGCGGCCCGGCCGGCCAACTGTTGGTAGACGATGTTGCCGGCCAGGTGGTCGAAGCGGCGGGCGGTCGGCACACGCCGGCGGGCCGGCGGCGGGCCGTGCCGCTCGATCAGGCCGGCCAGCACCGGGTCGCTCGCGGCCAGCTGCGACACGGCGGCGGTCAGCGGGGTCGTCGGCACGCACCGATGATGCCAGCCCGGTGTCACGCCCGTGACCGGGGCGTAGGCTCGACGCTGCGGAGGGGTGATCGACGACGAGCGAGTGGAGGACCTCATGGAGGGCAATGTCGTTTCGGTGGAACGGTGCATCCCGGCCGGCCCGGCGGCCATCTTCTCGCTGGTGGCCGACGCAGCCCGGCACCACGAGATCGACGGGTCGGGACTGGTCCGCGACGTCAAGGCCGGTGCGCCGCAGAAATTGAGCCTCGGGTCCACCTTCGGGATGTCCATGAAGATGGGGATCGGCTACTCGACGGTCAACACCGTCATCGAGTACGAGGAGGACCGCCGGATCGCCTGGCAGACCCGCTTCACCGGGTTCATCGGCAGGTTCGTGGGTGGCCGCATCTGGCGCTACGAGCTCGAGCCGGTCGAGGGCGGGACACTGGTCCGCGAGAGCTGGGACATCAGCCAGGACCACCAGCGGGCGATGCTCCGACTCGGGCCGGTCGCCAAGCAGACCGCCGAGAGCATCGAGAAGACACTCGAGAAGATCGAGGGGATCGTCACCAGGGAGTGAGCGGGATGGCGGAAGGATCGGCCCCGACACGGTGTTGACCTGGTCATGACCACCCTGTCCGTGCTCGACCTGGCCACCGTGGCCAAGGGCGCCACCCCCGCCGACGCCCTCGCTGACACCACCCGCCTGGCCCGCGTCGTCGAGTCCCTCGGCTACCACCGAATGTGGGTCGCGGAGCACCACGGCATGCCGGCGGTGGCCAGCTCGGCCCCGGCCGTCCTCGTCGGCCACCTGGCCGGCGCCACCACCACCCTGCGGGTCGGCGCCGGCGGGGTCATGCTTCCCAACCACGCTCCACTGGTGGTGGCCGAGCAGTTCGCCACCCTCGAAGCCCTCCACCCCGGACGCATCGACCTCGGGCTGGGGCGCGCCCCGGGCACCGACCCGGCGACGGCCCGGGCCCTGCGGCGCAGTGCCGACCTGGGTGCCGAGCACTTTCCGGAGGACGTGGTGGAGCTGATCGGCTACCTGGTCGACAACGGCGGACCGGCCACGATCCCGGCGCCGGTGCCCGGCCGTGGCTATCTCCCCCAGGTATGGCTGCTCGGTTCGTCCACCTTCAGCGCGCAGCTGGCCGGGATGCTCGGCCTGCCGTTCAGCTTCGCCTTCCACTTCGCGCCGGCCCTGGTCGACGAAGCCATCGCCCTCTACCGGGCCAACTTCCGCCGCACCGGTCTGCTGGCCGAACCCTACGTGATGGTGGCCGCCTCGGTGCTGTGCGCCGACACCGACGAGGAGGCCGACTACCTGGCCGGTCCGTCCCGCCTGTCGATGCTCCAGCTCCGCCGGGGCACGCCGTCGCCGGTCGTCTCCCCCGAGGATGCCTCCGCCTACCCGTACACACCCGAGGAGCGGGCGCTGATCGAGGCGGTCACCGCCGACCACGCGGTGGGCGGTCCGGAAGCCGTCCACCGCAGGCTCACGGCACTGGTCGAGCGCACCGGTGCCGACGAGCTGATGCTGTCGACCCGGGCCCACTCGCTCGAGACCCGGGCCCGTTCGCTCGCCCTGGTGGCCGAGCGCTGGGGCCTGGACCCCGCCACCTGAGGCACGGGGCCGCCCGAGCCGGGTGACTTTGCCGAGCCGTCCCGTTACAGGTCGGCCACCCGGGGCAGGACCTCCTCGCCGAGCAGGGCCAGGTGGTCGAGGTCGGAGAGGTCCAGCACCTGCAGGTAGGTCCGTGACGTGCCGATGGCGGCGAACCGCCCGAGCTTGTCGACGACTTCGTCCGGGGTGCCGCACAGCCCGTGGGCACGGAGCTCGTCGACCTTCCGGCCGATGGCCCCCGCCCGTCGGGCGATGTCGGCATCCGAGGTCCCGCAGCACACCACCTGGGCCACCGACAGCTCCAGCGTGGCCGGGTCGCGGTCCTGGGCCCGGCAGGCGTCACGGACCACGTCGAACTGACGGGCCGAGTCCTCGGGCGAGGTGAAGCCGATGTTGAACTCGGCGGCGTAGGTGGCGGCCAGCCGGGGCGTGCGCTTCGGTCCGCCACCGCCGATGATGATCGGCGGGTGGGGCCGCTGCACGGGCTTGGGCAGGGCCGGGCTGTCGGCCAACGTGTAGTGGGCGCCCTCGAAGGAGTAGACCGCTCCGGTGGGTGTCGACCACAGACCCGTGACGATGGCCAGCTGCTCCTCGAAGCGCTCGAAGCGCTCTCCCAGGGACGGGAACGGGATGCCGTAGGCGGTGTGCTCGGCGTCGTACCAACCCGTGCCGATGCCCAGTTCGACCCGACCCCCGCTCATGGCGTCGACCTGGGCCACGCTGATGGCGAGCGGCCCGGGCAGACGGAACGTACCGGCGGTCATCAGTGTGCCGAGGCGAATTGTGCTCGTCTCCCTGGCGAGGCCGGCCAGGGTGATCCAGGCGTCGGTCGGGCCGGGCAGTCCGTCGGACGACCCCATGACCAGGTAGTGGTCGCTGCGGAAGAAGGCGCTGAAGCCGAGCCGCTCGGCGGTCTGGGCAACGGCCAGGAGGTCGTCGTAGGAGGCGCCCTGCTGGGGCTCGGTGAAGATGCGGAGGTCCATGTCCCCTGTCTACCCGGGAACCGGTTCCGACGCCGCCCCGTCGCTCAGCCGATCGGCAGTCCGTGGCCAATGGACCCCTCGGCGGATCCGGCATCGTCCAGGACGCCCTCGTCCTCCTCGGCGTCGGCCGACCCGACCTCGCCCATCGACATGGCCAGGTCCTCGCTCGGCCGCTCGAGTCCTGATGCCGACCGCAGGGGCATCTGCTTCAGAAAGAGCGTCGCCACGAACGTGACGGTGGCGATCGGCACGCCGACGAGGAAGACCGTGTGCAACGACCGCACGAACGAGTCCAGGATCCCGTGCTGCACGTGGGGCGGGAAGGCGTGGAGCTCGGCGGGGCTCATCGAGAAGTTGCCGTTGACATGGATGCCTGCCGCCGCGGCACCGGGCACCAGCAGTGGGATCCAGTGGGTGAGCCCGGCCACGAACACCGCGCCGAACAAGGACGTCCCGAACGCACCCCCGAGCGACCGGAAGAAGGTGACCGCAGCCGTGCCGGTGCCGATCGAGTCGGCCGGGACCGCATTCTGCGTGGCCAGGATCATGATCTGCATGGTCATGCCCATGCCTGCACCCAGGACGATCACGTACAGGCTCATGGTGAGGTGCGAGGTGTGGAGGCCCAGGTGGGAGAGGAGCCACATGCCGATGATCATCAGGAACGAGCCGAGGATCGGCATCGGCTTGTAGATCCCGGTACGGCTCACGATCTGACCCGACACGATCGACGAGGCCAGAAGGCCCAGCATCAGCGGGACCATCAGGAGGCCCGACACCATGATCGACACCCCGTCCACCAGCTGGAGGTACAGCGGCAGGTAGATGATGGCGCCGAACATGACCATGGACAGCAGGAAACTGACCGTCGACGCGGTGCGGAAGACCCCGATGCGGAAGAGCGACGGGGGCAGGATGGGTTCGGCGGCGTAGTGCTCCCACACGATGAAGGAGCCGATGAACACCGCCGCCACCAGGGTCAGTCCGATGATGGGCGGAGAGACCCAGGCGTACTGGGTCCCGCCCCACACCGTCACGAACAGCGCCGCGGTCACGCCCACCATCATCAGGCCGGCGCCCAGGAAGTCGATGCGGTGCGACTGGCGGCGGAACGGCAGCTTCAGCACCGCCGAGGTCACGACGAGGGCGACGATCCCGATCGGGATGTTGATGTAGAAGATCCACCGCCACGACAGGTACGTGGTGAACACCCCGCCCAGCAGCGGGCCGGCGATCGAGGACAGGGCGAACGTGGCGCCGAAGTAGCCCTGGTAGCGGCCACGCTCGCGGGGGGAGACGACGTCGGCGATGATCGTCATGGCCATCGCCATCAGCCCACCGGCCCCCAGTCCCTGGATGCCCCGGAACGCGATCAGCTCCAGCATGTTCTGGCTGAGGCCGGACAGTGCGGAGCCGATGAGGAACACGACGATGGCGAACTGGAAGATGCCCTTCCTGCCGAACTGGTCGGACAGCTTGCCGTAGAGCGGGGTGGAGATGGTCGAGGTGAGGAGGTAGGCGGTGACCACCCAGCTCATGTGGTTGAGCCCGTGGAGGCTGTTGACGATGGTCGGCAGGGCGGTGCCCACGATGGTCTGGTCCAGGGCGGCCAGGAACATGCCGAGCATCAGGCCGCTGAAGATGATCATGATCTGGCGGTGGGTGAGCGCCACCACGGGGCCACCACCGTCGGGCTGGGCTGCTTCGGCCGCCCCGGCCCCGGCCGGTCCTGCGGGATCGTGCCCTTCCGTGCCCCCCGCATCACCTTTCGGCGCGGCGTCGACGGTCATCGGGTCCCCTCGTGGGTGTCGTCAGCGGTCATGTCGTCGGTGGTGGCGTCACGCAGGTGCTGCAGGCCCGCCCCCAGGCGGAGGAGCCCGCTGGCCAGGGCGTTGCGCTCTTCGTCGGTCCACTCGGCGATGGCCTGGGCCAGCACCCGGCGCCGGGACTCCGACACCGCTTCCAGGACGGCGATCCCCTGCTCGGTGAGGCTGAGCAACGCGGCTCGCCCGTCGGCCGGGTCGGGGGTGCGGGTGATGAGGCCCGAGGCGACCAGGTCACGGATCTGACGGCTGATGGTCGACAGGTCGAGTTCGACCGTGCCGGCCAGGTCGGACAGGCGGAGCGGGGCCTGCTCGGACACCAGGACCAGCAGCCAGTAACCGGTCCGGCCGATCGAGGCCCCGTCGGGCAGGGCGTCCCGGGGCACGTCGAGGCGGAGGATGGTCCGGGCCACCTGGGTCAGCGACCGCTCCAGGCCGGCCGAGACGCGGGCCGGTAGGGCGGTCGCCGGTCGGTCGGGGGTGTCGATGGACGGTGACGGCATCGGGCTCCGGTCGTGAGCAGTGGACGGGCACCTGGACGGTCGGGGGCGGTCAGCCGCTCCCCGCCATCTAGGTGCTTGTAACAAGCAAGTATATCACTGGTTCACGCAACTGCTAACCGCCGCAAGCAACCGAGGGTCGCGCCAGAGCCCGCCCCACCGCCAGGATCCCCACCACCCGGGCCCCGGCCAACCGGAGGGCGGCGGCGGCCGACTGGGCCCGGGCCCCGGTCGTCACGCTGTCGTCGAACACCAGCACCGGGAGCCCGTCGAGGCCGGCCCGGTCCACCCCGGTCAGCGGGGCGAACCCGTCCCGGGCGGCCCGCAGATGGTCGAGGGTGTCCCTCCCCCGCCCGAGCAGGCGGAGATGCCGGTCGGCCAGGTCCGGCACCCCGTCGACCAGGACCTCGGCCGGTGCCAGACCCGGTCGGCGGGTGGACGGCACGGTGGTGACCACCGACCACGGCCCCGTCCGGTCGACCAGTTCCCCGCCGTGCGCCGTCATCCACGCCGCCAGGCCCGACACCAACTCGCGCCGGTAGCGGGCTCGCACCTCGGGCGTCGGTCCGTCCTTGTAGCCGCGCAGCCGGCGGTGGTCGGAGTCCCCCACCCGGTACTCCCCGGTGACGACCACCGGCACCAGCGGCAGGCCCAGCTGCCGGGAGGTCAGCCGGCAGCAGAAGCAGACCGGTGGGCGCCCGTGGACGGAGCGGCCGCACACCGCACACGGCGAGAGGGCCGGCCCGTCGGGTCGGAGCCCACGAGGACGAGGACGAGGACGGTCGAGGGTGGGGCTCGGAGGGGGCACGGCGCTCCCGGAACGGCCGGCACGGTGCCGGGGTGGTCTGGGGCGGCGCACCGGTGGCGCCGCGAGCACCGACCCGAACCCCCGCGAGGTCGGGTCGACCCGGGTCAGGCGGGCGGCGCCCCGTCGGGCCGATGCAGCAGGAAGGTGCCGGTCGAGCGGCTGACCAGCTGGCCCTCGGCGTCGGTCACGCTGGCCTCGGCGTAGGCCACCTGACGGGCCATGCGGACGACCTCGCCCCGCAACACGTAGGACCCGCCGTCGAGCGCTGGCCGCATGGTCTCGATCTTCATCTCCAACGTGGCCTTGGTCCGCGACTTGCCGGGCAGGGCGGCGTTGATGGCGAAGTTCATGGCCGCGTCGAGGAGGAGGCCGTGGATGCCGGCCTGCACGACGCCATGTGGATTGCACGCCGAAGCGGTCGGGATGAAGGTCCCCGACACCCAGCCCAGGTCCTCGCCGTCGACCCCGTAGTCGTCGAACGACGCGCCGACGGTGCCGATGAGTTCCATCCCGCCGTTCCCCAGCCAACGGTCCATGTCCTTGATCCGACCTGTCATGCCGGAGACCGTAGCGCCGGGATGGGACAGCCCGGGTGGGCGGGCCCGGCCGGTCCCGGTAGTCTGTGGGGACGGCGGCCACCGTGGACGCCCGGCGGGGCCTGGTCCCGCAGCACACAACGACCGAGCACGGCCGGCAGGATCCTTCCGCCGGACCTCGGAAGGAGACACACCATGGCTGACGCCGTCATCATCGACGCCGTACGTACCCCCGGGGGCAAGCGCAACGGCAAGCTCCGCAACTGGCATGCCGCCGACCTCGCCTCCGAGGCCCTCATGGCCCTCGCCCAGCGCAACGATCTCGACACCGCCCTGGTGGACGACGTGATCATGGGCTGCGTCATGCAGGTGGGCGAGCAGTCGCTCAACGTGGGCCGCAACGCCGTCCTGGCCGCCGGGTTCCCCGAGTCGGTGCCCGCCACCACCATCGACCGCCAGTGCGGCTCCAGCCAGCAGGCCCTGCACTTCGGTGCCCAGGGCATCATGGCCGGTGCCTACGACGTCGTCATCGGCGCCGGCGTCGAAGTCATGTCCCGGACGCCCATGGGTTCCTCGGTTGTCCGTGAGCTGGGCTTCCCCTTCGGCCCCCGGGCCATGGGCCGGTACACCGAGCGGGGCGGCCTGGTCGGCCAGGGCGAGGGCGCCGAGCTGATCGCCGAGCAGTGGGGCCTCAGCCGTGACGACCTCGACGAGTTCTCGGTGCGGTCGCACCAGCGGGCTGCCAGGGCCACGGCCGAGGGCCGCTTCGAGCGGGAGATCATCCCGGTGGCCATCAAGGACGACGAGCGCAACGACACCGACGAGCTGATCACCACCGACGAAGGTATCCGCCCCGACTCCTCGGTCGAGACCCTGGGCAACCTGAAGCCGGCCTTCCGCCCCGAAAACGGCAAGGTCACCGCCGGCAACTCGTCGCAGATCACCGACGGCGCCTCGGGAGTGCTGATGATGAGCGAGGCCAAGGCCTCGTCGCTCGGCCTCACCCCCCGGGCCCGGTTCCACTCCTTCGCGGTGGCCGGCAGCGACCCGATCACCATGCTCACCGGCCCGATCCCGGCCACCCGGATGGCGCTCGAGCGGGGCGGCCTGACCCTCGACGACATCGACATCATCGAGATCAACGAGGCATTCGCCTCGGTGCCGCTGGCCTGGGCCAAGGAACTCGACGTCGACCTGGACAAGGTGAACGTGAACGGCGGGGCCATCGCCCTCGGCCACCCGCTGGGTGCCTCGGGCGCCAAGCTCATGGCCACCCTGCTCAACGAGCTGGAGCGGACCAACGGCCGCTACGGTCTGCTGACCATGTGCGAGGGCGGCGGCATGGCCAACGCCACCATCATCGAGCGTCTGGGCTGAACCGGCCCCCGGGCGGCCCTCCCGGGTCGACCCGGTCGCACCAGCTACGTGCGCCGCAGATGACGAAGGACCGGCCCCTCGGGGCCGGTCCTTCGCATTCCCCCCCGGGAAACGGGTGCGGCGCCGCCGCAGTGGCCCTAGTGGTAGCGGGTGGCGAGGAGCAGGCCGGCGAAGATCGAGCCGATGGCAGCCACCAACCAGAGGTTGTTCACCCCGCCGGGCAACAGGCCCGCGTAGTTGAGGATGACGATCAGCACGCCGACGATGAACAGGGCGAGGATCAGGATCCCGAACCAGCGTGGGCTGGTCTTGGTGCTCCGGTCGATCGGCGGCGTGTAGCGGCTGCTCTGCAGTGAGCCCGACGCGGACGAACCACCCTTGGTGGGGGCGCCCTTCGACGAGGGGGTGACCCGCCCGCCCTTCTTGGAAACCCTGCCCGGACCCTGCTTGGCCGTGGATGCCATGGGCGAAGGATAGCCAGTGTCGGACGTGCCGCGTGCCCGTTCGCCGACCCCCGCCGCTCGCCCCACCCGGCGCCCGGTACGATCGGTGCCCCATGGCGACCCGTGTGCTGGTCATCGACAACTACGACTCGTTCGTCTACAACCTCGTCCAGGAGCTGGGCGAGCTGGGTGCCGACCCCGTCGTCCACCGCAACGACGCCATCGACGTGGCCGGCATCCTGACGGCGGCCCCCGATCTGATCCTCATCTCCCCCGGTCCCGGGCGCCCCGAGGACGCCGGTGTGACGATGGCCGTCATCGAGGAGCTGGCCGGGATCATCCCCATCTTCGGGGTCTGCCTCGGCCACCAGGCCATCGGCCAGGCCTTCGGGGGCGACGTGGTCCAGGCTCCGAGCCTGATGCACGGCAAGACGTCGGCCATCCACCATGACGGCAAGGGCGTGTTCACCGGGTTGCCGGACCCCTTTACCGCCACCCGCTACCACTCGCTGGTCGTGGAGCCCTCGACCGTGCCCGCCGAGCTCGAGGTGACGGCATTGACGTCGGACGGGGTGATCATGGGCCTCCGCCACCGGACGCTGGCCGTCGAGGGGGTGCAGTTCCACCCCGAGTCTCTGCTGACCCCGGAGGGTCCGTCCCTCCTGGCCAACTTCCTGGCCGCCGTCGTCGCCTGAGCTGGTCCCGGGCAACGCGCCACCGGACAGACCTCACCCGGTCGGGGCCGGTCAGGGCACCTTGGTTGTGGTGGTCGTCGAGGTCGAGGTCGAGGTGCTGGTCGAGGTCGAGGTCGACGTGGTCGTCGGCGGCGTGCCCGTGGAGACGGCGATGTCGACCGTGCTGCCGGGCGACACGCTCGCTCCTGCGCCCGGGTTCGTCGACACGACGATGCCCGGCCCGTACTGGGTGGACGAGACCTGGGCGACGTTCCCCACCGAGAGGCCCAGGCTGCCGAGCAACTGTGCTGCCTGCAGCTGGGACTGACCGACCAGCGACGGCACCGTCACGTTGGCCGGGCCGGACGAGACCGTAAGGGTCACCGCCGATCCCTGGTTGACCTTGGTGCCCGACGTCGGGTTGGTGCTGAGCACCGTCCCCTTCTGGGCGGAGCTGGGCTTGTTGACGATGGTGGCTGTCAGGCCGGCGCTCTGGAGGATGAGGGTGGCGTTGGCCTGCGTCGTGTTGGTGAGGCCGTCCGGCACCAGCACCTGTTGGACAGGCGCCACCTTGGCCACCTTCAAGGTGACGGTGTCACCTTTCTTGACCAGGGAGTTGGCACCGGGGTTGGTGGAGATGACCGTACCCGGGGTGTCGCTCGACACCTGCTGGACCTCGTTGACATTGAGTCCGTCGGCCCGAAGGGTGGCTGCGGCCACCGGGGCCTGCTGACCGACCACGTTCGGCAGGTTGAAGGAGGCGTCGCCCCCGAAGTAGCCGAGATTCCGGCCGAGGAAGAACCCGGCGACGGCGAGCAGGAGCAGGAGCAGGACGAGCGCGATGGCGTAGTTGCGGGTCCGGTTGGAGCCCGTCTCGTCGGGCGCCTCGGCGTCGGAGCCGGTGGATCCGTTGTCGTATCCGCCACCACCGACCGAGTCGACGGCGCGGGTGGCATCCATGCCCCCCACCGAGGCGACGACAGCGGTGGCGCCGGCCACACCGATCATGGCGGTGGTGTCCTCCATGGCGAGGACACTGCGGCCCTCGTTGAACCGGAGGAGGTCGGCGCGCAACTCCTCGGCCGTGGCGTAGCGGTGGGCCGGATCCTTCGCCATCGACTTGAGGATGATGGCCTCGAAGGTCGGCGGGATCTGCGGGTTCAGCTCACGGGGTGCGGGAGGGTTGTCCCGCACGTGCTTTGAGGCGACGGCCACCGGCGAGTCGCCGAGGAAGGGCGGGCGTCCGGTGACCATCTCGAACAGCACCACGCCGAGCGAGTAGATGTCGCTGCGGGCGTCGACACCGAGGCCCTCGGCCTGCTCGGGCGAGAAGTACGTGGCCGTACCCATGACGGCGCCGGTCTGGGTCAGGCTCTCCTCGGTGTTCATGGCCCGGGCGATGCCGAAGTCGGTCACCTTGACCTGGCCGTCGTCGGTGATGAGGACATTGCCGGGCTTGACGTCCCGGTGGACCACACCGTGCTTGTGGGCGTAACCGAGGGCGGCGGCCACGTGGGACCCGATGTCGGCGGTGCGCTCGGCCGACAGCGGGCCGGCCGACTTGAGGATGGACGACAGCGGCCGGCCGTCGATGAACTCCATGACGATGAAGTAGGTGCCGGTGTCCTCACCCCAGTCGAAGACCGGGACGATGTTGTGGTGCGAGAGGTTGGCGGCGGCCTGGGCCTCGCGGCGGAACCGCTCCACGAACGATCGGTCGATGGACAGTTCGGGGAAGAGGACCTTCAGCGCCACCGGACGGTCCAGTAGGCGGTCGTGGGCGCGGTAGACCTCGGCCATGCCGCCGCGTGCGATCAGGTGGTTCAGTTCGTAGCGCTCGGAGAAGACACGCGGCGTCTCGTTGGGATCCATGTGGGTCAAAGCCTATGCCTGCTATCGCTCGGTTCCGGTGTTCCTGTCGGTACTAATTGCGGTGCTCCGCCCTGCTCCGCCGACGCGCTCACGGGGTCGCCGCCAGCGCGTAGCCGAGGATGGTCTTCATCGGGGGCCCGGCCACCTGGGCACCCGTCTGTTTGGACCCTTGGTTGGGCACCACGACGGCCACAGCAACTTTCGGGTCGTTAGCCGGGGCAAAGGCGATCATCCAGTCGTTGGTGAGGGAGCTGTTCGGTCCCGTCTCGGCCGTGCCGGTCTTGGCCGCCACGTTCCACGAGTCCGGGAACCCGACCTGGGTGGCCGTGCCGTTGGTCACGACCGACTGCATCAGCGAGGTGACGGCGGCGGCGGTCAGTGGGTTGGTGGCGGTGATCCACGGCTTGGGCTGGTAGGTGGCGAGGAGGTTGCCGGCGGTGTCGTGGATGTCGCGCATGACGTGGGGGGTCATGATCACGCCCCGGTTGGCGATGCCGGCGGCCACCAGGCCCATCTGCAGGGCAGTGGCGATCACGTCCTGCTGGCCGAAGGCCGAGTAGGCCTGCTGCGGCTTGTTGAGGTTGAACGCCGGTCCTGTAGGGAACGGCGACACGTTCGCGCCCGGAAGGTCGATGGGGATCCTCTGGTTAAACCCGAAGGCCTGGGCCTCCGAGGTCAATGCAGGGCCGCCGAGATCCATGCCCAGCGTGGCGAAGGCAGTGTCGCACGAGGCGGGCAGGGTGACGGTCAGCACACCGCCACAGGCCTCGGCGCCCTGCGCGCTCTCACGTCCGTAGTTGCACAGCTGCTTGTCCGACTGGGGAAGTGGAATGCACTGGGCCACGGGTACGTCCAGCTTGGCCAGGGCCGGCTGGTGGTCGTAGACGGCGGCAGAGGTCACCGTCTTGAATGTCGACCCGGGCAGGAAGCCGCGCTGGAAGGTGCGCGAGACCAGGGGGCTGAGGCCACGTCCCTGGCCGTAGGAGGCCCAGGCGTATTTCTCGGTGGTGACGTCCGGCGACGACAGGAGGGTCGGGTCCGATGTCGGGAATCCGAACATGGCCTCGATGGCGCCGGTCTTGACGTTGAGCACCACGGCACCTGCCTCCGGCGCGCTGCCGTTCACATTGGTGGCCTCGATCGCTGCCGCCGTCTGGGACTGCAGCGAGGACGAGATGGTCAGGGTGACATTGCCCGTCGTGGTGCGACTGCGCAGCAGGTCGCGGAGATTGGTCGCAACCTTGGTGTGGGACTTCAGGTAGCTGTCGTACTCGGCCTCCACACCCGTCTTGCCGTAGATGACGGAGTCGTAGCCGGTGATCTGACCGAACAGCAGTGCCGTGTACGGGTTGTAGACCCGCTGGTACTTGTAGAAGCCCTTCTTGGCCGGGACGGAGCTGGCCAGCACGATGCCGTCCGCCGACAGGATGTCCCCCCGGGGGTCGTTCCGTGCCACCGCGATCACCCGGGGGTTGTGCGACGACGTCGACAGGGCGTGGGCCTTCACGATCTGGATGTTGTTCAGCTGCACGAACAAGGCGACGAAGCACAGCAACATGGCGATGCCCACCCAGCGGATCCGACGTTCCATCAGGGGGCTCCCGTCGTCGTGGTGGTGACGCCGAACGGCGCGGTCGTGGTCGGGGTGGCGCAGCCAGGGGTGAACGGGTTCTGTGCGCAGGTCGCCATCTTCTGGGTGGCCACCAGGTTGGCCACGTACCGCTGTGCCGCCTTGAGCGAGTCCTCCTGCACGCCGGCCTGTAGCTGCGCCAGTGTGTAGGCAGGTACGTCGGCGGTGGTGATGCCGGTACGTTCCACCTCGACCGGCTTGTAGAGCACGCCGCCGCCGATGCGGCCGTGGTAGATCATCAGCTCGTTGTTGTTGACCTGAATGTAATAGGCGTTGGTGTCGTACCAGCGCACCGCGTAGAACGCCGCGTAGACGATGCCGACCAGGATGACGGCGAACAGCACCGTCCGCACGGTGATGAGCCTCCGCCCGCGGGCCGCCCGGCGGGCCTTGCGACGGGCCCGCCACCGGGCACGGAGGCTCGGGCGCAGCGGGGCAGGACCCGGCAGCACGTCGACCGGGTCGTCGGGGATCGACGGCTCGGCGGCCGGCTCGGCCGGCACCTCCTCCTCGGGGGCGGGACTGGTGAAGTCGGCGGCCACGGCGGCGACGGCCGGCACGTCGGCCTCGTCGTCCTCGCCGATCACCACGTCGATCACCACCACGGTGATGTTGTCGCTGCCGCCGTGGGTGCGGGCCGCCCGGACCAGCAGGTCGGCGGCGATCTGCGGGTCGGGCACCGTGGCCAGGACCTCGGTGATCTGGGGCGCCTCGAGCTCGTTGGTCAGGCCGTCACTGCACAGCAGGAACCGGTCGCCCCGTGACGGTTGGATGCGCCACAGGTCGACGACCACGTCGTCGGATACGCCGAGGGCCCGGGTGAGGATGTGCCGGTGGGGGTGGACTTCTGCCTCCGCCTCGCTGATCTCGCCCGACCGGACCATCTCCTCCGCCAGGCTGTGGTCGACGGTGATCTGGGCCAACCGGCCGTCGTGGAACCGGTAGGAGCGTGAGTCGCCCACGTTGACCAGGGCGATGACGTCCTTGCCGTCTTCGTTGACCAGGGCGGCCGCCGTCATGGTGGTGCCCATGCCGCGGAGGTCGGGGTTGTCGAGGCTGTGTTCGAAGACCACCCTATTGGCCTCGGAGACTGCCTCAGAAAGCCCGGCCCCGGTGGGCTTGGCCCCGAAGGCGACGGTCAGGGTGTCGACGGCCAGACGGGCGGCCACCTCGCCACCGGCGTGGCCGCCCATGCCGTCGGCCACCGCGAACAGGGTGCCGGTCTCGACGGCCAGGTCCTGGTTGACCGAACGGACGAGGCCGGTGTCGGTCGCCGATCCGGAGCGGAGAAGGGTCACGTCAGCGACCGACCTCGAACACGGTGCCACCGACCTGCAGGAGATCCCCCTTCTCCAGCTTGGTCCGCTCCTCGATGCGCACGGTGTTCACCCACGAGCCGTTGGTCGACCCCAGGTCCTCGACCCACAGGTCACCGTCGAGGCGGAACAGGCGGGCGTGGAGGTTGGAGGCGTAGGAGTCGTAGTCGATGGGTACGCCGCAGCCCGCCGCCCGGCCCACGGTGACCTCCTCGCCGACGTCGTAGACCCGTCCGGCCTGGTCGTCGGGCCGGATGACGTGGAGCTTCATGGCCCGGCGGCGCTTGCCGTCTACCACCGGGTCAACGTCCTTGCCGCGGCGACGCTTGCGCTTGAGCGGCCGGACCTCCACCCAGACGGCGCGGACGACCCACATGAAGAACAGCCAGAGGAGGAGGATGATGCCGAACTCCAGTGCCCGGAGCACCGGAGTGTTGTCGACCGGGACGGGGGCGGAGACGGCTGCCACGAAGAGTGCTGTCACGTTCGGGGGCCGGAGCTCACGAGGTCTCGAACCGGAGCACGGTGGTTCCGATCACGACCTGGTCGCCATCGGACAGGACCCGCTCGCGGACGGTGGCCCCGTTGACCCGGGTGCCGTTGGTCGAATTGAGATCGACCACGACGACGTCGTTGCCGGAGCGACGGATCTCGGCGTGCCGGCGGCTGGCGTTTGGGTCGTTGATCACGATCGTGCTCTCGGGCAGGCGGCCGATCGTGATCGGCTCGGGACCGAGCACCACCCGCATGCCGTCGGCCAGCACCACCGACGCGGCCGACAGTCCGGCCGGGCCCTCGTGGACGTCGGACACCACGGCGAATCGGCCCCGGCGCTGACGCGGGTCCTCGACCACCGACACCGTGACCGGGCCCACGAAGACGTACTCCTCGGTGCGGGCGTGCTCGCGGGCCGCCTCCTCGAGCTCGCGCACCAGGGCGTCGAGGAAACTCTCGAACCGGTCGAAGTCCGAGGCGGAGAGGTGGACTACGAAGGCATTGGGCGCGATAAGACCGTGGACGCCCAGGCGTCGCTTCAGGTCCATCTCCCTGGTCACCCGGCGACCGATCTCCACAGGATGGAGCTCGCCTCGGAAGGCCTTGGAGAGGGTGCCGTCGACCATGCGCTCGAGGCGCCCTTCGAACTTCTGCAGTCCCATGTCTGCGTCAGCCTACCGGTGTCTACCCCCTGGTAGGGGGTACGGGGCAGGGGTCGTGTCACCAGGAGTGGCGGGGTCCGGGTCGCCTGGTCCGCCGAGGGGTCAGACCGGGCCTCCGCCAGGTGTTCCGGGACGTCCGGTGGGCGATCCCCGCCGTCCGGTCCCGACGTGGCCCACAGGGGACCGATCGCGAATCCCGAGGCCGGATTCTTCGGGTAGCCTCTACCGGTCGCTCGGGCGAGTGGCGGAATTGGCAGACGCGCAGGATTCAGGTTCCTGTGTCCGAAAGGATGTGGGGGTTCAAGTCCCCCCTCGCCCACCCAGGGGTATCGACAGAACCAGGCGGTTCGCGTCGACAAAACCCACTGCATGCAGGCCCGTGCGGGGCTTCGGGACGGTGGTCGGCCCTCCACTGGGGTGGCCCGGGCGTCGGGAGCCGACACCGGACACCTCCGTCCGCTGTCGGGGTCGGATCAGCACTGACCCCGGACGCGATGGAACCACCATGGTGGTCACTTCGCCGGAAGATCGCCTGTCTCAGGCGGTCAGGGGAGGATCCGGGTCGGCGCCGGCGGGATCCACTTCGGCCGTGCCCGCCGTTGTCGACTCCGGGGCCCACGCCGTGAGCGACTTGGTCTTCCGCCGGGCCCAGAGCTTGCGGATCTTCTTCTCGCCCGAGGCCATCCTGGTCAGGAACTCGTCGATCTTGCGGATGTTGGCGGCAAACAGCTGGAAAGCCACCAGCACGCTCTGGGCGGCAACGCCCCGGATCCGGCGGCGCTCCGGGTCGTCCACGGCCTCCCGGGCACCGTCCTTGATGAAGCCGTTCATCCCCTCGTTCGCGTTTCGGAGGGTGGCGTAGCCACGGTGCCACTCGTCGGACTCATGGGCAAAGGCCTGGCGGTACTTGGCCCCGGCGTCGGGGGGCAGGGTGATCGAACCTTGGGTGCAGATCTTGGGCGGGTGGGTGGCAAGCACGTCCGTCACCGGGATGCGGGTTTTGACCTTGCCGTTGCCACCCTCGGACGCGGGCTTGAGCTGACAGCGGACCTGGGGAGCCGGACTGGCCGCCGGGCACATGACCCGGAGATGACCATCGACGTCGGGCTGGCTCTTGGCCCGGATGGCGAGATGCTGGCGCTCGGCGATCCGGGCCCGGTGGGTCGCCTCGTCGATCTTGCCGTCCCGGAGGTCCTTAGTGGCGTTGATCAAGGCATCGGACATGGCCGGGCAGTAGAACGAGCCGTCCACCTGGATCATGCCCTGGTGGGTGCCCTGGA
This sequence comes from Acidimicrobiales bacterium, assembly GCA_036511155.1. Classification (GTDB taxonomy): domain Bacteria; phylum Actinomycetota; class Acidimicrobiia; order Acidimicrobiales; family RAAP-2; genus Bog-756. Next base: position 33,806 of record DATCCR010000190.1, read on the forward strand.
GACCGAGCTGGTCGATCTTGTAGTCGAGGACCAACTGGGAGCCCAGGGAGCGGGCGGGCAACTGGAAGTCCTCGGGCTTGCACTGGGTGTAGGCCCGATCCCCGGCCAGGAGATGGGCCGGGTGGCCCCGCTGGGCGATGTCGGCCAGCGCCCGGACGGCGCTCTGGCCGATCCGGGTGCCCGGCCTGCGGAGCGGGGCCATGCCGAGCACCAACGTCGGCATCGCCGCCGGCTTGCTCGGGTCGTCGCTGCCGGACACCACCAGGCACGCGTCCATCGCCC
>DATCCR010000191.1:0-15165 GCA_036511155.1 Acidimicrobiales bacterium
GCCGACCAGCCAGTAGCCGTCACCGGTGGCGGTTGCGGCCATGCCCACGATCGGGGCGGCGAGCGGAAGGCCGCCGGCCGAACCGTGGAAGATGGCGTCACCGTAGGAGAACACGCCGCCGTCGGCGGCGACCAGCCAGTAGCCGGCGCCGTCAGGCGTCGAGGCGATTCCCATGATCGGGGCGGCCAGGGTCAGGTTGCCGGCTGAGCCATGGAACCCGGCACCGCCGTAGTTGAAGACTCCTCCGTCGGCGGCGGCCATCCAGTAGCCGTTGCCGTTCGGCGTGGAAGCGACCCCCACCACCGGCGCGTTGAGCACCAGGTTGCCGGCCGAGCCGAAGTAGCCGGCGTGGCCCGGGACCTGGCCGTAGGAGAAGATGCCGCCGTCGTCAGCGGCCAGTACGTAGCCGGGGTTGTAGTTGTACTGGTCCTGGGGGCTGGTGGGAGACGGGGTCGACTGGTCGCAGCCGATCACGGTGACGTCGACCAGGCCGGCACCGGGAGGCACCGTCGTGGTGATGGCCGAGTCCGACTGCACCGTGAAGGTCGGCTGGTCCACCGAGCCGAAACTCACCGAGAAGGCCGCCGTGCAGTTGGGCTGGCCCGGGCCGCCGGCGAAGCCGGCCCCGTTGATCGTCACCGGCGTGCCGCCGGCCGAGGTGCCCACCGACGGGACGACCGCGGTGACGACGGTCCCGAGGGTGGTGTCCACGTAGGTGAACTGGTCCAGCGGCTGCAGCTTCGACGGACCGCCCGCCGTGGTGACGGTGATGTCCGAGACTCCGGTGGTGCCACCCCCGAGATCGGTCGCCGGACTGACCGCCTGGATCACGTTGGGGCTGAGGATCTGGAAGCTGGTGGCCGGGGTGCTGCCGAAGGTGACCGCGGTGGCCCCGCCGAAGTTCTTGCCGACGATCTTGACCGAGGTGCCGCCCCCCATGACCCCGGAGCTGGGGATCACATTGGTGACGAAACCGGCCGCCGGGGTGATGGGTGCGCTGGCGATCTGGACGGGCGGCGGGCCGGTGCACACCCCCGAGAAGGAGAGGCTGCCGAGCGAGACCGACAGGTTGCCGGCCGGGTTGATCGACACGGTGGTCGTGGTCGCCCCGGAGGCCGCCGCCGTGTAGGCGCCAGTGGTGCCGGCCAGCGAGAACGGCTGGGTCATCCCGAGCGGGAACGGGTTCGGGAGGGTGACGCTGCCGGAGAACGTGGCGTTCTGGTTGGCCGGGGTGGCCCCGGTGGCCAGGAGGTTGGTCGTGTAGACGACCGACAGCGTCTGACCGGCCGCTACCGAGGTGGTGGCGTTCGACACCAGGGTGGTGTGCAGCGCCAGGCCGGCCAAGGTGTAGTCGTTGCCGGCCGGGACCGGGTTCGGTGAGATCGAGGCGGTCACGGACGCGGTGATCGGCGTCGAGCCGGCCGGGGCCGACAAGTTACAGGTCGTGGTACCGATGGGGGTGTCCGCTCCAGCGGGCCCCATGGGCGCCACGACGGCGGCGACCCCGGCGAGACCGGAGGCGCCGAGCGCCACGGCTGCGCCTATAGAGGCCAAGCGGGTGGACAGTGATCGTGATGCTCTCATCGACGTCTCTCCTGACGTGTCATGTCGGTGTGACCCGTCGGGTCACCCCTCCCGTACCGATATGCGTCTCGCCTGCCCCGTCCCCTGATTTCCCCCGGGGGGTAGAACGGCAATCCACAGGCAACCTAGGGGAACCCGCTGCGCATTGCAATCAGGCGTGACGGTCCGTCGACACCCGGTTCCCTCCGGCCGCCGCCGGTGGCGCCACGTGGTGGCCCGGACCGACGGACGAGTCGGCGTACAGTCGGGGGATGCAGCCCCGGATCGGCCCCGGACCCGGCGCCTTCGGACCCGACGAGCTCGATGATCTGGTGGCGTTCTTCGAGGCCCATGGCTATGCCACTCTGCGCGGTGCCATCGACGAGGACGAGCTGACGGCGGCCGAGGCCGAGCTCGTGGCGGCCCAGGGGGACCTGATCGAGGGTGGCCTCGATGCCCGACACGCCACCGCCATCCTCGACGACCCGGACGCCACCATCGACGGGGTGCGGTTCGCCCACTACGTGTGCTTCGCCACCCGCGCGTCGACCCTTGCCGACCGACTGGTCCACCTGCCCGCCCTGGTCGAGGTCAACCGGCGCCTCCTCGGCCCCGACGCCTGGCTGCTCGACTACGAACAGTTCGGGATCGTGTACCAGGACGCGCGGCCCGGTCCCCGGTCGGGGTACTCACGGATCGGCTGGCACACCGACCACCAGTCGGGACCGCACCTCGACGTCTGGCCGGGTGTCGCGTTCACGGTCCACTTCGACCCGACGTCGCCGGCCAACGGCTTCCTGCGAGTCCTCCCGGGTAGCCATCTCGGCGGGACGGAGGGGATCCCCCCGGGGTTCGAACGGGTCCCCGGCGAGCTGGCCGTCTACCAGGAACGGGGCGACGTCCTGTTCCACCACGCCGACCTGTGGCACAGCGCGGCACGTGCCACAGCCGAGGGCGACGCGGCCATCCGTCGTCACCTGCGCGGCAGTTGGCACGGAGGCACCCGCCTCGAGGTCGGCCACGGCACCGACGACTTCGTCAAGAACGCCGAGCGCTGACCTGACCGGTACGACGCGGCCGGCGCTACAGTCGCCGGATGGACCTGCACGTCGCGTACGTCGGTGGGCCGCTGGACGGCCATGCGGTGACGCTCTCCGGGGCCGTCGACACCGACCACCAGGTCGAGACGGGGACGTCGGATTGACCGGGCGACCGGCCGAACGCAACGTCCTGGGTGGCGACCTCGATCCGTGCGGGACCGACCCGGTGACCGGCTTCTACCGCGACGGCTGCTGCTCGACGGGTCCCGAGGACTTCGGCAGCCACACCATCTGCGCGGTGGTGACAGCAGAGTTCCTCGAGCACCAGCGGTCCATCGGCAACGACCTGTCGACGCCGATGCCCGCCCACCGGTTCCCGGGGCTGGTTCCGGGCGACCGGTGGTGCGTCACGGCGGCCAACTGGCTGCGGGCCCACCACGCCGGGGCCGCCGCCTTCGTGGTGCTGGCCTCCACCCACGAACGGGCGCTCGAGGTGGTCCCGCTCGACGCGCTCCGCCAGCACGCCGTCGACGTCCCGACGGGCCCCGGAGACCTCTGAGTCCAGCCTGAGCACGGCGTCACTCCGCTGCCTGCGGCCTGCTTAGGATGGGCGGCACGGGCGGGGGACCCGGGCTCCCGACCGCGGCGCCGCCTCCGCCCTCGAACGGAAAGGGACGGCGACGATGCAGACGCGACTGACCGAGCTCCTGGGGATCGAGCACCCCGTGATGTTGGCCGGCATGGGCGGGGTCAGCTACCACCAGCTGGCCGCGGCGGTGTCCGAGGCCGGCGGGATCGGCACCCTGGGGGCGGCAACCATGGACCCGGCCACCATGGACGCCGAGATGGCCGCCATGAACGCCGCCACCGACAAGCCGTGGGGTGTCGACCTACTGACCGCCATGCCCGGCGACATGGCCGCCCAGGTCCAGCGGATCATCGACGCCGGAGCCCGCATCTTCGTGGGCGCCCTCGGCGTCCCCCGCGAGGTCATCACCCTGTGCCACGACGCCGACGTGCTGGTCGTCAACATGTGCGGACGCGTCCACCACGCCGTGCTGGCCGTAGAGGCCGGGTGCGACCTGGTCGTCGCCCAGGGGACCGAGGCCGGCGGCCACACCGGAAGGGTGGCCACCATGCCCCTCGTGCCCCAGATCGTCGACGCCGTCGGGGACAAGGTGCCGGTGGTGGCGGCCGGAGGGATCGTGGACGGCCGGGGGATCGCGGCAGCACTGGCCCTCGGCGCCGACGGCGTGTGGCTCGGCACCCGGTTCATCGCCACCCCCGAGGCCCGGGTGTCGATCGGCTACCACGACGCACTGCTGGCTTCGGACGAGAGCCAGACCACGGTCAGCCGCTCCTACAGCGGAAAGCCGATGCGGGTGATCGCCAACGAGCGCACCGCCTACTTCGACAAGCACCCCGACGAGCTGGCTCCCTTTCCGGAGCAGATGATCACCTCGATCACGCAAGGGGTGCTCCACCTGCCGACCGGTCCCGACGACCCGGACGTCGACCCGTCGCGTGAGTGCTACCCGAGCGGGCAGGGTGTGGGCGGCATCGACGGACTCGTGCCGGCCGGCGAGCTGGTGGGACGCCTGATGGCCGAGACCGAGGCCGCGCTGACACGGCTGGGCGCACTGCGCTGACCCAGGACCCCGGTCCCCGCCCGGGTCGCCCGGGCGGGGTTCCGACGGGTCAGGCCTGGTTGTTCTCGGCCTGGTAGGCACGGCACGGCTCACCGCGCAGCACCCCGCAGGTCGGCAGGGTCGGCGTGGCCGTGACGCCCTTGACCACGTTGACCACCAGCGACGAAGCGGCCAGCCCGCCGAGACCCACCGACGCCGTCTGGCTGCCGTTGTCGAGAGTCGCAAACTCCCACGAGGGGCGGTCACCGCCCGGTGCGGACACGACGACCCGGAGCTCGGTGCCGGCCCGGAAGGTGTGGACGATCGGGTCGATCGGGACCTTCACGAGGGTGTAGTTGGCGGCCGACACCGTCTTGGCGTCACCGGCCAGGTAGCTCGGCACGGTGAAGAGCTTGGACGACAAGAGGAGGTCCACCTGGTTGGACGAGCGTAGGAAGCCCGACGTCACGTACTCCTCCTGACCGACGCCGGGTCGCACCTCGGTGATGGTGGCCTGGAGATCGACGACGGGCGAGGTCGAGGCCACCCACAGGTCCAGGGTGGCCGGGCCGACGATGGTGGCCTCCGTGGCCAACGGCGCGGTCTGGAACCCGATCCCGTACTGGGCCGGCACCGGGGTCCAGTTCCACCCGGGCGCGGCGGCCCAGGCATTGCCCCCCGGGGGCAGGCTGACGGACGGGCGCACGCTCGGGTCGAGGCGGAGGGCGGCACTGCCCGGTACCTTCGGCGGCTGGGGGCTGGTGGTCAGCGATCCGCTGCCGCCGAGCCAGTAGGTCGTGGCCCGACCCGGTGCCGGCCACTGGGCGAAGCCGGCCGAGTACGTCGACTGGGGGTCGCCCGCACCGACGGCACCGGCACCGTTGTCGAACAGGACCTGGACCCGCGGTGTCTGGCGGGAGAACTCATGCCGACCCTCGGCCAGCGTCTTGGCCGCCGTGAACCGGATGGCGGGCAGCGGGGCCTGGGCCGTCGTCCCGGCGGCGAAGCTGGTGAACTGGTCGAGGATCACGCCGCCGATCAGGCTCGGAGGCGTGGGGACCTTGTCGGCCACGTAGAGGTCGAGGAACTCGAGCCACCGGCTGATGATCTGTGGGCCGGTCGAGTCGATGTGCCCGCCGTTCACGATGTTGGCGAACACCGGCGTGGTCTTCGGCAGCGCCGTCAGCAGGGCGGGCCACTGGGGGCCGGTCTGCTCGTCCTGAGCGGCGCCCGAGACGAACACCGGCACGGTGATCCGACTGGCCCACGTGGACATCGAGCGGCGGTCGAACAGCGACGGGTCGCGTCCCGGGCCGGTGCCCGGGGCCACCAGCTGCGGCCCGACCAGCGATGCCAGGCTCTCGGACTGCTGGTGGAGGGCCTGGTTGGCGAGGCAGGTCGACGAGGTCCCGCCGGAGGCCGCCAGTTCGGCGTCGATCTCGTAGTACACCCAGCTCTGGCCCACGCCGCCCACCGGGGTGGACGACAGCGGGGCCAGGGAGCCCCCGCTCAGCTGGGCGGCGGCCTTGGCGTCGTTGATCCGCTCCCCGATCCATCCGGCGGCGAACCCGTCGTTGAACATCCCCCCGGGATAGCCGGTGGAGAACAGGTCGTCGGTAGGGCTCATCGGGGCGATGGCGGCCAGGTCGGGCGGGTTGGTGCCGGCCGAGGGCAGCTCGGACAGGCCCGAGTAGCTGATTCCGACCATGCCGACCTTGTGGTTGGCCACCCAGTCCTGGTGGGCGATGGTCTCCACCGCGTCGTAGGCGTCGAAGTCGGAGGGGTAGCCGAACAGGTCGTAGGCCCCGCCCGAGCAGCCGGTCCCCCGCATCTGGAGGCTGACGGTGGCGAACCCGGACACCCGGGCCAGCACGGAGCCCACGTCGGTGGAACCGCTGGGGAGGAGGTTGGGGTCACCGCATCCGGTGCACGTGGTGTGGGTGGCCTGGGCCAGGAGGAACGGGATGGGGTCGGTGGGGCCCGCGGTGGCATAGCCGGAGTATTCGATGACCGTCGGGCACGGGGTGGCCGAGCTGCAGGTGCCGCCGTAGGGGTAGCGAACGGTGGCGGCCACCTGGACGCCGTCGCGCATGGTGATGTAGTTCAGGCCCGAATGGAGCGGCTGGCCGGTGTAGAGCGGCGACGAGGTCGCAGGGTTGGCGTCCTTCGCCAGTACGGAGAAGGTGGGGGTGGTCTGACTGGTGGTGGTGTCGTTCCACGCGTAGCCCGATCCCGGATTCAGCTCCCGGATGATCAGCGAGCCCAGCGAGTCGGCGGTGCCCGGGTTGGCCGGGTTGGCCACCGGGGTGCCGTTCTGCAGGAGGGTGACCGAGTCACCGGCGCCGGCGCCGGTCAGCCAGGCCTCGTCGACGGAGCCGTTGGCGTGGAGGGTGTGGGTGATGGTGGCGCCGACCTGCGGTGCCGAGGCCACCAGGGCCGGAGTGATCCCCAGCCCGGCGACGGTCAGGAAGGCCGCGGCCAGTCTGACGGACGGACGACGTAGCACGGAACGCATGAGATTCCCCCTCGAATTGCCTCATGGATGATGGCATCTCCCCGCCACCTGGACCGATCTTGCCACTTCCGGAGGCCGGTTGACGAGTGCCGGGCCCGCCTCCACCGTCCGGGCGACCCCTGCGTCCTCCGGTTCGACCGCTTGGTTCAGTTGACACTTACGCAAGTCTCGGCTTACATTCAGCCCATGGACGCGGCACTGAAAGCGGTGGCGGAACCCCGGCGGCGGGAGATCCTCCGGATCGTCTGGTCCGAGGAGCTGCCGGCCACCGAGATCGCCGTCCGGGTCGGCGAGGTCACCCGGTCCGCCGTGTCCCAACACCTGGCCGTCCTGAAGGGGGCGAACCTGGTCGTCGAGCGACGGGACGGCACCCGCCGCCTCTATCGCTCCAACCACCAGGAGATGGCCCGGCTGCGCTCGTTCCTGGACGAGTACTGGACCACCGGCCTCGAGCGTCTCCGCGACGCCGTCGAGGCCCACGAACGGAATACAGGAGGAACCCATGGCTGAGCTGGTCCGCGAGATCCACATCAAGGCCGGTCCCGAAGTGGTCTTCGACTACCTCGTCGACCCGGACAAGTACGTCGAGTGGGGCGGGACCGAGGCCGTCCTCGACCCGCGGCCCGGTGGCATCTACCAGGTACTCATGGGCGGGACGCACCAGTCGGCCGGCGAGTTCCTCGAGGTCGTGCCCAACGAGCGGGTGGTGTTCAGCTTCGGGTGGGCCGAGCCCGGCCATCCCATCCCCTCCGGGTCGACCCGGGTCGAGATCCGCCTCCTGCCCGACGAGCTCGGCACCTTGGTCCGCCTGACCCACAGCGGGCTGCCCGAGGACGCCGTGTCCGACCACACCGGGGGCTGGGATCACTACCTGGGCCGCCTCGAGGTGGCGGCCACCGGGGGCGATCCCGGGCCCGACCGAACGCCGGGAAGCTGACCACCGACTCGACTCCCTGCGGACGACCCGTCCGCAGGACCCACCACCGACAAGGAGTCCCCCACCCATGACGACCGCCGACACCTGGGCTCTCATCCACGCCGAACGGGCCGCCATGGCCGACACCTGGGAGGGCCTCACCGCCGAGCAGTGGGCGGCCACGTCGTGGTGCGACGGTTGGTCGGTGCACGTCGCCGCCGGCCACGTCCTGGCCGCCGCCGAGCAGACGATCCCCAACTTCTACAAGGAGTTCGTCCTGGCCGGGTTCCGGTTCGACGTGTTCGCCGACCGGGCCGCCCGGCGCCTCGCCGAGGTCCCGCCCGCCGACATGGTCCGGCGGCTGCGCGCCCGGACCACCACCACGAACCACCCACCCGCCCCCGTCGTCGTCATGCTGGGCGAGATCGTGGTGCACGGCGAGGACATCCGTCGGCCCCTCGGCATCGACCACGACGTCGACGAGGCCGCGCAGGTGGCGGTGGCCGACAACTACGTGAAGACCAACCTGCTCATCGGCTCGAAGCGGCGGATCGCCGGCCTCCGGCTGGTGGCTGCCGACGCCGCGTGGACCCACGGGGACGGACCCGAGGTCACCGGCCCCCTGACGTCGCTCATCATGGCCATGTCGGGCCGAAAGGGCGCGGTCGACGACCTCGGCGGCGAGGGCGTGCCCTTGCTCGCCTCACGTATCTGACCCACCGGCGGCGCCGACCGGAGGGGCAGGTCGTCCCGTCCGGGGCATCCGGCCCAGCGACTAGTCGGAGAAGTGCCTCACCAGCTCGTTGGCATACGTCGTGCCCAACGTGTCTCCGTGTTCCGCCAACCACTCGGACAGCAGTGTGGTGCCGGTGGCCGGGCCCGACGTATCGGCCAGGCCGTCCGACATGGCCCGGTACTCGTCCCTGGTGAGTAGGACATCGTGGAGGGCCAGCCCCAGGAGGCCCGAGAGCCCACGCACGACGCCGCCCGGCACCCGGACGATTCGGGCGTGGCTGCCGACGGCGTCCCGGACCGCGCGGACCAGCTCGAGGAACGTCGGCTGCTCCGGTCCGACCGCATCGGCGACGCTGTCCTGTCGTCGGGCTCCTTCGGCCAGGCACAGGCGGGCGAGGTCGTGCACGTGGATACCGCGGATCCGATAGTCCCCTCGCCCGCCGACCGCGAAGATCGGGACATGTCGCAACAACCAGGCGATGTTGTTGAGCAGGACCCCGTCTCCACCGAAGAGGATGGCCGGCCGGAGGATCGCATACGACACGTCGGACTCGGCCAACGCACGCTCGACGAGCGCCTTGCCCCGGAAATACGGAAGGGGTGACTCGATGCTCGGATTGGTGATGCTCACGTGGACGATCCGTTGGACGCCCGCCCGCCTGGCGGCCTGGAACAACGTCCGGGAGTTGGCGACGGCCAGGTCGTGATCGACCTGACTCCGGGCGAAGCGCACCCAGTACGTGTTGTAGAGCGTGGTCGCCCCCCGGAGCGACTCGACGAGGCCGAGTTGGTCATCGAAGTCGAGGGGACGGGCCTCGATCGACGAGTGGTCCGGTGCACGGTTCGGGTGGCCGGTGACGGTCCGGACCTGGCGGCCGGAGGCGTGCAGGGCCCGGGCGATCGCCGCCCCGGAGTAACTGAAGGCACCGGTGACCACGTCGAGCCCCGTGTCGGCTTCGTCGACGACCCGGCAGGCGCTGGCCGGCGTCGTCGTCATGCCGGCACCTCCGACGTGTCGGTGCCGGACACGGCCTCCAACAGCTGGGCGAACTGCCGCGCGTGGGCGAAGAGGTTCAGCGCGGGCTCGCGGTTCCCGTCCAGATGACTGAGCATCTCGAGCCCCAGGTACAGGGCCACGACGGCGTAGGCCACGTCGGCCGAGGGGACCAGGGTTCCCAACGGCGAGCCTTCGAGGGCGCGCTCGATCGCCGCCTGGGCGAATTCCCGCCACGGTCCGATGCGGGCGGCCACCTCGGTGCCCAGACCGGGTGTCGACGACGCCCCGGCGATCATCTCGACCAGGACGGTGATGTATCCGGCATCGAGGTCCGTCCGGAAGATCTCTGCAGCCACGCCCACGAGCTCGCTGGGCGAGCCCGTGTCGGCGACCAGCGTGCCGTAGTGCGTCAACCGGTCGGTGCTCACGGCATCGAGCGCCGCCAGGAGGAGGTTGGCGACGGATCCGAAGTGGTAGAAGATCAGGCCTTGGTTGACCCCCGCCCGCCCGGCGATGGCCCGGGCGCTGGCGCCGACGAATCCCTCATCCTGAAGGGTGGCGATGGCGGCGTCCACCAGGTGGCGCCGTGTCTCCGTCGAGCGGGACCCACCCTTCCCCTGGACGCTGCTGGCTGTACCGGACTTCGCCATGGGCCACCTCTCTAGTTGAGCGTTTGCTCAAACTCTATGCTCAATTCCAGAGGAGGGCAACCGGAGCGGCGCTCGCGGCCAGGGAGGTGCACCGGGTCACGGCGGAAGGGCACTCCCGATGACCGCCGCGACGGGTTCACGACGCCGAGCCGTGGCCTTCCCGGCCCCGCCGTGCCGGTTCCCGGGTCCCGTCCGGATCAGTCGGCTGCCGGTGGATCGACCGTGGCCGCCAGGCGCCGGAGCCCGAGCCCGTCGAGCGCGAGGACCGGCAGGACGGTCATGGTGGCGATCGCCGCCCCGCGACTCCCGATCAGTCGCGAGCCGGCCAGGCCGGAGGCGAGGTCGAGTGCATCGCTGATCAGGCCGACCCGCACCCATCGCTCCAACTCGGCCGTGGTGCCCGATCGGTCTGCAGCCAGAGTGCCGAGTCCCAGCGCCAGGTCCCGGATACCCACGGTCCGCATGCCCAGGATCAGCGGGCCGGACGCCTCATCGTCCACGAACCTGCGCACGAAGGCTCCGGGAGCCGCGGCCAGGAGGAGTCCGACGCCGACCCTGACCAGGCCGACAGTTGTCGCTGCGGTCGATCGCACCGGGCGAGCCTAGTTTTGGGTCGGAGTCGCAACGGGCGTATCGGGCCGGCCGGGCCGGGCGACGCCCATGTTGACACCCGTTCCGTCCGCGGAGTCTGCTGTCCGGCGTGCCGTCCACCATCGAACGACCGGTCATCGTCGTGGGCAGCGGGATCGCCGGCCTGACATTCGCCGCCAGCCTGAGGCGTTCCGGACGGGAGGGGGTCGTTCTCGAGCGGGGGAAGGACCTCCCGGAACTGGGTGCCGGCATCTCACTCTGGCCGAACGCACTCGCGGCCCTCGATACCATCGACCTCGGCGACCAGGTCCGGCGGGCCGGCGGGCCGGTCGCATCGGGGGGGATCCGGAGGCCGGACGGGTCATGGATTCGTCGGATGGATCGCACGGTCGTCGACGGTGCACTCGGAGAGCCCCTGGTCGCCGTCCATCGGAGCGACCTGCTGGCCATCTTGGCCGACGCCGTGGGGCGGTCGGACATTCGCTTCGGGGTCGCGGTCCGGTCCTTCGAGCGCATCGGAGGTGGGGTCACCGTCCACCTGGATGACGGGTCGAGCATCGAGGGATGCGCCCTGGTCGGCGCCGACGGGGTCGGCTCCGTCGTGGCCATGCAGATGCACCCCGGCCTCACGTCGACGTACTCCGGCTACACGGCATGGCGCGGCGTGGCCGCCATCGACGTGTCCGGCCTGGACCCCGGCGAGACCTGGGGCACGGGTCACGAGTTCGGCTTCCTCCCGTTGGGACGGGATCGTGCCTACTGGTTCGCCACCATGAACACCCCGGAGGGGGGACGAGCGGAGCAGTCGGAGCATCACCTGCTCACGGAGACGTTCGGCACCTGGCACGAGCCCATTCCCGCACTCATGGAGGCGACCGACCCGGGAACGATCCTCCGGCACGACATCTACGACCGCACCCCGTTGACGGAGTGGGCGGACGGACGCGCCGTGGTGATCGGTGACGCGGCCCATCCCATGCGTCCCCATCTCGGCCAAGGCGGCTGCCAGGCCATCGAGGACGGTGTACTGCTCGGTGACGTGGTCCGGGATCGGACCGATCTCGAGTCGGCGTTCGCCGGGTTCTCCCGCTCGAGGCAGCAGCGGACCCGCCGGATCGCGCACCAGTCGAAGCTGCTGGGCCGAGCGATCCAGAGCGAGGGGCTACTGGGGAGAGCGGCCCGGATGGCGGGAGCGCGGCTACCTGAGCGGATGCTCGTCAGGAACATGGCGCAGATCGGTGGTCGAGACGGGTTTACGGGCCCCGTCCACGTGTGAGTCACCCGCAGGTCGCGATGCCGTGGTCACTCGGGGTTCCCGGCACGCATCGCCGGTGACATCGTGACGACTACGACGAGACGAGCGCGTCGACCCGTGGCTCGACACCTTCGGCTGGCTCCGTCGGGGTGACGAGGCGCGCTCCTTCGAGGTCGAGCGTGGGGAGCAACCGTCCCAGCCAGGACGGCAGCCACCAGGCGCTCCGCCCCAACAGTGCCATCACCGCGGGAACGAGCGTCATCCGCACGACGAATGCGTCGATGGCCACGCCGACGGCCAACGCCAGTCCGATCGACTTGGTCACCAGGTCATTGGTCAGGACGAAGCTCCCGAAGACCGAGATCATGATCAGGGCCGCCGCGACGACGACCCGTCCGCTCTCGTCGAAGCCCTGTCGAACGGCGTCTTGGGCCTCGGCGCCGTGCACGTAGCTCTCCCGCATGCGGATCACCAGGAAGACTTCGTAGTCCATGGCCAGCCCGAAGAGGACCCCGACCAGCAGCAGGGGAAGGAAGCTCACGATGGGCCCGGGATCCGTAACCCCGAAGAATCCATCGAGGTGGCCCTGCTGGAAGATGTAGACGACGACTCCGAAGGACGCCGCGATGCTGAGGAGGAACCCGACCACCGCCTTCACCGGCACGAGCAACGAGCGGAAGACCATCATCAACAGGACGAGTGCCAGGCCCACCACCACCATCAGATAGATGGGCAGCGCGGCCGACAGCTTGGCCGAGACGTCGAGGTTGACGGCGGTCTGCCCGGTGACGAGCACCCGGATGCCGGTCGCCTTCTGGATCCGCGCCGCGGCGGCGCGGATGGTGCTCACGAGGTGGCTCGTACCCGAAGCGGTCGGACCGCTCTTGGGCGTGACGCTGATGATCGTGACGTCCTTGGCCGCGTTCTGGACCGGATACGAGACGGCCTGGACGTCGGCGAGGCTCTTCAGCCCGACCACCGCGGCTTCGGCCACCTTGGTGGGTTCGGCTGTGTTGGGGGCGTCGACCACGACCATGAGCGGGCCGTTGAAGCCAGGGCCGAAGCCCCGGGAGAGCAGGTCATAGGCGGTCCGGGCCGTGGTCCCGGACGGTTGCGACCCGGCGTCGGGCAGGCCCAGGTGCATGTCGAGGACCGGCGAAGCGATGACCAGCAGAGCGATCAGCCCGCCCACGATGACCGTCACCGGGCGGCCCGTCACGAACCGGGCCCAGCGCAGGCTGGCCGATGCCTTGGGCTGGGAGTCGGTGGAAGCAGGGCGTCCCGGGGCCTTGGGTGGAGTGATCTTCGTTCCGGCGAACCCCATCAGCGCGGGAAGCAGGGTGATGGCGATGAGCACGGCGATGACGACGGTTCCGGCTGCAGCCAGGCCCATGACGGTCAGGAACGGGATGTCGACGACAGCCAGGCCGGACAGGGCGATGACCACGGTGAGGCCGGCGAAGATCACCGCGGACCCCGCGGTGGCGGTGGCCCGGGCAGCGGCCTCGGCGTGCTCGAGCCCCGTGGCCAGGTTCTCCCGGTACCGGTGCAGAATGAACAGTGCGTAGTCGATGCCCACGGCCAGGCCGATCATGGTGGCGAGGATCGGTGCCGTCGAGGAGAGGTCGACGACGGATCCCAACGCGTTGACCCCGAGGATGCCGATGACCACGCCGATGATCGCCGTGAGGAGCGGGAGCCCGGCGGCCAGCAGGGCGCCGAAGGTGATCGCCAGGACCAGGTAGGCGATGAGGATGCCGAGTCCCTCCGAGCTCTTGGACCCCGGCGGCGCGACGACGCCGCCTCCGAAGGCCACGGTGATGCCGACGGCCTGGGCCGGCCGGGCGCTCCGCTCGAGTGCCACCTGGGACCGGCTGGAGATGTCGGCCACCGGAACGGCGTAGATGGCGTCGGCGTAGGCGACGCTCCCATTCTTGGAGACTGTCCCCATGGCGAAGGGATTCGTCACCGCCTCGACCTGACCGGCCGCCTTGGTACGCGCCAGCGTGGCGTCGATGGCTGCCTGCAGCGATGGCTCGGTCAGCGTGTGCCCGGCCGGAGCGGCGAAGACGATACGGGCCGATGCGCCCGACGCGGCCGGGAACTTCTGGTCGAGGAGGTCGATCGCCTCCTGGGACTGCGTCCCCGGGATCGTGAACTGCGTGCTCGGGGGCCGGGCGAAGGCGACGGAGAGGACACCCACGACGAGCAGGACCGCCGCCCACCCGGCGAGCACGAGCCGCCGGTGGCGGAACGCCCACGCTCCCAGTCCATAGAGACGGGTAGCCATCACCAGGCCTCGCGGCTGGCCGTCGGTCGACCGGCCGCCACCCGGGCATGTCGGGTCGAGGGGCGTGGCACCACTGCTGCTCGGTCGAATCCGAAAGAAGGCACGGTTCAGTTGTCGTCAGAACCTGGGGCGACCTTGAGGTAGCCCGTCACCCACGTGCCCCTGTCGTTATCGGGGACGGTCCGATCACGCGCTGTCGACCCATCCCGCCGCACTCCCCTCGTGCCTGGCATGTGCACACGAGGACAGAGGACGGTCCACCACCGCGACGGTGCACCAGGGTGTCCCCCATCGACCCCTCGACGGGACCCGCTCGGCAATCCTTCGGTCCGGGCCGACAGCGCCCGGTGGCCGGACCGTCCCGGGCGGCGCTAGACCTTCCCCACGGGGTCCACCCGATCGACGGCCGCACGAGACGAGGTCCCACGTGGTGACGAGGTGCAGCTGGGCGGAACACGACGAGCTGCGCGCCTATCACGACGAGGAGTGGGGCGTTCCGGTCCACGGCGACGACGCACTCTTCGAGTTGCTGACCCTCGAGGGCGCCCAAGCCGGCCTGAGCTGGCTCATCGTGCTCCGGCGACGGGCCGGCTACCGGGCCGCCTTCGCCGATTTCGACCCCGCCGCGGTGGCCAACTTCTCATCGGGGGACGTCGACCGCCTGGTCGAGGACCCGGGGATCATCCGCCACCGCGGGAAGATCGAGTCGGTTGTCTCGAACGCGGCAGCGGTCCTGGAGGTCCAGCAGGCGGGCGGGTCCCTGGACGAGCTCCTCTGGTCCTTCGTGGGCGGGCATCCGTGGCTGCGGGAGTGGCCGGCGGACGACCCGCTGCCCGCATCGACGCCGGAAGCCGCGGCCATGAGCAAGGAGCTCCGGCGGCGGGGCTTCCGCTTCGTCGGTCCGGTCACCTGCTACGCCCTGATGCAGGCGGCGGGGCTGGTCAACGACCACCACCCGACCTGCTTCCGGCGGGAGCAACTCGCC
>DATCCR010000192.1:0-4781 GCA_036511155.1 Acidimicrobiales bacterium
GAGGTGTCGTGGGGGACGGCGGCGGGGTGGGGTCGGCCGTTCGACGGGGCCCCCGCAGGATGGCGTGTCGCGGCCCGGGTCGCAACCCGGGAACGGGCCACGGGGTCATCCCGGGAGGGCGGCGCCCAGGGTCGCCAGGGGGGCGGCGATGTCGAGAGGCGACATATTGGGGGACGAATCGGTAGCGTTGGGCGTGGCCCGGCGCACGTCCGGGGCCGTTGCCGGAGGAGGACGACGATGACGGTGGTGCGTGGCCGGAGCGACGCGACGGACGCTGCGGGCGCACCGCGCCAGGACCCGGCCTCGGACCGGTGGTCCCGCCGGGTGACCATCGAGCCCTGGGGAGTCCAGGTCGGCCCGGTGACCCACCTGGCCGAGGAGCAGGCCCGGCTGTCGCTCCTGACCTTCGACGGTTTCGACGTCCGCCAGGTCGGGGCCACCATCGGCGCCGAGGTCAACGGCCTCGACCTCTGCGCCCCGCTCGACGAGGACGTGGTGGCCGATCTGGCCCGCTGCCTCCACGAGTACAAGGTCCTCTTCTTCCGGGACCAGCCGCTCACCCCGGCCCAGCACGTGGCCTTCGCCCGGCGCTTCGGCGAGCTCGAGGTCCACCCGTTCATCCCGGCGAACCCCGACCAACCGGAGCTCGTCCGGTTCCAGAAGGAGGCGACCGTCGGCGGCTACGAGAACGGTTGGCACTCCGACGTGTCGTGGCGGGCGATCCCGTCGCTCGGCGCCGTCCTGCACGCCGTCGAGGTCCCGTCCGTCGGGGGCGACACGCTCTTCGCCGACATGGGCGCCGCCTACGACGGGCTCGACCCCGAGCTGCAGGAGCGCATCTCCGGCCTGTCGGCCGTCCACGACTTCTCGATGGTCTTCGGCCACACCGTCAAGGCCGACGACAGGTCGGCCATGCGGGAGAAGTATCCGCCGGTCGAGCACCCGGTGGTCCGCACCCATCCCGACACCGGTCGCAAGCTGATCTACGTGAACCGGTTCTTCGTCGACCACATCGTGGGGATGGACCGCCAGGAGAGCGACGCCCTGATCGATCTCCTGTCCCGCCAGGCCGAGACGGTGGAGTACCAGTGCCGGTTCCGGTGGGAGCGGCACTCGGTCGCCTTCTGGGACAACCGGGCGGTGCAGCACTACGCGTCGAGCGACTACTGGCCCCAGCGTCGGGTCATGGAGCGGGCCAGCATCATCGGCGATCCTCCGGCCTGACCCCCGTCCCCGTCGACCCCCCCCTACGGCCGGCAACTCCCTACGGCCGGGACTTGGAGGCTCCGGCGGCCAGTGGGTAGATTCGGCCCATGAAGATCCTGATCCTGGGTGCCGGGTTCGGCGGGCTCGAGCTGGCCACCGCCCTGTCGGACGAGTTCGGCGACGAGCACGAGGTCACCCTGATCGACAAGGGCGAGGGCTTCGTCTTCGGGTTCTCGAAGCTGGACGTCATGTTCGGCAAGGCCACGCCGTCGGGCGTATTCCACCCCTACCGTGACATCGACAAGCCGGGCGTCACCTTCGTGCGTGCCACCATCGGCTCCATCGACCCGGTGGGTAGACGGGTGGAGACCGACGCCGGTCCGTTCGAGGCCGACATCCTGGTGGTCGCCCTGGGCGCCGACCTCGACCCGGGGGCCACGCCCGGCCTGGTCGAGGGCGGCTCCGAGTTCTACACGGTGGCCGGGGCGTTCGCCCTCCGCGACGAGTTGGCCGCGTTTCCGGGAGGCAGGGTGGTCGTCGGAGTCACGTCCACCCCGTTCAAGTGCCCGCCCGCGCCGAGCGAGGCGGCCCTGCTGATGCACGACTACCTGTCGGCCCGGGGACTGCGGACCGCCTCGACCATCTCCCTGGTCATGCCCTTCGGTATCCCCATCCCGCCCTCGCCCGACGCCTCGAGCGCCCTGCTCGACGCGTTTGCCGAGCGCGACATCGAGTGGGTGCCGGACCGGATGGTGACCGGTCTGGACGCCGAGGCCAACGTGGTGCTGTGCGGCGACGGGAGCGAGGTCCCCTACGACCTGTTCCTCGGCGTACCGGTCCACCGGGCGCCGTCGGTGGTGACCGACTCGGCCCTGGCCGTCGACGGCTGGATCCCGGTCGACCCGCTGACCCTCGAGACCTCGTTCCCCGACGTCTACGCGGTGGGCGACGTGACCAGCGTCGGCACGCCGAAGGCCGGGGTGTTCGCCGAAGGGCAGGCCGCGGTGGCGGCCCGGCAGATCATCGCCCGGCTGCGAGGCGACGGGTCGTCGGACACCTACGACGGCGAGGGCATCTGCTACCTCGAATTCGGGCACGACCGGGTGGGCAAGGTGACGGTCACCTTCCTGAGCGGCCAGGCGCCGACCGGCGGCATGGAGGGTCCGTCCGAGGCGATCGCCACGGACAAGAAGGTCTTCGGCACCACCCGGATCCAGCGCTGGTTCGACCGGCCCTGGGTGCTCGACTGAACGGGGCACGTCCTAGCGGTCGATGAGCACGCCGGGGTTCAGGATGCCGGCCGGGTCGAGGGCCGACTTGGCCGCCCGCAGCGCGGTGGCGAAGACGTCGGGCCGCTGCACGTCGTACCAGGGGCGGTGGTCGCGCCCGACGGCGTGGTGGTGGGTGATGGTGCCACCGGCGGCCAGCAGCGCCTCCGAGGCGGCCGCTTTGATCTCGGCCCACTGCGACAGCTCCGACCCGGGGGTGCCCGGGGCGAGCACGCTGAAGTAGGGGGCCACCCCGTCGGGATACGCGTGGGTGAACCGGCAGGTCACCCAGCCCGCTCCGCAGATGCGCCGCAGCGCGTCCTCGACTGCCGTGGTGACCGCCGCATGGAGTGTCGGGAAGCGGTCCCAGGTGCAGGCCGTCTCGAACGTCTCGCAGATGATCCCGAGCCGCACCAGCGCGTCCCGGGTGTAGGGGGCCCGAAGGAACGAGTTGCGCCATTCGCCGGCCGCGCCGTCCCGTCCGGCGCCGGACACGGTGGCCTGGCCGCTGGTCGGTTCGACGCCGCCCGGCACCCCGCCGTCGGTCGACGTCGCCGGCTCGGGCAGGGTCCCCCCGTGGTCGCGGCACAGCTCGAGCGCCCGGTCCATCGGGGCGTCCACCGGGTGGTCGGCCGACTCGAAACCGAGGACCAGGAGGGCGCCGGCGCCGGGGGAGAGGCGGGCGGACAGCATGGCCTCGCCTGCGTCGAGGAGCCGGCAGTTCACGGGGAACAGCCCGGACTGCGCCAACGCCCGCACGGCCTCGGCCCCCGGGGCCAGTTCGGGGAACTCGACCCCGGCCGACGTCTTCCAGCGCGGGCGGTCCTGGAGCCGCATCCACGCCTCGGTGATCACCCCGAGCGCGCCCTCGGAGCCCAGGAACAGCCGGTCGGGCGAAGGTCCGGCCCCCGAGCCGGGCAGCCGCCGCGACTCGGTCGTGCCGACCGGGGTCACCACCCGCATCGACTCGCACAGGTCGTCGATGTGGGTGTAGACGGTGGCGAAGTGGCCGCCGGCCCGGGTGGCCAGCCAGCCGCCGAGGGTGGAGAACTCGAAGCTCTGGGGATAGTGGCGGAGCGTCAGCCCGTGGGGGCGCAGCTGGGCCTCGAGGACCGGGCCGAGGGCACCGGCCTGGATGCGGGCCGCCCGGCTGGTCCGGTCGATCTCCACCACGCGGTCCATCCGGGTCATGTCGAGCGAGACCACCCCCGGGTAGTCGTCGCCGACGTCGGCCTCGACCCCGCCGACCACCGAGGACCCGCCGCCGAAGGGGATGGCAGCGATGCCGGCCGAGGAGCACCAGTCGAGGAGGGCCACCACGTCGGCCTCGTCCGCCGGGTGGGCCACCAGGTCGGGCGGATGGGGCAGGTCGCCCCGCAGCAGGCGCACGGTGTCGCGGTAGGAGCGCCCGTAGGTGTGGGCCGCCCGGTCCCGTCGGTCGGTCGAGCACAGGTGGGCCAAGCCGTCAGGCGGAGCCACGCGGGATGGACGCAGCTCGATGTCGTCGAGCCCCACCGGGGTGGCGGGGGTCGGGGGGTCGATCCCGAACCGGCCACCGATGGCGGCGGCCAGGCGCCCGACCTGCACGTCGGTGGCCGCGGCGTCCTCGTAGCCCCAGCCCTGCCACGACCGGGTCCGGTCGGGCCGGGTGCCGCCCGATGGCTGGCCTGCAGGGGCGGCTTCCGGGGGCGGCTCGGTGGGCGACGAGGTCACCGGGCCAACGTACCCCCGGGTCCGCCGTCGGGGTAGGGCCGCCGGGAGGGCGTAACCTGCAGGAGTGGTGAACCTCTCCGGCCCCCAACTGGCCCTCCTCCTCGTCTTCGCCGTGGCCCAGGCGTTCCTCGGCTACTACCTCGCCGAGACCGACAAGCGCAACCTGGGCCGCACGCCGTGGGGGGTGCCGTCCGCCGGCTGGGCGGCCATCTGGTTCCTCAGCCTGCTGCTCGGTGCCGTGCTGTGGATCGTGGCCCACCGGGCCGAGGTCCGGCGGGCCGCCCAGGCGCCGTTGGGCGGCCTCGGCGGGGGACGGGCCGCCAACGTGCCGGCACCGTCCCGCAGCGTGGCGAGCGACTTCCCCGCCTACCCCCGCCCGGCCGACGGCGGGGCGCATCCATCCGCCACCGCCGACCCGCCGGCCGCACCAGCCGCACCAGCCGCACCAGCCGCACCAGCCGCACCGCCCACCGCCAACACGCCGGCCACTGACGTGTCGCCCCCCGCCTGGCACCCGGATCCGAGCGGACGCTTCCACTACCGCTGGTGGACGGGCTCCGAGTGGACGTCCTACGTGGCCACCCACGGCCGGGT
>DATCCR010000193.1:0-3137 GCA_036511155.1 Acidimicrobiales bacterium
CCACTGCAAGTCCTCGCTGATGGCCGCCCTCGGCCCCGTGTCCGCCATGGCCGGCCCCGACGCGACCGTCGTCCTCGGCGTCAACCTCGACGACCTGTCCGACCACCGGCCCGGCCAGTCCGCGGCGGCCGAGCGTGGCGCGGTCTTCCCCTTGGTGACTGCCGGGTTCACCAAGGCCGACGTACGGGCCTGGTCCCGCCGGCTGGGCCTGCGGACATGGGACAAGCCCGCCGCCGCCTGCCTCGCCTCCCGGGTGCCCTACGGTACGCGGGTGACCTTCACCACCCTCGACTCGGTGGCCCGGGCCGAGTCCGGCCTGCGGGCCCTCGGCTTCCGCCAGCTCCGCGTCCGCCACTACGACCACACAGCCCGCATCGAGGTGCCGGCCGAGGACCTGACCGAGGTGGTGGCCCGCCGCGACGAGGTCAGCGCCGCGGTGCACGCCGCCGGCTACCGCTACGTGACCGTCGACCTCGACGGCTTCCGGTCGGGCAATCTCAACCAGTCGCTCGACACGGGCGGGCACGACACCACCGAGGAGGCACCATGATCGGAGTCCGGGTAAGGCTGACGTTCCCCGAGGAGTTGGTCCGCGAGCCGATCATCGCCCGCATGACCGAGCAGTTCGCCGTGGTGCCGAACATCCGAAAGGCCGACGTCGGCGAACAGGGAGGCTGGATCCTGTGCGAGCTCGACGGCGACGGCGGTGTGGTGGACGAGGCCCTGGAGTGGCTCCGGGCCGAGGGGGTCCGCGTCGACCTGCTCGGCGACGTCGTCGAGAGCTGACCCCCGTGGTGGGCGGAGCCGCCCCGGATGACCCGGCGGCGGACGACGTGCCTGCGGACGACGCCGCACCGGCCCACGATGCGGCCCCGCTGACCTCGAAGCCCTGAGGGTCCGAAGGCCTGCGGGCTCAGCCCGTTGTGTCGTCCGGGTTCCGGACCGTCCAGCCGGCGCCGGACACCTTCCGGGGCTCGTAGAAGAGGCAGCCCTCGGGGCACGCGAACGGGAGTTGCTCGTTGGCGCCCATGCGGCACTTCTCGAGCTTCTCCTCGTGCGACGTGGTCTGCATGATGTAATGACGACAATCGTCGAGAACGGCCACGCCCCATTCTGCCCGAAGCCGGACGGCCGATGGGGATGGTGGGGTAGCGTCGGTGGCGTGGACTCCACCCCCACCACCGAT
Source organism: Acidimicrobiales bacterium (assembly GCA_036511155.1). Taxonomy (GTDB): domain Bacteria; phylum Actinomycetota; class Acidimicrobiia; order Acidimicrobiales; family RAAP-2; genus Bog-756. The sequence goes on from DATCCR010000193.1 coordinate 1,187, forward strand.
CCTTCCGACGAGGCCGCCCCCACCATCAAGCAGCTGCTGCGGTGGAGCGAGGCCCTGGCCGGCATCGCCCGGACCGGCCTGGGCTTCACCGAGTCGCTCTACGAGCAGGAGCGCTTCGAGGAGATCCTGCATGTGGCGGCCGACATCAAGATGGCCATCGGGGGCAACGACGGGGCCGAGGACGTGGACGGGGTCGTCCACGACTGGCTCGAGTCGGTGGGCAAGGGTGTGCCCGGCTACGTGACCCCGAAGGTGGCCGTGGGCGCCGCGGTGGGCAACGACAAGGGCGAGATCCTGCTCATCCAGCGGTCCGACTCCGGCATCTGGCTCTACCCGACGGGTTGGGCCGACGTCGGTTACTCCGCCGCCGAGGTGGTGGTCAAGGAGGTCCAGGAGGAGACCGGCATCGAGGTCGAGGTGGTCCGCCTGATCGCCGTGCTCGACGGTCTGCGAGTCGGGATGAGCCGTATCCCCCTGTACTCGCTGGTCTTCCAGTGCCGGCCGATCGGTGGTGAGCTGAAGGCTCACCCGCTCGAGTGCGCAGACGTCGGGTGGTTCCCACTCGACGCCCTCCCCTTTCCTCTGGCCGGAGCCGAGCGGTGGGGCGACCACGTGTTCTCGGCACTGCGGGGCGACCCCATCGAGGTCCTCTACGACTCGGTGCGCCTGCCCGTGTGGCGGGGCGACCCCGACAAGCACTGAGCCCCGGACCAGGGGTTCCGTCGCCCTGTGGCCGGGGCCTGCGCCCTGGCTACACTCGCCACCCGTGACCGACGCCACCTCCCCCGCCTCCCCTGCCGTTTCGATTTCGGAGGCCCTGGAGGTCACCGACGAACTGGTCGAGGCGTTCGTCCGCCTGATCCCCCAACTGTCGTCGTCCTCGGCCCCCACCAGCCGCGACGAACTCGCCGGGATCGTCGGCTCCGAGGCCAGCGTCCTGTTCGTGGCCCGGGCCGGTGACGGCCAGATCGTCGGCTCGCTCACCCTGGCCGTGTTCCGGATCCCCACCGGGGTCAGGGCCTGGATCGAGGACGTGGTGGTCGACGGCTCCGCCCGGGGCATGGGGGCCGGCGAAGCCCTGGTGGCGGCGGCCGTCGCCCGGGCCGGATCGGTCGGCGCCAAGACGGTCGATCTCACGTCGAGGCCCAGCCGCGAGGCGGCCAACCGGCTCTACATGAGGCTCGGGTTCGAGGCGAGAACGACCAACGTGTACCGGATCACGATCGAGGACTGAGGTCCAGCCCTCGGCCGCAGGGGCGCCGGAGCGCCGGCGAGCGGATTCGCCGGTCGTCCCGGGCACGGCCCCGGTGTCCACGCACGTGCGACCAACATCCGGGTCGACATGGATCATGGCTTCGGAAAGCCGCTCCGAAACACTGCACCCCACCGGGCCCTGCCCGGTTCCGGGCTACGCCTTCTTCAGGAACTTGGCCTTCAGCAGCACACCTCGGCCACCGATCTTGCAGTCGACCTCGTGATCACCGGAGACGAGCCGGATCTTCGTGACCTTCGTACCGACCTTCAAGGTGTCGCTCGACCCGTTGAGCTTCAGATCCTTCACCAGCACCACCGAATCTCCGTCGTGCAGGAGCGTTCCGTGCGCATCGCGGACGTCGCCCACCACGCCGGATTCCTCGGCGCCGGCGACCCATTCGTGGCCGCAGGTCATGCACTCGACGTGGTCGTCGTGAGCCACGATGTCGTGCATCGTGCAGATCGGGCAGACCGTCGTCGTTTCCATTGGTGACGGTCTACCAGACACGCTGTCGACCGGACCCCGTAGCGGAGCCCATCCTGTTGCCAGCGTCGGCCGTCGGTTCCGGAACACCCACGTCTAACGATGCACGTGGGAAGACTGAGGCTCGGCGCGGTATACGTTCGTCCTGATGAACGACGAATCCGATCCGAGGGTCGAGATCCTGGGAGTCGACCAACGGGAAGCGGCTGTCGC
>DATCCR010000194.1:0-5233 GCA_036511155.1 Acidimicrobiales bacterium
GGTCACACCCGCCGCGGAAGTGCTGCTCGCCCACAACGGCTTCGACCCCGACTTCGGGGCCCGCCCCCTGCGCCGGGTGATCCAACGCCAGGTCGAGGACCCGCTGGCCCTCGCGCTCCTGGAAGGCCGCTACCCCGAGGGGTCGACGGTCACCGTGGACGAGCAGGACGGCGAGGTCGTCCTGGCGTGAGCTGGTCGCCGGTCAGGCGCGGTAGGTGGCGACCGACCCGGACGAGTCGACCAGGGCGCAGAACGTCGTCGTCGGGCAGCTGATCCGGGCCGTGGCCTGGGTGCCGTCGTGCACTACCGCCTGCGGCGGACCCCAGCTTCCCGACTGCCAGACGGAGACCGAGCCGTCGGACCGGGCGACCACGCAGTGGGACGCGGTGGCGCAGGACACCGAGTAGGTCAGCGACCCGGAGCCGGGCACCGGCGGGGCCTGCGTCCAGGTCGACCCGTCGAAGACCAGGGTGTGACCGGTCAGGTCGAGGGCCATGCAGAACGTCGTCGTCGGGCACGACACCGAGTGCAGGACCGACTGGCCGGGTGAGGACTGGTGGCCCCAGGCGGTGCCGGAGAGGGTGGCGATGTTTCCGGTGGCGGACACCACGACGCAGAACGCGGGGGAGACGCACGAGATGTCCTGGACCGGCTTGGTGCCCGTGCCGACGTCGACCTGGATGTCGTGGCCCCAACTGGTGCCGTCGAACGTGGTGACGACCCCGGCCGTGTTGACCGAGGCGCAGAACATCGGCGAGGTGCACGACACCCGGTACTGGCCGCCGGTGGCACCGGACGGGGCCGGGCCGACGGCGGTCGACATGGTCCACGTGGCCCCGTCGAAGAGGGTCGCCTGCTGGCCGGCCAGGGCCGCGCAGAACGTCGACGACGTGCAGCTCACGCTCTCGAGGGTGCTGCCGGGCGTCACCGGCTGGGGCTTCGACCACCCGCTGCCGTTCCACCCGATGGCGTTCCCCGACTCGTCCACCGCCGTACAGAACGAACTCGACGGGCACGAGACGCCGTAGATGCCGGAGTAGTCGGCCAGGTCGGTGGACGGTTCCGGGTGGGCGACGGTCCAGGTGCCCGACACCGTGGACGGCGACGAGCCACCGCCGCAGGCTGCGGCGACCAGGGCGAGGAGGAGTGTGGCCGCCGCAGCCACACGGGGTGACCATCGGCCTGTCCGGTGGGGTGTTCGCCTGGCCATGGTGTCCGCCTCGATCTGGTCGTCCGCCGGGCCGGGTGCGGCCTGACCCGCCGCGACTCTAGGTTCGCCGGCTCGCCGGTAGGCGCCTCACCGGCGATGTCCGCCACGCGCGGGACCCGATCTGGAGGCAGGGTCGGTCCCGTAGGGCCGGCGAGATCCTGGGCGAGGGGGCCACACGGGAAGTCGTCAGACGTACCCGTCCGTCTCGGACGTCGGCCTCCGCTGGTTCGCCCTCTCCAGGCAGTGCGACGACGCCCGTATCCCGCTCCCGCCCCTCGGAAGGCCCCCGCCCACCGGGGTACACTGGTGCGTAATCCGCATTCTCGACGGAGGAGTGACGCGTGCCGGCAACCGTAGTGGTCGGAACCCAGTGGGGTGACGAGGGCAAGGGCAAGCTCACCGACCTCCTGGCCAAGGAGATGGAGCTGGTCGTCCGCTATCAGGGCGGCCACAACGCCGGCCACACCATCGTGGTGGACGGCGAGACCTTCGCCCTGCAGCTGGTGCCGAGCGGCATCCTCTACCCGCACATCACCCCGGTGATCGGGAACGGCGTGGTCGTCGACCCGACGGTCCTCCTGGCCGAGGTCGACGTCCTCGAGTCCAAGAACATCGACACCAAGAATCTCCTGGTCAGCGGCAACGCCCACCTGATCATGCCGTACCACCACGAGCTCGATCAGCTGGCCGAGCGCTACCTCGGCAAGAACAAGCTGGGCACCACCAAGCGGGGGATCGGCCCGTCGTACTCGGACAAGTCGTCCCGGGTCGGCCTGCGCGTCCAGGACCTCCTCGACCCGAAGATCTTCCGCCAGAAGCTCGACGTGGTCCTGAAGGAGAAGAACCAGATCCTGGCCAAGGTGTACAACCGCCTGCCCCTGTCGGGCGACGACATCTGCGACCTCTACCTCGACCAGCTGGCCCCCCGGATCGCCCCGATGGTGGCGGACACGGTGGGTCTGGTCCACGAGGCGCTCGAGCGGGGAGCGAACGTGCTCCTCGAGGGGGCACAGGCCACCTTCCTCGACCTCGACCACGGCACCTACCCCTTCGTCACCTCGTCCAATCCGGTGGCCGGCGGTGCCTGCACCGGCGCCGGCGTGGGTCCCCGGTACATCGACGAGGTCATCGGCATCGCCAAGGCCTACGTGACCCGGGTGGGCAGCGGCCCGTTCCCGACCGAGCTCACCGATGAGATCGGCGACACGCTGGTCGACCGGGGCCACGAGTACGGGGTCAACACGGGCCGCCGCCGCCGCCCGGGCTGGTTCGACGCCGTCATGATGCGCCAGGCCGTGCGCCTCAACTCGCTCTCCGAGGTGGCCCTCACCAAGCTCGACGTGCTCGACACGTTCGACACGGTGAAGGTCTGCGTCGCCTACGAGGCCAACGGCGAGCGGTTCACCCACCCGCCGTACCACCAGTCGGTCTTCCACCAGGTCACCCCGGTCTACGAGGAGCTGCCCGGTTGGAAGACGGACATCTCGCAGGCCACCGAGATCGGTGACCTGCCCCAGGCCGCCCGGGACTACGTGCACTTCCTGGCCGAGCAGATCGGTGTGCCGGTGCGGCTCGTCGGCGTGGGCCCCGGCCGCGAGCAGTTCGTCCGCTTCGCCGCATGAGCGGGGGGGTCCCCTCGGGCTCGTCCCAGGCTCCCGATCCGATCCGCACCGTCTGCGTGGTCGGCTCGGGAGGCCGCGAGCACGCGCTGGCCCTGGTGCTGGCCCGTGACGCCGACGTCGTCGTCACCCCGGGCAACCCCGGCATCACCGGGAGGTCTTCGGAGGGCCACACGCTGACCAGCGTGGACACCGACCCCGAGGCGCTGGATGCCGACCTGTTCGTGATCGGGCCGGAGGCGCCGCTGGTCGACGGGATGGCCGACCGCCTGCGGGCCCAGGGCAAGCTGGTGTTCGGCCCTGGGGCCGACGGTGCCCGGATCGAGGGGTCCAAGGCGTTCATGAAGGAGCTGCTGGCCGAGGCCGGCGTGCCGACGGCACGGTTCGGGGTGTTTACCGAGGCCGGGCCGGCGGTCGAGTTCCTGCGCACGCTCGATGGGCCGTGGGTGGTCAAGACCGACGGGCTGGCCGCCGGCAAGGGCGTGCTCGTCACCGACTCGCTGGCCGAGGCCGAGGCCGACGTGGCCGCCAAGCTGTCGGGCGACGCCTTCGGGGCGGCCGGGCAGCGACTGGTGATCGAGGAGGGGCTGACCGGGCCCGAGTGCTCCTTGCTGGTGCTGTGCGACGGCACCCGGCTGGCCCCGCTCGCCCCGGCCCAGGACTTCAAGCGCCGGGACGACGGCGACGGAGGTCCCAATACCGGGGGGATGGGTGCCTACTCGCCGGTGCCGTCGGTGGACGACGCCCTGGTCGAGTCGTTGGTGGCCGAGGCGGTGGCCCCCTTGGTGGACGCACTGCGGGCCCGGGGGATCGACTACCGGGGCGTGCTCTACGCCGGCCTCATGCTGACCCCGACGGGCCCGAAGGTCCTCGAGTTCAACGTCCGCTTCGGCGACCCGGAGACCCAGGTCGTCCTGCCCCGCTACGACGGCAACCTCTGCACCCTGCTGGCCGAGGCCGCCGCCGGGGCGCTCACCACCGTCCCCCGGTTCGTCCCGGCCCATGCCGTCTGTATGGTGCTGGCATCCGAGGGCTACCCCGAGTCCCCCCGGACCGGCGACCCGATCACCGGCCTGGACCAGGCCGGGTCTCTCCCCGGGGTCACCGTGTTCCACGCCGGGACCCGCACCGACCCCGGCACCGGCGCCGTCGTGACCTCCGGGGGCCGCGTCCTCGGGGTGACCGCCCTCGGCGCCACGCTCGAGGAGGCCCGCACCCGCGCTTGCGCCGGTGTGGCCGCCATCGAGTGGCCCGGCATGCACCACCGCACCGACATCGCCTTGGCCGCCGCCTCCGAGGCGGCTGCCCCGACGCCCGCTCCCACCCTCATCACGACTCCGAAAGCAGAGGCAGCACGATGATCCCCCGCTACGCGCCGAAGGAGATGGCCGCGCTCTTCTCCGACGAGGCCCGGTTCGCCATGTGGCTCCGGGTCGAGCTGCTGGCCACCGACGGCTGGGTGGAGGTCGGCGACGTGCCGCGCGACGCCGCCGAGTTCTGCCGGGCCCACGCCCCCGAGGTCGACGCCGCCTTCGTGGAGGCCGTGGCCGAGCGCGAGCGGGTCACCGACCACGACGTGGCCGCCTTCGTGGACGTCGTCCAGGAGGCCATCGGCCAGCCCCAGGGGTCATGGATCCACTACGGCCTCACCTCATCCGACGTGGTCGACACCGCCCTGTGCGCCACCCTCACCCGGGCCAGTGACCTGTTGATCGAGGCGGCCACCGACCTGGTGCGGGCGTGCAAGTCCCGGGCGCTCGAGGCCATCGACATCCCCGTGACCGGCCGGACCCACGGCATGCACGCCGAGCCCACCACCTTCGGGGCCAAGTTCGCCCTGTGGGCCCTGCAGGCCGACCGTGACGTGCAGCGCCTGCGGGCGGCCCGGGAGCGGGTGGCCGTCGGCAAGCTGTCGGGCGCCGTCGGGACCTTCTCCAACATCGACCCCCGGGTGGAGGCTCACGTGTGCTCGTCGCTCGGGCTGGTCCCGGTGCCGGCCACCCAGGTGGTGGCCCGCGACCGCCACGCCGAGTTCCTGTGGGCGTGCGCATCGGTGGGGGCCACCATCGAGCAGATCGCCACCGAGATCCGCCACATGGCCCGCAGCGAACTGGGCGAGGTGGAGGAGCCGTTCAAGCCGGGCCAGAAGGGCAGCTCGGCCATGCCCCACAAGCGCAACCCGATCCTGTCCGAGCGCCTGTGCGGCCTGGCCCGGGTCCTGCGCGGCTATCTGTCGGCCGGGCTCGAGGACGTCGCCCTGTGGCACGAGCGCGACATCAGCCATTCGAGCGTCGAGCGCGTGGTGCTGCCCGACGCGTTGCAGCTCACCGTCTACATGTTGCGCAAGGCCACGGGACTCGCTGACGGACTCGTCCTGCTTCGCGAGCGCGCCTTAGAGAACCTG
>DATCCR010000195.1:0-18585 GCA_036511155.1 Acidimicrobiales bacterium
CCACCCGCGGCGGCAAGGGCGGCTCGCCGTCCGACGCCGTCGCCGGTGCCCCGGCCGCCCCGGGGTCTGCGGCCGAGCGGTTCCCCCGAGACGGCCTCGCCCCCTGGCGGGCCCAGCTGGGGGAGTGGCAGCATCGGTTCCCGCTGGTCTACGACCAGCAGCCCGGTGCCGGCCCGCTCAAACCGCAGTTCGTCGTCGAGCAGCTGCGTGACAACACACCCGAGGACACCATCGTCGCCTCGGGTGTCGGCCAGCACCAGATGTTCGCCTCGCAGTGGTGGCAGTTCGACCATCCCTACACCTGGGTCAACTCGGGGGGGCTCGGCACCATGGGCTTCGCCGTGCCGTCGGCCATCGGCGCCAAGGTGGGCCGGCCCGACAAGATGGTGTGGGCCGTCGACGGCGACGGCTGCTTCCAGATGACCGCCCAGGAGCTGGTCACGGCCAGCTCGGAGCGCATCCCGGTGAAGATCGCCATCCTCAACAACGCCTACCTGGGCATGGTCCGCCAGTGGCAGGAGATGTTCTACGAGGAGCGCTACTCCGAGGTCTACCTCTCGCCCGACCTGCCGGACTACGTCGGCTGGGCCGAGGCCATGGGCTGCGTGGGCATCAAGGTCGAGTCGCCCGACGACGTTGCCACGGCCATCGACAAGGCCAACTCGGTCGACGACCGTCCGGTGGTCGTCGACTTCCGCACCGACGCCTTCGAGAAGGTCTTCCCGATGGTGGCGGCCGGGGCGTCCAACGACGACATCATGGTCGACCCGTCGCTGATCGGAGGGCCCCGGTCATGAGCCTGTACGGCACCGACAAGCGCCACCACACCCTGACGGTCCTGGTGGAGAACAAGTCGGGGGTGCTCGCCCGCGTGGCCGGCCTCTTCTCCCGGCGCGGGTACAACATCTTCAGTCTGGCCGTCGCCCCGTCCGACGACCCGAAGTTCAGCCGGATCACCATCGTGGTCGACGTCGAGTCGGCACCCCTGGACCAGATCGTGAAACAGCTCGACAAGCTCATCCCGGTGGTCTCCATCACCGAACTCGACCCGGCCCACGCGCGCGAGCGGGAGCTGCTGCTGGCCACGGTGGAGGCCGGCCCCGAGTCGCGGGGCCAGGTCATCCAGCTGGTCGGGGTGTTCGAGGGGAAGATCGTGGACGTCGGCCCGGACCACCTCACGGTGATGCTGGCCGGTGCCCCCACCAAGCTCGACGACTTCGAGGACCTCATCCGGGGGTACGGCATCGTCGAAATGCAGCGGACCGGTCGCGTGGCGTTGCCTATGCTCGACCGGGCCGATCACCGGGGCCAACCGGCCGCCGGAACGGCAGACACCACAGAAAAGGCAGGTTGAAGACGATGGCCACGCTGTACTACGAGAAGGATGCAGACGCCAGTCTCATCGGGAACAGCAAGGTGGCCGTCATCGGCTACGGATCCCAGGGCCATGCCCACGCACTCAACCTGTCCGAGTCCGGCGTGGACGTCCGGGTCGGCCTGCGTGAGGGTTCGTCGTCCCGGGCCAAGGCCGAGGAGGCGGGCCTGCGGGTGCTGTCCGTGGCCGACGCCGCCGCCGAGGCCGACCTGATCATGGTCCTCCTGCCCGACACCGAGCAGGCCCAGGTCTACGAGGCCGAGATCGCCCCCCACCTGAAGGCCGGGGACGCCCTCTTCTTCGCCCACGGGTTCAACATCCGCTTCGACCTGATCAAGCCCCCGGCCGACGTCGACGTGGCCATGGTCGCCCCCAAGGGACCGGGTCACCTGGTGCGGCGCACCTACACCGAGGGCGGCGGTGTGCCGTCGCTCATCGCCGTGTCGCAGGACGCCACCGGCAAGGCCCACGCCCTCGCCCTGTCCTACGCCCACGGCATCGGTGGCACCCGGGCCGGCGTGCTCGACACCACCTTCGCCGAGGAGACCGAGACCGACCTGTTCGGTGAGCAGGTCGTGCTGTGCGGGGGCATGACCGCCCTGGTGCAGGCCGGGTTCGAGACCCTGGTCGAGGCCGGCTACCAGCCGGAGTCGGCGTACTTCGAGTGCCTCCACGAGCTCAAGCTCATCGTCGACCTCATGTACGAGCAGGGGATCGCCGGGATGCGGTACTCCATCTCCGACACGGCCGAGTACGGCGACCTGACCCGTGGCCCCCGGGTCATCAACCAGGCGGTCAAGGACGAGATGCGGGCCATCCTCGACGAGATCCAGGACGGCCGGTTCGCCGCCGAGTGGGTCGCCGAGAACGTCAACGGCCGCCCGAACTACGAGCGGCTGAAGCAGGCCGGTCAGGAGCACCAGATCGAGAAGGTCGGTGCCGAGCTGCGGGACATGATGCCCTTCGTCACCGCCGGCAAGCAGAAGGTGCAGGACATCTCCGGCGGCTGAGCCGCCCGGTCGGCCCCCGGGGTCGGCACTGTTCCACGTGACGGCCCCGTCGAACCCATCGGCGGGGCCGTCGCACGTCACCCGACGCGTGGTGTCATACGGGTCAGATCAGGAGGCGGTGGTGGTGGGCGTGGCGCCCGCTGCCGTGGTGGAGGTCGTGGCGCCTGTCGCCTGTGCCGCCAGGGTGGCGAAGATCTCCTGGGTCAGCGTCTCCTGCTGCGCCACCGACGACGTCGAGGTGACCGTGACCTGGGTCTGGCCGTTGATGGTCACGAGTCCGTTGATCGTGGGCTTGGCGGTGGAGTCGGTGTAGAAGTACGCGGAGAACCCCGTTCCCGACACGTCGGTCAGGCTGCCGTGGAGCTTTCCGAGCCGGGCCTGCTCCAGGCCGGCATCGGCTTCGGTCACCTTGGCCTTGAACCCGACGATGACCGTGTCAGCCGATTCCTTGGAGGGATAGGTGCAGACCGTCAACCGGGTGGAGTTCGTGACCCGGGGCGCATCGACCGTCTTGCCCAGCGTTCGCTTGATCTGCACCGGGGTGACCAGTGAGCAGACCGAGGTGGCACCCTGGTGACCGGCGGCCCGGGTGGTGGTCGGAGCGGAGGTCGAGCTGCTGGAGCAGGCGCCGAGCACCAGGGGCAAGGCGGCCGCACTGGCCAGTAGTGCGGTCCGGCGCCCGGGAGCGCTACTGGGCCAGGGCCCCGACCACGTGGGTGATGCAGGCGCACAGGGCGGCGATGTCGTCCGGGTCGATGCCCGGGAACATGGCGATACGGAGCTGGTTGCGCCCGAGCTTGCGGTAGGGCTCGGTGTCGACCACCCCGTTGGCCCGCAGCACCTTGGCCACCAGGGCGGCGTCGATCGAGTCGTCGAAGTCGATGGTCCCGATGACGTGGCTCCGGTCCGGCTCCCGGGTGACGAACGGCGAGGCGAAGTCGGAGTTGTCGGCCCACGTGTAGAGGATCTCGGCCGAACGGTCGCTGCGGCCGGCCGAGAACTCGAGCCCGCCGTTGTCGTTGAACCACTGCACCTGGTTGTCGAAGAGGAAGATGGTGGCCAGGGCCGGCGTGTTGTAGGTCTGGTCCAGCTTCGAGTTGTCGAGCGCGATGGTCAGGTCCATCGAGGCCGGCACCCAGCGACCGGTGGAGGCGATGGTGGCGATTCGCTCCTGTGCGGCGGGGGAGAGCAGCGCCACCCACAGGCCCCCGTCGGACCCGAAGCACTTTTGCGGGGCGAAGTAGTAGGCGTCGAACTCGGCCGGGTCGACCCGCAGACCCCCGGCGCCCGAGGTGGCGTCGACGGCCACCAGCCCGCCGCCGTCGGCCGGCGACGCGGCCCCCTGGGGCCGCAGAATGGGCATCATCACGCCCGTCGAGGTCTCGTTGTGGGTCAGGGCGTAGAGGTCGACGTCGTCCCGCGCAACGGGCAGCGGGTGGGTGCCGACGTCGGATTTGATGACCTCGGGCTCGCCCAGGTGGGGCGCGGCGGAAGCCGCGGTGGCGAACTTGGACGAGAACTCGCCGAAGCTGAGGTGCTGGCTCTTGGACTCGATGAGGCCGAAGGTGGCGGCATCCCAGAAGCAGGTGGTCCCCCCGTTGCCGAGCACCACCTCGTACCCCTCCGGGAGCGAGAACAGCGACGACAGGCCGGCCCGCAGGCTGCCCACCACCGACTTCACCGTCTTCTGGCGGTGGCTGGTGCCGAGGAAGGTGCCCGAGGCGCCCGACAGGGCCGCCACGGCCTCCGGGCGGACCTTGGAGGGACCGGCTCCGAACCGCCCGTCGGTAGGCAGGAGGTTGGCGGGGATGCGGATGTCAGGGGTGTCGGTCACGTATGGAATCATGGCACTCATGGCCCCGCAGACAGAAACCGGCTCCGGCGCGCCCCGCGGCGCGGGCGTGACCGGCAACCGCATCTCGGCCCGGATCGCCGCCGTGTCGCCGTCGGCCACCCTGGCGGTCGACGCCAAGGCCAAAGCCCTCCAGGCCCAGGGTGAGAACGTCATCGGTTTCGGCGCCGGCGAGCCCGACTTCCCCACACCCGAGGCCGTGGTGGCCGCCGCCGAGGCGGCCTGCCGCGACCCGAGGAACCACCGCTACACGCCCACGGCCGGGCTGCCCGAGCTGCGCGAGGCGATCGCTGTGAAGACCGCCCGCGACTCAGGCCTGGAGGTTGCCGCCTCCCAGGTCCTGGTGACCAACGGGGGCAAGCAGGCCGTGGCCAACACCTTCGCCGTCCTGTGCGACCCGGGCGACGAGGTCCTCGTTCCCGCCCCCTACTGGACGACCTACCCCGAGTCGATCGCCCTGGCCGGCGGGGTCCCGGTCGCCGTGCCCACCGACGCGGCCAGCGGGTTCCGGGTCACCGTCGACCAGCTCGAGGCGGCCCGCACCCCGCGCACCAAGGTCCTGCTGTTCGTCTCGCCGTCGAACCCGACCGGTGCGGTCTACCCGAAGGGGGAGATCGAGGCGCTCGGGCGGTGGGCGGCCGAGCACGGTATCTGGGTGGTCACCGACGAGATCTACGAGCACCTGGTCTACGGCGGCGCCGAGTTCCACTCGATGCCGGTCCTGGTGCCCGAGCTGGCCGACCGCTTCGTCGTCGTCAACGGCGTGGCCAAGACGTACGCCATGACCGGCTGGCGGGTGGGATGGATGCTCGGTCCGACCGACGTCATCGCCGCGGCCACCAACCTGCAGTCCCACGAGACCTCGAATGTGGCCAACGTGTCGCAGCGGGCCGCACTGGCCGCCGTGTCCGGCGACCTGTCGGCCGTGGCCATGATGCGGGCCGCCTTCGACCGCCGCCGGCTGACCATCCACCGGATGCTCAACGAGATCGACGGTGTGGAATGCCTGCTGCCCGAGGGGGCGTTCTATGCCTTCCCGTCGGTCACCGGTCTCTACGGCCGCGAGCTGCGGGGCCGCACGCCCACCTCGAGCGCCGAGCTGGCCGAGCTGGCCATCGAGGAGGCCAAGGTGGCCGTGGTCCCGGGCGAGGCCTTCGGGTCGCCGGGCTACTTCCGGCTGTCTTACGCACTGGGCGACGACGACCTGGTGGAGGGTGTCTCCCGACTGGCCGGGCTCTTCGCCGGGGGCTGACGACCGGCCGGCCGGCCCGCGACCTGCCGGTTGGCCGACAGGGCGCCCGGACGGTCATGCTGTACGGACCGTCCTGCGGCGTGAGGCCCCTCCGGGGCGACCCCCACACCGGTCTCATCACCTCGACACCGCACGCGATCTCCAATCGAAAGGAACACCATGGGTAGGGTCCTCGTCACCGAAAAGCTGGCCCAGCCGGGCCTGGACCTCATGGCCGAGGCCGGCCACGAGGTGGACGTCCAGCTCGGGCTGACCCCCGAGCAGCTGGTCGAGGCCATCGTCGGGGCCAACGCCCTGGTCATCCGGTCGGCCACCACCGTCACCGCCGAGGTCTTGGCCGCCGGTGCGGATCTGGTCGTCGTCGGGCGGGCCGGCATCGGCCTCGACAACGTCGACGTGGCCGCCGCCACCGAGCGCGGCGTGATGGTGGTCAACGCACCCCAGTCGAACATCCTGTCGGCCGCCGAACAGGCCATGGCCCTGCTGCTGGCCCAGGCCCGCAACATCCCTCAGGCCCATGCCGCCCTGGTGGCCGGCAAGTGGGAGCGGTCCAAGTGGGAGGGCGTCGAGCTCCACGGCAAGACCCTCGGCGTCGTCGGCCTCGGCCGGGTCGGCGCCCTGGTGGCCCAGCGGGCGCTCGCCTTCGGCATGCGCCTGGTCGCCTACGACCCCTTCGTCTCGCCCGACCGGGCCAAGCACATGGGCGTGGAACTCATGGACCTCGAGCAGCTGATGGGCGAGTCCGACTTCGTCACCGTCCACCTTCCGAAGAACAAGGAGACCCTCGGTCTCATCGGCAAGGAGATGCTGGCCAAGTCGAAGCCCGGCCTGCGGATCATCAACACCGCCCGGGGCGGCATCGTCGACGAGGAGGCGCTCGCCGAGGCCATCCGCGGCGGCCAGGTCCAGGGCGCCGGCCTCGACGTGTTCGCCAAGGAGCCGACCACCGAGTCGCCCCTGTTCGACCTCCCCTCCGTCATCGTGGCCCCGCACCTCGGCGCCTCGACCGTGGAGGCCCAGGACAAGGCCGGCGTCACCATCGCCGAGCAGGTCATCCTGGCCCTGGCCGGCGACTTCGTGCCGTTCGCCGTCAACGTCAACGCCACCGACGTGTCCGAAACAGTCCGTCCCTTCATGGGCCTGTCCGAGCAGCTCGGCCGCATCCTGGCGTGCCTCGAGGACGGGCTGCCCAACACGCTCGAGATCGAGTACGAGGGCGGCCTGGCCGGCTACGGCACCGGCATCCTGACGCTGTCGGTGCTGAAAGGCCTGTTCGCCGAGGGGACGGCCGAGCCGGTCTCCTACGTGAACGCGCCCCAGCTGGCCACCGAGCGCGGCCTCGAGGTCCGGGAGACCTCCACGGTCACCGCCCACGACTTCGTCAACCTGATCACCCTGCGGGGCGGGGGCCACTCGGTGGCCGGCACCCTGGCCGGGCCCCGGTCCGAACCCCGTCTGGTCATGGTGGACGACCACACCGTCGAGGTCCCGCCCGCACCGCACATGGTCGTCGTCCGCAACGACGACCGGGCGGGCATGATCGGCGTCGTCGGGACCATCCTGGGCGACGCCGAGGTCTCGATCTCCTCGATGGCCGTGGGTCCCTCGGCGACGGGCAACACCGCGCTGATGGTGCTGTCGACCGACGGGCAGGTGCCCGACGATGCGCTGACCCGCCTCCGTGACGCCCCCGGCATCAGCGATGTCCACACCGTCCGGACCTGATCGCGGATCCGGGGCAGGATCGGTGACCGCCGGACCGTCGGGCGCCGGCGCCCCGCAATCGGATGCCCCGCCGGAGTTCGTCGCCGGCCAGGTGGTGACGGTGTTCCGCTCGAAGCGGCGCCCCGGCACCGACGACGCCTACGGCCCCCTGGCCGAGGCGATGCTGGAGGCGGCCCGGGCCCAACCCGGCTTCGTCGACTTCGCCAGCTTCGAGTCGCCGGACGGCGATCGGGTGTCGCTGGTCACCTTCGACTCCCAGGATGCCCATGATGCCTGGCGGGACGACCCGGCGCACCGTGCCGCGCAGGCGCGTGGTCGGGACGAACTCTACGAGTGGTATGCGGTCCAGGTGTCGACGTGCCGATCGGCGACGTCCTGGGAGCGACCCGCAGACTGAGCCGGCCCGGCCCCGGCCTCCCCGGCTCAGGTAGGCCGTGCGTCCTTGACCGGAACCGGGGGCCAGGTGTCGCCCCCGATGGCCGGCAGCAGGCCGCCATCGGCACCCCCTGATCCGAGGGCCCGGGCGACCACCACGGCCACGGCGGCCAGGAGGGCCACGAGGAGCCCACGACGGATCCAGGACGGTGCACTGCGCATGGGCCAACCCTACGGTCCCGCCGCCCGGGGCGTCGCATCCGGGAGTCCCTCCGGGTCGGCAAAGTGAACTTCTTCTGACAGCAGGGTTACCGGATGGTGATTCCTGCCTGTGGCCCGTCCGGGGGGCGGCGGGCCGCGTTGACACGACCGAGGCCCGTGTGCGACAACTTGGTCGTCCGCCGATCCGATGGGTCGCCGGACGCCGTCCGGGGACGCCGCAGGGGCGACACCGGACACACGGCTACGACCGCCCCCAGACCGCCGCGCCACCGAACGGGACACCATGACACCGAGCAGTCCGGACACCGATACCGCGAGGAGGACCCGACGCCCCCGTCGTGCCGTCGCCTCCGCCATCGTGCTGGCGGCCGTCATCCTGTCCGCCTGCGGCAGCGGGTCGACGGCGTCGACGACGACCACGGAAGCGGCGGCCTCCACCACCGCACTGGTCAAGCCGCCGGACCTGACCATGCAGGGCTGCAACTACGTGGTCAACGGCTCCGTGCCCGCGGCCGCGTCCGGCGGGACCCAGCCGCCGTTCACCCTGTCCGGGCCGAACGCCGCGGGCGAGGCCGCCCTCCGGCACATCCGGGACCACGGCGGCACCGGGCTGGTCAACGGCTACACCCTGCCCCCGGGGGTCAAGCTCTACGCCGGACCCGATGCCCATGCCACGCCGGTCGCCACCATCCCCGACGCCCGTTCGCTCCTCGTCGCCGACCCCGTGCTGTGGACGACGAGCTCCGGCGCCCTTTGGCTGGCGTCGTTCGTCGCCTGCGGCGGCAAGGGCCTGTACTGGATCGACGTGGCCCAGATCGGCAAGGTCGACAGCCTGGTGGGCAACCAGGTGACGACGTCGATCGCCACGTTGAAGGCCGCCACCCCGTACCCGGGGTCGGGCACGGCCTCCGCCCTCCCGGTCACCATCACCGGCAAGCAGCAGTTCGCCTGGGCCAATCCGGCGGTCACGTTCGCCATCGGCCGCGGGCAGTACCTCGGGTACTGAGTCGGATGGCGCGGATCTCCTGCGCCGATCGGCGGAGGCCGTCACGGAACGATCACCTCCACCTCGCCCAGGGTTTGCCGAACGTTCACCTTCGCTCGGTACCTTGTCGTCAGGTCCCCGTGGATGCGCCCGACCGGGCCGTCCGACCGCCGTATCGAGTAGCCGGAAAGGGCTGAGGAACCCAGCAGATGGCCATCGATCTCGACCTGCCGACCGCAACGCCCGACCGGTCCGCCCCGACGCCCATCGTCATCACCCGCGACTACTCCACCCCGGACAGAGTCTTCCGCCTCGGGGTCCGACTGTCCGGCCTCGGCGTGTTCGCCCTCCTGGTGGCCATCGGCATCTTCCTCTTCTACCAGGGTTGGCCGGCCTTCCAGCAGGCCGGATGGCACTACTTCACCCGGTCCGGGTTCCAGACCCTCGGGGCCCACCCGTCCTTCGGGGTGCTGGCCTCCCTGGTCGGCACGGTCGAGGTGGCCTTCGTGGCCATGCTGGTCGGCGCCCCGGTGGCCATCTGCACGGCGCTCTTCCTGAGCGAGTACGCCCCGCTCAAGACGCGGCGCTCGCTCATCGCCATCGTCGACCTGGCCGCCGCCATCCCCTCCATCATCTTCGGCCTGTGGGCCTTCTTCGAACTCCAGCCGAACATCGTCGGGTTCAGCGCCTGGCTCTCCCGTCACCTGGCCTTCATCCCGTTCTTCAAGGTGACCAGCCCGCCGCTCAACGCCTCCATCTTCATCGCCGGTCTGGTGGTCGGCATCATGATCGTGCCGATCGTGGCGTCCATCTGCCGCGAGGTCTTCTCCCTGGCCCCTCCCGGTGAGCGCGAGGCGGCCCTGGCGTTGGGCGCCAGCCGCTGGCAGATGATCCGGACCGTCGTCCTCCCCTTCGGGCGGGGCGGCATGATCGGCGCCGTCATGCTCGGCCTCGGTCGGGCGCTCGAGGAGACCATCGCCGTCTCCATCATCCTGGGCGGCTCGTTCACGCTGTCGGCCCACATCCTCCAGCACGGCGGGTCGACCATCTCGCAGCTGATCGCCATCAACTTCGGGTCCGGCGGCAAGCTCGGCCTCCACGACCTGCTCCTCGCCGGCTTCGTGCTGTTCATCCTCACCCTCATCATCAACCTCGCCGCCTCGGCCATCGTCAACCGGTCCCGTAGTGGGGCGGGGATCGACCTGTGATCCCGGACGCCATCACCCAGACCGCCCCCGAGGGGGTGCTCGTGAAGACGACCTCGGCCTCGACGCAGTCGGTCCCGGTCCACGAGACGGTGACCCCCGGGCCGGTGCCGGCCTCCGGTGGAGCCCAGCCCCCGTCGGCGCCCCGGCCCCGCCGGCTCCCCAGCCCGATCCGACCGAGCGCCTTCGGCGTCCAGGACGTCCTGATCCTGGTGGCCGCGGCGGTCTCGTCGCTGTGCCTGGTGTGGATCGTCTTCTACCAGCTGACCTCGCTCTCGGGCGGCCTCGGCTTCCTCGTCTGCTGGTACCTGGGATTCCTGGCCCTCACCTGGTTCGGCACCTTCCAGATGATCGAACGGCAGGTGGCGACCGACCGGGTGGTGGCCGTCGTCGTGGTGAGCGCCGCCCTGCTGGTGGTGGCCCTGGTCGTCTTCATCGTGGCCTGGGTGGCCTACAAGGCCGTCCCGACCATCCACTGGGGCTCGCTGTTCACCAAGGACCAGGGCAACTTCCAGGTGTCCGACCCGACGGCCCTCGACCACGTCGGCATCCTCCACGCCATCGTCGGAACCTTCGAGCAGGTCGGCATCGCCGTGCTCCTCGGGGTGCCGTTCGCGGTGGCCACCGCCGTCTACCTCAACGAGGTCAAGGGGTGGGGTTCGAAGACGGTCCGCACCGTGGTGACCGCCATGAGCGGTACCCCGTCGGTGGTGGCCGGCATCTTCCTGTACTCGATGCTGATCCTCACGGGTGTCATCGGCTACTCGGGCGTCGCCGCTTCGCTGGCCCTCACCGTGGTCCTCCTCCCCTCGGTCACCCGCGTGGTCGAAGAGGTGCTGCGGGTCGTGCCGAGCGGACTGCGCGAGGCGTCCCAGGCCCTCGGGGCGCCCGAATGGCGCACCGTGTGGTCGGTCGTCCTGCCGACAGCCCGGTCCGGTGTGGTGACCGCCGTGCTGCTCGGCATCGCCCGCATCGTCGGTGAGACGGCGCCACTGCTGTTCACGGCCTTCGGTTCCCAGCGCCTCAACTGGAACCCGTTGGCGGGGGACCAGGGCGCCCTGCCCCTGGTGATCTGGTCCGACATCCGCCAGGCCAACCAGGTCCTGATCGACATCGCCTTCCAGGCCGCCTTCGTCCTGATCTCGATCGTCCTGATCCTGTTCGTGCTGGCCCGTATCTTCAGCCGGCCGAAGGGCAGGAAGGGCGGTCGAACGAGCAGGGCCCGGCCCGACGACGACGACTTCATGGCGAGGATCTTCCTCCCGGTCCCCATCGAGGAGAGCACCCAGTGACGACGACACTTCCCCCGCCGGCGCCGATGGACCCCGGCCACCCCCAGTCCTTCACCGGGACCTACTCGCTGGGCGACTCCGG
Organism: Acidimicrobiales bacterium; assembly: GCA_036511155.1. Lineage (GTDB taxonomy): Bacteria > Actinomycetota > Acidimicrobiia > Acidimicrobiales > RAAP-2 > Bog-756. The sequence continues at coordinate 11,376 of DATCCR010000195.1, forward strand.
CCAGATCGACGCCGAGGGCGTCTGTGCCTGGTTCAGCGGCCGGCTCGTGCTGGAGACCGTCAACCTGACCATGGAGAAGTCCAAGGTCACCGCCCTCATCGGCCCGTCGGGCTGCGGCAAGTCGACCTTCCTCCGCATCCTCAACCGGATGCACGAGGTGGTGCCCGGCGCCCAGCTGGCCGGGTCGGTCAAGCTCGACGGCGTCGACGTCTACGGCCCCGGTCAGCGGGCCATGGAGACACGGCGCCACATCGGCATGGTGTTCCAGAAGCCGAATCCCTTTCCGGCCATGACCATCGCCGAGAACGTCCTGGCCGGCCTCAAGTTCTCGCGGATCTCCGCGGGGAGCAAGGACGACCTGATCCAGGAGTCGCTGGCCAAGGCCGGACTGTGGAACGAGGTCAAGGACCGGCTCGGCGAGTTGGGTGGCGCCCTGTCGGGTGGCCAGCAGCAGCGGCTCTGCATCGCCCGCTCGCTCGCCGTGAAGCCCCGCGTGCTGTTGATGGACGAACCGTGCTCGGCCCTCGACCCCACCTCGACGCTGCGCATCGAACAGACCATCAAGGAGATCGCCGACGAGGTGACGGTGGTCATCGTGACCCACAACATGCAGCAGGCCCAGCGCGTGTCCGACTACTGCGCCTTCTTCCTCGCCGAGGAGAACCAGCCCGGACGAGTCATCGAAGCGGGCCGGACCGAGATGATCTTCGGCGAGCCCACCGACCAGAGGACGTTCGACTATGTCAATGGCCAGTTCGGGTAGGCGTCGCACGCACCGCGTGCGTGCGCTGGGAGTCGTGGTCGGGGCCGTCCTGGTCCTGACCTCGGCGATCCAGCTCGGGGGCGAGGTGCCCGCCGGCGCCAGCCCCGCCATGCAGACGACCGGCTCCAGCTTCGCCAGCCTGGCCATCCAGGACTGGGTGGGCCAGGCGACGACGTTGTTCGGCCTCAACATCAACTGGCAGGTCTCCTCCTCGGTGATCGGGCTCAACAACTTCGGGCAGAGCCAGATCGACTTCGCGGCCTCCGACATCCCGTACAGCGCCCAGCAGTCGACCTACTACCCGAACCAGCCCTACCAGTACCTACCGGACGTGGCCGGCGGCCTCGCCTTCATGTTCAACCTGAACGGCGCCAACGGCCAGCAGATCACCAACCTCAACCTCAACCCGTCGTTGGTCGGACAGATCTTCCTGGGTGAGATCACCAAGTGGAACGACTCGGCCATCCAGGCCGCCAACCCCCAGTTGGGTCAGTTCCTGCCGAATGAGACGATCCACCCGGTGTTCCGTTCGGACGCTTCGGGGGAGAACTACCTGCTGACCGACTACCTGCTCAGTCAGGACCGCCCGGACATCGTCGACGCCCAGAACTCCTTCCAGTCGGGCAATCCGGGCCAGCCCACGGCAACCTGGCCCGTGCCGTCGGCGAGCGCCCACTACGACGTCAACAAGTACAAGGGCTGGAACTCCGGCAACCCGGTCGGGCAGAGCGGCTCGGACGGCGCGGCCAACTACGTGTCGGCCCTGTCCAGTCAGGGGTCGATCACCTACGTGGAGACGGCGTTCGCCAAGAACCACCACTTCCCGGTGGCGTCGCTGCTGAATGCCAGCGGGGCCACCGTGCAGCCCACCTCGCTCAACGTGGCCACCGCGCTCGAAAAGGCGCTGCTCCACGCCGACCTCACCCAGGACCTGTCCCAGGTCTACGTCAACCCGTTGCCCAACGCCTACCCGCTGTCGGCCTACAGCTACCTGGTGGCGCCGTGCGCACCCAACCTGGCCACCCCCAAGGGTCAGGCGTGCGCCGGTGGCCCGGGGTCGACCTCGCCGTTCTCGTCCGGGAAGGGCCAGGCCCTCGGACAGTTCGCCGCCTTCCTGGCCTGTGCCGGCCAGGAGAAGATGGCCACACTCGGCTACTCCCCCCTCCCCCCCGTGCTCGTCAGTGCCGACTTCGACGCCATCGGACGCCTCAACGGTGGCCAGCAGCCGCCGCCGCCTACGGCCGCCAACTGCAAGAACCCCTATGTCGACGGTGAGATCGTGCTGCCCGGTCAGCCCTACCTGCCGGGCGGGCACAACGACCCACTGCCCAGCGTCACCACTACCACTGCACGGCCGGGCGGCAAAGGGACGGGCTCCGGCCACGGCGGTTCCGGCGGATCCGGCGGATCCGGCGGCTCCGGTGGTTCCGGCGGCTCGGGCGGCCTCTCCGCGGCCGCCGCGGCCGCCGGACTCACCCCCGCGCTGGCCGCCCAGGGTTACACCGTGGTGAACGGCCAGCTCGTGAAGAAGCTGTGCGACACCCCGGCCTGCCAGTTCAAGCACGCCAACTCACTCGTGGCGGCCACCGACGCCGTGGCCGACCCCACCGCCGGCATGTACATCGGCTGGGCGCTGCTGGTGCTCGGGGCGATCCTGCTCCCGCCGCTCATCGCCATGCGCATCAACCGGAGGCGACTGGCCGCCGCCGTGGCCGACCCGCCGACACCGGAGGTGTGAGACGACCGATGTCCGACCACCGACCCACCGCTGACCCGACCACGACTGCAGCCGACACGAGGAACGACGAGGGCGCAATGTCTGACCGTTTGGCCACCACCACCAGGAAGCGTCGCCTGCCGAGGCACCGTGCCGCCTCGCCGCGTCGCGGGCTCCGGGTCTGGCTCGTCCTGATCCTGGCCACGGCGAGCATCTCCGTGATCGGGGCCACGGCACCCCTGTCGGCCCATTCCTCGACCGCCGGGGCCAGCTCCCCCTGCGCGTCCGACGGCAACGGTGGCTGCCAGATCGTCCTGCCGTGCCCGGTGGGCCAGACCACCGACTGTCCGACCGTGGACGTGACTCCCAACGGCAATCTGAGTGACGGGCAGTACGTGTTCATCTCGACCAAGAACTTCGACCCGACCGGCAGCATCCGGGTCTCGCTGTGCTCGGCCGTCGTCTCGACGCCCGACCCCCAGTGCCTGAACGGGAACTGGGAGTCGCAGGCCATCCGACCGACCTCGGTGCCGGTCACCGCCAACCCGGCGACGCACAACCTGACGTCGATCTCGTACCCGGTCTACTCCGACCCGGCGGGCCAGGGGAACGATGTGATCCCTTCCTACGACCTGGTCAACAAGACCGGCAAGGGCCCGGGCTTCTACTGCGACAACACGTCCGACCCCTGTGAGGTCATCGTCACCGCTGCACCCAACCAGGGTGCGGCAGTCGGTGCCGGACCCCTGGTCTCCCCGACCAACTCGGCCATCGTCCCGCTGCACTTCAGTGCCCTGTCCAACGGCTGCCCGTCGACGGCCCCCCAGGTCCAGGTGGAGGGCGCCTACAGCATCGAGCACTTCCTGCCCGCGGCCACCCAGGCGACGTGTGCCGGCAAGGACGGCGTGGTGCCCCTCAACACCCCGAACGACAACACCTCGGCGATCAACGACTACGCCAGCGGCGGGTCAGCCGTCTCGTTCGTCGACAATCCGTCGGACCCGGCCCAGCTGGCCCAGCTGCTCGGCAAGTCCTACGCCTACATCCCCGTCGCCCTGTCGGGCACCACGGAGAGTTTCCTGGCCGGCGAGACGAACCAGGGGCAGCCGTTCCCGGTCAGCACGTTCAACCTGACTCCGAACATGGTCTCCGGACTCATCACCTCGACGTACCAGTCGCCGCTCGGGAACTACACGTTCCCGCCCAAGGCCCACTACACGCTGGCGGACAACCTGGTGGAGGGGCTGGCGGCGGCCGGCGTCACGTGCGCCACCCTCGAGGGCTGCCCGTCCACCAAGGGCCGGAACAAGCAGTTCCTCTACATGCAGAAGTACGAGGCGTTCGACATGCTCAATGCGGTGCCGGCCGGTTACGTCACGCCCCAGACGTACGGGTCGTTCAACTCGAACGTGTCGAGCGGCTCGAGCTTCCAGGCGACCAACTGGCTGTGCACGGCGCCGAACACGCCGTTCACCGTGCCGGTCGCCGAGGTCGGGCACACCTCACCCGTCGACGTCACCGTCACCGACACCAACGTGGCCCCGACCACCCTGACGACGCCCCCGCTGGGCACGTCGATCTGGCCCCCGTATGCCGGCGCCCCGTGGGTGTACCCGGACTGCCACGGCTACTCGACCTTTCCGGCGCTGGCGGCCCAGGCCAACAACTACGGCCCCGCCCAGTCGCCGGCCGGCCAGGCCAAGGCCATGCGGGGCTGGTGCTTCGGTGGGGGCGTGGTGATCCCCTCGGGCCAGAGCCCGTGCGCCGCCTTCGGGTTGATGGACACGTCCGAGGCCGCCTTCTACGGCCTCTCCTCGGCCTCGCTCGAGAACGCGTCGGGCCACTTCGTGTCCCCGACCATCTCGAGCCTCGAGGCGGCGGCGACCACCGGCCTCACCGCCTGCCCGGCAGGTGACCTGAGCTGCCCGGCCGGCACCTACTCGATCAACTACGGCAACACCGACGCATCCGCCTACCCGATGCCGGACATCACCTATGCGGTGGTGCCCACGTCGACGTTGCCCTACGACCAGGCCCAGGCCATCAAGCACATGCTGACCAACCTGGTCACGTATGCGCACGGGTCGTCGCTTCCGGCCGGCTACGCACCGCTGCCCGACGCCATCTACTCGGCGGCCATCACCGCGATCTCGAAGGACATCTCGTCGGGGCCGGCACCGGTCGCACCGACCACGACCACCCCGACCACCACCGCTACCTCCTCCACCGACCCGGGCAGCCAGGACAACTCCGGATCGCCCTCGACCCAGGACACCTCGACGTCCGACACCAGTGGCCAGACGAGCGAACTCCCGCTCACGTCGTCAGACGGCTCGGGCAGCTCGGGCGACTCGTCCAGTACCCCGGTGGCCGCACCGCCGTCGACCATCCCGACCGGCTTCCTCCTGGTGGGCCTCAGCGCCACCACGCGCTTCCTGCTGCCGGCCATCGTGGTGCTGGCACTCGGCTCACTGGTCGGCGGCCTGGTGCTCCTCTTCGGCCCCGGGGCCGCCGCCCGACGGCGACGCCGCGGTCCCGGGGACATGTCGTGACCGACACCCAGGCCTCGACCGCCACCATGATCCAGGACCAGGCGACCGAGAGCCCGGCCGCACCCGGAGCACCGGCCCCGGACCCGCAGGCTCCCGGGACGACCTACGACCGCAGCTGGGGTGCGGAGGACGACGCGCCGCCGACCGGTGGCGGTCGCACCGTCACCATCCCGGACATCCCGTACCGGCGCCTCACCGGGTTCGCCCTGGTGGGGATCGCCGGGCTCCTGGTGCTCTTCCTCCTCTACCTGGCCGCGTTCACGCCGCTCACGCAGAGCCGTAACCAGCAGCGCCTGGCCAACACGCTGAAGGGCGAGCCGCTCACGGTCTACAAGCTGGTCAACGGGCACGTGCCGCCGGAGGGCAGCGCGGTCGCCATCCTGCAGATCCCGCGCATCGGCCTCGACAAGGTGGTGGTGACCGGCACGAGCGCGGCGGACCTCATGAACGGTCCCGGGTTGATGCCCGGGTCGTCGTTACCCGGGTCGACGGGCAATTCGGTCATCGCCGGGCGACGGGTGACCTTCGGCGCCCCCTTCGGCGCGCTCGGGTCGTTGCGGCCCGGCGACAAGATCCACGTGGTCGACGGCGCCGGCTCGTTCACCTACAAGGTGACCAGAGTCCATGAGGTGGGCATCGGGCAGAAGGACGTCGTCCTGCCGACCGTCGACAGCCGGATCACGCTCGTCACCTCGAACTCCAGCCTCGTCACCAGCGGACGCCTGGTCGTCCAGGGCTCGCTGGTGGGCCACGCAGTGGTCGTGCCCGACAACACCGTGTCCGTGCCGAGCTACGACCTCGGACTCAGCGGGGACCCGGCGGCGGGCGGCCTGGCCGCCCTGTGGTCCTTCCTCACCATCGCCTTCCTCGTGGCTGCGGCGTTCGCCGTCTGGAAGATCCGTCGGCCGTGGCTGATCTACCTGTTCGCCGCTCCGGTCGTCCTGATGTGCGGCCTCTTCGCCTGCGAGAGCGTGGCACGGGCCCTTCCCGCCACCTTCTGACCGACCGGCCCCCCCCGGCCGGGCAGTCTTCGGTCCCGCGCCACTCCGGGAGGACGGGCCGCGGCCTCGTGGATCGTCGAGTTCCGAAGAATGCCGGCGTGACCCGGGCCGACGGATCGGTCGCGCCACGACGCGTGGGTCACCGGTCACCGTCCGCGGGAGCAGGTGTCACAGGTGGCGCGCCACGTCACCAAGTGTTCACCCACGGTGTACCTGACCGTGACGTTGGGATTACCTCCGTTCCTTAGAGTCCCACTCGAAGGTTCCCGAGGGGCGCGCAAGAAGTGTCCTGGATCTTCGAAACCCATCCACGACAATGAGGAGACACTTCATGTTCCGTTCACTGTTCAGTCACCGGGGGGGCGTGGCTGTCGCCGCCGTCACCATCGGCACCGCCAGCCTCTCGCTGGCATTCGCCGGCACCGCCGGAGCCGTCCCGTCGGCGACCCCCATCGTCGGTAGCGGGTCCCAGACCTCCTACTCGACGATGACGACCCTCACCGACCTGTTCAACGGCGTTCCTGGTTGCGACCTGACCGCTTCGACGTCGGTTCCCTCCACCCTGAACTGCGGAACCTCCTCGATCGTCGCCGGCACCGCCGGTGGCGAGCAGGGCTTCGCCGTTGCCGCCGACAACCCCTACAACGACTTCGCGGTGCAGGCCCCGGCCATCGGCTCGGGGAACGGTGACACCGCTCTGAAGGCCGCCGCCACCGGTGCGCCGACCCAGACGATCAGCTTCGCCCGGACCTCGGCACACAAGGGCGGGACGACCCAGAACGACGTCGAGTTCGCCACGGACGGCGTGTCCTGGACGGCCTTCAACGTCGTCGGCGGCGTGAAGACCAACCAGAACAAGGTCACCAACATCACCAAGGCCAACCTCATCGCCATCTACAACGGCACGCTCAGCTGCCCGTCCGGCGCGACGACCCTCTTCATGGACTGGAAGTGCCTTGGAGCGAAGGTCAGCTCGCCGATCGACGTCTACGTGGCCCAGACCGGTTCGGGTACCTACTCGACGTGGCAGGGTGCGATGGGCTTCACGAAGAACGTCACCCCCGGTGGCGTGAGCGGTCCCAACTCCGAGCTGGGTTGGGTTGCCGACGGTGGTTCGGCCGGGACGATCGTCTCGGCTCACGTGAACCTCTTCGAGAACCAGATGTCGACCATCGCC
>DATCCR010000196.1:0-7009 GCA_036511155.1 Acidimicrobiales bacterium
CCCCCCCCCCCCCCCCCCCCCCGCTACCGTCGGAACACCGAACGAAACCGCTGAGGAGCGCTGCACGTAACCACGCCACCCGCTTACCGGACATGAACACCCGCTAGCACACCCGGCTCTTGAAGCCAGGCCGGCTCACCCTTCCCGGTGCCCGGCTGGGGCGTTGAATGCGCAGACGTGGGGTCCACCCAACCAGAAGAGAGTCAGAGCGCCTCCGTCATCCGACGTGGCTCTGACCGACCGAGGAAAGGTCACCCATCATGCCTTCGGCACCCATCAGTACCCCTGTTTCCGCACGTACCCGTAGACGCACCTCCGCACCGTCGCACACGACAAACGCCGTCCGCAGACGCACGGCCAAGAGCCGGGCCAAGGCTGCCGGCCTGGCCTCGGTGGCCCTGTCGGCCACCGTCCTGGCCTCACTCGTCGGCACGGCCCACCCGGCCTCGGCGGCGTCCTATCCGACCGGGGCCGGCCTGGTCCTGAACGCCCCGATCGTGTCGGTGGCCACCACGCCGACCGGCCAGGGCTACTGGCTGGTCGGTGCCGACGGAGGCGTCTTCGCCTTCGGCGATGCCGGCTTCCACGGCTCGGTCGCCGGACACCCGATCAACAGCCCGATCGTCGGGTTGACCGCCACGTCCGACGGGCGCGGCTACTGGGAGGTCGCCGCCGACGGCGGCGTGTTCGCCTTCGGCGACGCCGGCTTCCACGGTGCGGCCGCCAGCTACCCGTTGGGCTCGCCGGTCGTCGGCATGGCCCGCACCGCCGACAACGGCGGCTACTGGCTGGTCGGCGCCGACGGCGGCGTGTTCGCCTTCGGCGATGCCGGCTTCCACGGCGCGGCCACCCAGCTGTCACCCTCCAGCCCGATCACCGGCATCGCCCCCTCCTCGGACGGCAACGGCTATTGGGAGGTGGCAGGCAACGGCGGCATCTTCGCCTTCGGTGACGCCGGCTTCCACGGCACCGCCCCGGTGAGCACGCCGACCGTCGGGATCCACGGTGCCGGCAGCGGCTATCGGGTGATCTCCCGTGACGGCGGCACCTTCGCCTTCGGCGGGGCCACCTTCCACGGGTCCCTGGCCGGCACGTCGTTGAACAAGCCGATCGTGGGCTCGTCGTCCACCGGCAACGGCTACGTCGACGTGGCCTCCGACGGCGGTGTCTTCAACTTCGGGTCGGTGGGCTACTACGGCTCACTCGGTGCGGCCACCGTCTACACCCCGCCGCCGCCCCCGCCCCCGGCACCGGTCGCCGCGCCGGGCCTCCCCTACGGCCTCACGTCGTACCAGGTGGGAGCGTGGGACAAGGTCAACATCTGCGAGGAGGGCGGCAACTGGTACGTCGACGGCTCCGTTTTCGCCGGCGGCCTCGGCATGAGCCGGGCCAACTGGGGACAGTTCAACACCTTCGGGTTCCCGGGAAACGCGGCCAACGCCACGCCGCTCCAGCAGATCCGGGTGGCCGTGGCCTTCGCCACCCACTACTACGGCGACCCGAACTGGGCGCCGGACCAGAACGGCTGCGCCGGCGGGTACTGACCTGTCCGGCGTCCGGGTGGGGTGGGGCCGCAGGGTCCCGCCCCACCCCGGGCGTCAGTCGGAGACGCGATGCATCACGCGAGGGCGTCGACCGCCCGGGCCAGAGCGAAGTCCAGTTCGGTGAGGCCACCGGCATCGTGGGTGACCAGCGCCAGGCGCACCGTGCGCCAGCGGATGTCGATGTCCGGATGGTGGTCGGCCTCCTCGGCCAGCCTCCCCACGGCCACCACGAAGTCGAGTGCCGCTACGAAGCTGGCGCACTCGACCACCTTCACCAGCTGCCCGTCGACCAGGTCCCAGTCCGGGGCGTCGGGTGCGGCCAGAGCGGCAGCGACCGCCCCGTCGTCGAGGGCGGCCGGGCGGGCCATCAGGCTGAGGACCCGACCGGCGCAGTGGGCGTGAACGTCACCGGCATGGACTCGTAGCCGGACACGAAGTTGGCCTCCCGCTTGGGCGGCTCGGCGTCGGAGGCCAGCGCCAGGTCGGGCAGCCGCTCGAAGAGCCGGTCGAACATGACGGCGAGCTCGAGCCGGGCGAGACGGTTGCCCAGGCAGAAATGGGCCCCGAAGCCGAAGGCCATGTGGTCGTTCGGGGTCCGAGTGACGTCGAAGCGCTCGGGGTCCTCGAAGTTCCGCTCGTCCCGGTTGGCCGAGGGATAGAGGAGAAGGAGCTTCTGCCCCTTGGCGATGGTCTCACCGTGCAGCTCCACGTCCCGCGTGGCGGTGCGGGCCATGTTCTTGATCGGGCTGACCCAGCGCAGCATCTCCTCGACAGCCAGTGGGAGGCGAGTGCGCTCGGCGGCCAGCAGGGCGAACTGGTCGGGATGGGTGAGCAGCTCGTACATGCCGCCACTGAGCACGTGCCGGGTCGTCTCGTCGCCGCCGATGAGAATGAGGAGCGACTCGTAGATCAGGGACGACTCGTCGAGCTTGTCCCCCTCGATCTCGGCATGGACCAGGGTGCCGATCAGGTCGCCGGACTGGTTGTCGCGCCGGCGCTGCTCGACCACCGCGGTGATGTACTCGGCGTACTCCATGGCCGCTACCGCGGCGCTGTCCATGGCTGTGGGGTCGGGTGAGCCCAGTGCCTTCACCATGTCGTCCGACCAGCGCAGCAGAGCGTCCCGGTCCTCGGGGGCGACGCCCAGCATGTTGCCGATGACGATCATGGGCAGCGGGGCGGCGATGTCCCGCACGAAGTCCGCCGTGCCCCGCTCGCACACCGTGTCGATGATGGCGTCGCAGATGTCGCGGACGCCGTCCTCGCTCTCCCGGATGCGCTTGGGGGTGAAGCCCTCGCTGACCAGGCGCCGACGCCGCACGTGCTCAGGGGCGTCGAAGTCGATCATCATCGGCAGGGCATCGGAGTCCGGTCGGATGCCGCCGGCGTTGGAGAACGTCTCGGGGTCCTTGGAGATCTCCTTGATGTCGGTGTAGCGGGTGATCCCCCACACGCCGGCCGCCTCGTCGAAGTAGGCCGGGGCTTCCGACCGCATCCAGGCGAACGCCGGAAACGGGTCGCCGCCGTAGAAGGTGCCGTCGGTCAGTCCGATGTGCAGGTCGGCTGGAGGTGTGATCGTCACGCGCATGCTCCCTACTCCGTGGTCCCGGTTCCGAGTGCGTCGGGCACGGCCGAAGGATAGTGCGCTGTCTGACGGTCCGTCAGTTTTCAGGCGCCCGATCAGCGGGGACGCGGGCGTGGCCCATCGGTCAGCGGGCTCATCTGTCGGGAGCTGCCCTCGTCGTGACGTCCTCCCTCGGCATGCGGCAGAGTCCGAGACACCCGCCCCTGGGACCCGGTGAGGAGTCCCGACTGCCCCGGCGCCGGCAACCGGGCACCGGCACTCGTCGGACGCGACCGGGGGTTCGACGCAATGGGCGCCTCCCGGCAGCGGCTCCTGCCCGGCCGGAACGGGCGCAGCCAGCTGCTGACCGGCCTCCGTGGGGTCGGCACGACCGTGATGCTCAACGAGTTCGAACACATCGCCCAGGGCCAAGGCTACGTTCACGAGCACATCAAGCCCGGGGATGACGCCAGGCTGGCGCCGAGGCTCGCAGCCGGCTTCCTGCGTGGTTGATCCGTTGACATGACTCCATCCTCGTTTCCGAGGTCTGGAGCCTCCGCTGACACCTGGGCGAACCAGGTCGAGTGGCCGGACTACTTGCCAGTGACGGTGTCCTTGAGCTTTGACGCAGCATCCTTGACCTTCTCGCCTACGTCCTTGAGGCCGGCCTTGGTCTGGTCGGCCTTGCCTTCAGCCTCGAGGTGCTCGTTCCCGACCGCCTTGCCGGCCGTCTCCTTCACCTTGCCCTTGATGTCCTCGACCTTGTTTGCTGCTTTGTCCTGCGTTCCCATTGTGGTTTCCCTTCCGGATCGTCGGTGTTGCATGAAGGTGGTCGCCGACACGGTCGTTCCCACCCGAGAGGGGGCGAGACTCGAAAGCAGGCCTACCGGAACCACCCGATGGATCGAGTCTGGCTCCAGACCCGAGGATCAGGTAGAGGCCAAAGTCCAGCGGGTGCGGCCGGGGCACCTTCAGGTGCCTGGGCCGGCTGAATTGGTCGTAGCAACTCATCCCCAGGATCTCAAGAGGTCTTGGTGCCCTAGCTACATGACTCAGGACGTACGACAGTGGAACAGAGTCCCGTGCACAAGCCCGGGCCGGACAGAGGAGGAGGCTCTCATGAGAGGCCTCACGGGAATGGGATTCAGCGCGTTCGCCATCGTTGCGGGCGCGATCATGAAGTACGCGGTTACGACAACGGCCACCGGGTTCAGCATCACCACGGTCGGCTCGATCCTGATGATCGCCGGTGCCATCGGTGCCGTCGTCTCGGCAATCATCTTCGCCGTCAGTCGAAACCCTGGCGGCAGGAACAGCACCTATGACCGCAAGGCCGTCGACTCAACCGGACAGTCGACGGAGGTACACGAAGAAACGCATCGCTGAGCGACGGACCCGCTGTCAGATGTCAGGGCTGCAGCGCTGTCCGTGGCACTGAGTTCTGCCTTCGAACGTTCCGTGTAGTCCGGGGCCTCCGCATCCCTCTGCCCACTCATTGTCAGAGATCGCACGTCAGGTACATGTGCGGCTGTGCAAGGACTGATCCGGGTGGTGAGCGACACGGCGATGACCCGGACTGCCCTGGCTTGCTCGGGTGATAGACGGAACTGGCGCCGTCGCCGCGCCGAGGACACATGCCGGGGTTGTCCTCGTCGAACCGTTTCATGCGCGCCACCTCCGATTCGCCGATCTTCGCCTCCACGGCATCCATGGATCCGTAGTCGTGGCCGATCGGCGTCACCATGTCCGATGGCTTCCGGAGGCGTCCCAAGTGGAGCGCTCTCCGGAGGTGCGATTCCCTGCGGCCTTCGACCAACTACCGCGTACGTCGTCCGGCCCTGATCAGGGGTGGGTCATGGACTCGGGTCGCACGGCCTCGTCGAACTGCTCGCCGGTCAGGTACCCGAGGGCGAGGGCCGACTCCCGCAGGGTGGTGCCCTCCTTGTGGGCCTTCTTCGCCACCTCGGCGGCCTTGTCGTAGCCGATGAGCGGATTGAGGGCGGTCACCAGCATCAGCGAGTTCTCGAGGTGCTGGCGGATGCGGGCCTCGTTCGGCTCGAGGCCGTCCACGCAGAACCGGGTGAAGGCGGCCGACGCCTCGGCCAGCAGCTCCACCGAGTGGAGCACATTGTGGATGATCACCGGCTTGCACACGTTGAGCTCGAGATTGCCCCGGGCCCCGGCCATGGCGACGGCCGCGTCGTTCCCGTAGACCTGGATGCAGACCATGATCATGGCCTCGCTCTGGGTCGGGTTGACCTTGCCGGGCATGATCGACGAGCCGGGCTCGTTCTCGGGCAGGTTCAGCTCGCCCAGGCCGCTTCGGGGACCCGAACCCAGCCACCGCAAGTCGTCGGCGATCTTGATGAGCGAGGCGGCCAGCGTGCGGAGGGCTCCGCTGGTGCTTACCAGGGCGTCGTGGGCGGCCAGGGCGGCGAACTTGTTGGGGGCCGTGACGAAGGGCAGGCCCGTCAGCTCGGCGATGGCGCCGGCCACCCGCACGCCGAACTCGGCGTGGGTGTTGAGCCCGGTGCCCACCGCAGTGCCGCCGGCAGCCAGTTCGTACAGGTCGTCGAGGGTCGACTCGATGCGCCGCAGGTCGGCGTCGAGCTGGGCCACGTAGCCCGAGAACTCCTGGCCGAGGGTAAGCGGGACGGCATCCATCAGGTGGGTGCGGCCGATCTTGGTGATCGAGGCGTAGGCCTCGGCCTTGGCGTTGAGCGAGTCCCGCAGGTGACGGATGGTGGGCAGGAGGCGGTGGGTGATCTCCTCGACGGCGGCGATGTGCATGGCCGTCGGGAACGTGTCGTTCGACGACTGCGACATGTTCACGTCGTCGTTCGGGTGGACCGGGACCTTCGTGCCCATCACGCCCCCGGCCATCTCGATGGCCCGGTTGGAGATGACCTCGTTGGCGTTCATGTTCGACTGCGTGCCACTACCGGTCTGCCAGACGCTCAGGGGGAAGTGGTCGTCGAGCTTGCCCTCGGACACCTCTCGGGCGGCGGCCACGATGAGGGCCGACGTCTCGGGCGTCATCTTGCCCAGATCCGCGTTGACCTGGGCCGAGGCCTCCTTCAGGACGCCGATGGCCCGGATCAGCGGCTTGGGCATCCGGTCGTCGCCGATCGGGAAGTGGTGCAGCGACCGGGCCGTCTGGGCGCCCCAGTAGCGGTCGGCGGGGACGTCGATCGCCCCCATGCTGTCCGTTTCGGTGCGGATGTCCTCGGTCATCGTGTTCTCCTTCTCATGGCGTTCCTCGGGCTCATGGCGTTCCTCGGGCGTCGGGTCACGGTCGCGCCGCTCGGGCGGCCGCAATCGTAGAAGCACCGGTCTCCGCTTGGCACCCCGGGCAGATCCCCACCAGATCGAACTGGTGGCCGGTCACCAGGTAGCCCTGCTCCTCGGCCACCACCCGTGCGGCCTCGTCCATGGCCCGCTCCAGCCTCGGCGACGGGACCACGTCCTCGACCGTGCCGCAGCGGGCGCATGCCAGATGGTGGTGGTGGCCGGCCAGTTCCTCGGCCAATTCGAACCGGCCGTGGTCGTCGACGCCGGTGACCCGGCGGACCACACCGGCCTCGATCAGGGCGGTCACGTTGCGATAGGCGCTGGACTGCGGGAGCGCCTCGTTGGCCGCCAGGATCTCGGGGATCGACAGGGGCCGTCCGGCCGTCGCCAGGGTCGTCACCAGGGCGCGGCGGACGGGCGTGTAGCGCTGGTCGTGGCCCCCCAGACGCAGGGCGGCCTGCTCGTGCACGGAGGCGGCGACACTCACGCCGGACACATTACGGCGTGGGCCGAGGGGTGCCCGACGGCCGGACGGGCCGGGATCAGACCGCACCCGGCACCCCGATCGGGGCGGCGCCGGCGGCTGCCGGACGGGCTGCACTCCCCCGCC
>DATCCR010000197.1:0-8288 GCA_036511155.1 Acidimicrobiales bacterium
CCACGTCGACCAGGACCCCGACCCGCTCCTCGGTCGGGATGAGCTCCCACTTGTTGAGGACGACCACCACCGGGCAGCCGGAGGCGCCGATGCGCTCGGCCAGGCGCTGATCCTGGTGGGTGATGCCGGCTGTGGCGTCGATGACGAGGAGCGCGATGTCGGCCCGGTCGAGGGCGTCGAGGGCCCGCAGCACCGAGAAGTACTCGGTACCGCGTTCGGTGCGCGACTTGCGGCGCATGCCGGCGGTGTCGATGAAACACACCGTTCCCTCCGGGGTCACCACGATGGTGTCGACGGCGTCGCGGGTGGTGCCCGGGGCGTCGTGGGTGATCGACCGTTCGTCGCCCACCAACCGGTTGAACAGGGTGGACTTGCCGACGTTGGGCCGACCCACCAGCGCCACCCGGGGAATCGACTCGTCGACCTGGTCGGCGCCGGCCACGAGGTCGACGAGGCCGTCGGCATCGGTCACCGGACCGCTGTCCTCGGCTGGCACCACCGACGAGTCGGGCAGCGCCCGGACCACGTCGTCGAGGAGGTCGCCGGTGCCGCGGCCGTGGAGGGCGCTGACCGGCCAGGGGTCGCCCAGGCCGAGGGACAACGCGTCCCAGACGTCGGCGTCCCGTGAGTCGGAGTCGACCTTGTTCACGACGACCCGGACCGGCCGACCCGACTTCTTCAGCACCCGCGACACGTCCAGGTCCTCGTCGGTCAGGCCCACGGTCACGTCGACCACGAACAGGATCACGTCGGCCTCGCTGATGGCCCGCTCCGACTGGGCGCTCACCTGGGCGTCGAGCGGGTCGTCCGTGGACAGCCAGCCGCCGGTGTCGACGATCGTGAAGTGGTGGCCGCACCACTCGGCGTCGAGCTCCTTGCGGTCACGGGTGACCCCGGGACGCTCCTCGACGACGGCCGCCCTGCGGCCGACGATGCGGTTGACCAGGGTGGACTTGCCGACGTTGGGCCGGCCGGCCACCACCACCAGCGGCTTGGTGCGGATCGGGGTCTCGTGTTTGGCAGGGGTCATCGTGGTGCTCCCAGGGTTACCGGCACCCGGGCGGGAGTCGATGCGGACGGAGTGGTTCGGGACGTCGGGACGGGGCCCTCGAGGGCCCGCCGGAGCGACAGCCCGTCGGTGGGCACGACCTCGACGGCCCGTGGCAGGTCGGCCAGGGTCAGGTCGTCGAGGAAGCGCCCCTCGGAGAGGCAGGAGTCGGGCAGCAGGTACCGGTGGCCCTCGGGCTGGTCGGCAAGCACCGTGGTCAGGTCGGTGCCGGTCAGGAGGCCGGACACGCCGATGTTGCCCCCGAAGAAGTCGTTGTGCACCGGGACCAGGCGGATGTCGCCTCGGCCCAGCGAGTCGATGAGCGGGGCGAGCACACGGGCACCGTACTCACCGGTGAGGATGGCTATGGGTGGGGCCTCGTCCCCCTCCGCCACCGGTCCGCCGGCGGGCCGGGACGCCGGCACGGTCTCCGGGTCCTGCCGCGGCGCCCGGTAGCCGGAGGCCGGGGCGCCGTCGACGGCGGCGAAGAACCCCGGCCGTACGCCGAGGGCGGCGTGCTCGTCGCCGCCGAATGCCGCCTCGAAGGCCCGGGCCATGCCCAGGCCGTTTTCGTGCTGGGGGAAGCCTTCGTAGGTGGCGGCCGGCGGGAACGGGCGCTCGGCCATGAGGTAGTACTCGTCGGCGGCATAGACCATCCGGCGCCCGATGGACTCGAGGAACGTGGCCTGCCACCGCTCGACCAGATCGCACACGGCGGCGGCCTCCTCGACGGTGTGGGGGCGCATGGCCTCCTCGTGGGAGAAGGTGCTGACCCCGAGGGGCACGCAGGCCACGGTGGCCAGTTCGGGATAGCGGTCGAGCACCCCGGCCAGGGTGTCCTCGAGCACGGCGCCGTCGTTGCGATCGGGGCAGACCACGATCTGGCCGTGGACCTCGATCCCCCCGGCCAGCAGGGCGCTCAGCCACCGGAGGCTGGTGGCGCCCCGGCGGTTGCGCAGCATGTCGGCCCGCACCTCGGGGTCGGTGGCGTGGATCGAGACGAACAGTGGGCTGAGCCGCTCGGTCAGCACCCGTTCCAGGTCCATTTCGGTGAAGCGGGTCAGCGTGGTGAAGTTTCCGTACAGGAAGGACAGGCGGTAGTCGTCGTCCTTCATCGACAGGCTCCGCCGCATGCCCTTCGGGAGTTGGTGGATGAAGCAGAACTCGCAGTGGTTGTCACACGTGCGGACCCGGTCGAAGACGGCGGACGACACTTCGATGCCGAGCGGCTCACCGGGCTCCTTGCTGACGGTCACCGGAAAGGGCCCGTCGACCCCGCGGCGGCGGACCAGGAGGTCCAGCTCGGGCTCGTCCACCAGGAGGCTGTACTCGATGACGTCACGGGGCGAGCGGCCGTTGAGCGAGAGCAGCTCATCACCGGACAGGAGCCCGGACAGCGCGGCCGGTGACGATTCGGTGACGGCGACGACCTTCGGTGCCGTCGTCACTCGGGGCGCCGACATGCTCCAAGGCTACCCGCTCCGACCTGGGGTTCCGTCTGCACCCCTGCGCTCGGGCGTGCCGGTCGCCCCCGGTAGCCTGAGGGGGTGCCTGTCGACCGCGTCCTCCTCGCCGAGCCCCGGGGCTTCTGTGCCGGGGTGGAGAAGGCCATCAAGGCGCTGGCCTGGATGGTCCGGGTGTTCGAGCCGCCCGTCTACTGCTACCACGAGATCGTCCACAACCGGCACGTGGTGGACCAGTTCGTCGCCCAGGGTGTGGTGTTCGTCGACGACGTCGCCGAGGTCCCGCCGGGTGCCCCCCTCATGCTGTCGGCCCACGGTTCGGCCCCCGACGTCGTCGACCGGGCCCGCACCGACGGCCGGGTGGTGGTGGACGCCGTGTGCCCCCTGGTCACCAAGGTCCACCACGAGCTGAAGGTCCGGGCTCGCAAGGGGTACACCGTGCTGTACGTCGGCCATCACGGCCACGAGGAGGCGGTCGGCACCATGGCCGTCGCCCCCGAGGCCGTCCGTCTGCTCGAGCACGTGGAGGACGTCGACGCCCTCGACCTGGCCCCGGCTGCCGGCGCCGGTGCCGGTGCCGGTGCGAATGACGGGAATAGCGGGGCTGACGGGGCTGACGGCGACGGGCCGATGGTGGCCCTCCTGGCCCAGACCACGCTCAGCCACGACGAGTGGGCCGGCATCGTGGACCGGGCCCGGGAGCGGTTCCCCGACCTGTGGATGCCGAACCGCAGTGACCTGTGCTTCGCCACCACGAATCGTCAGGCCGCGCTCAAGGCCCTGGCCGGCCGGTGCGATGCCGTGGTGGTCATCGGAAGCGAGAACTCCTCCAACACCGTCGCCCTGACCAAGGTGGCCGAGGCGTTCGGCTGCCCCCGGGTGCTGCGGGTCAACGACGCCTCCGAACTGCCCGACGACCTGTCGGGCACCGTCGGGGTGACGGCCGGTGCATCCGCCCCCGAGGCCCTAGTCGACGCGGTGGTCGAACGCCTGGCACCGGTCCACGGGGTCGAGAGCGTGGCCGTCACCGTCGAGGAGGAGTACTTCCCTCCCCCTCCCGAGCTGCGTGAACTGCTGCGGGGCCTCGAGGCCGCCCTCGGCCTGCTCAACTCGGTGCCCGACGTCGACGCCGACCGGGTGCTGGGAGACGACCGCTCGGCCGCGGCGGCCGACGTGCTGGAGCAGATCGCCCAGGCCACCTAGGCGCCGCAGTCCCGGGGGCCGAACCCCGGGTGCCGCAGCCGGGCGTTTGGCGCGAGAATGTCCCCATGACCACATCGTTCACCAGCATGGACACCTCCACCGCCGAGCAGTGGGGGGTGATCGGCACCGAGACGATGGCCAACCAGGGCCGGGTGGCCGACCGGGTGCTCGCCATGCTCGAGTCCCTGTCCGACGTGGTGGACGGGTTCGCCGTCGACCAGCTCACCCACTGTCTGCAGACGGCCACCCGGGCCGAACGGGCCGGGGCCGACGACGAGGTCGTGGTGGCCTCGCTGTGCCACGACATCGGCAAGGCCGTGTCGGTGCCCAACCACCCCCGGATCGCCGCGGAGATCCTGCGCCCGTATGTCCGGGCCGAGGTGACCGACGCCATCCTCTACCACCAGGACTTCCAGGGCCGGCACTACTTCCACCACTTCGACATGGACCCGAACCTGCGCGACAACTACCGGGACATGCCCTGGTTCGACCTGGCCGAGCGGTTCGCCGACGAATGGGACCAGACCAGCTTCGACCCCGACTACCCCACCGAGCCCCTGGCCCACTTCGAGCCCAAGGTGCGGGCCGTCTTCGCCACCCCCCACTCCCTCTGATGGCGCCCACCCAGCGGCACCGCTGGCTGACGCTGCCCGACAGCCGTGCCACCAAGCGGGCACAGCGGCTGATCGGCTACGTCCTCGACCAGGCGCGGGTCGACTTCGAGACCCGCTACCCGAACGTCCACTTCGGCCCGGTGGTGGCGCTGATCGCCGCCTACGACGAGGAGGACAACATCGGGGACGTCCTCAAGGCCATGCCCACCCTGGCGGGCGACCTCGAGGTGTCCACTCTGGTCGTGGTGGACGGGGGCGCAGACCGGACGGCCGACGTCGCACTCGACGCCGGGGTGTTCACCTGCGTGCTGCCGGTCAACCTGGGCCAGGGCGCCGCCCTCCGCCTCGGCTACGAACTGGCCGCCGCCCACGGAGCCACCTATGTGGTGACCCTCGATGCCGACGGGCAGAACGACCCGACGGAACTGCCCGTCATGCTCGAGCCCCTGCTCGAGGACACCGCCGACTTCGTCATCGCCTCCCGGGTGCTGGGCGAGGACCAGACCACCGACCGGTTCCGTCGGGCCGGGGTGAAGCTGTACGCCTGGACCCTCAACACCATCGCCAAGCAGCAGCTGACCGACTCGTCCAACGGCTACCGCGCCTTCCGGATCGACGTCCTCAACGACATCGTCCCCCACCTGGCCCAGGACCAGTACCAGACGGCCGAGGTCGTCATCACCGCCTCGAGCCGGGGCTGGCGGATCACCCAGCAACCCACCATGTGGCACCCCCGGGCGTCGGGTGCGTCCAAGAAGGGCGGCAACCTGGTGTTCGGCCTCAGCTACGCCCGGGTCATCCTCACCACGTGGGCCCGGGTCACGCTCGGGAACCGCACCCGCCGGTAACCGACCGGAGAACCCGGCCAGACGGGCCCGGGTTCCCTAGGATGCCGTGACGACCCTGCCGCCAGGAGATCGGAACGGACCATGACCATCCAGCTCGCCGTGTTCGGCACGCTCGGCATCCTCACCACGGCGTGGGCGTTCGTGGCCAACAAGCGCCTGTTCACCGGAGGCACGATGGGGAGGCCGTCGGTCCTCGAATTCGTGTTCTACGTCGTCGGCACCGTGTCGCTCCTCCTCGGGTGGTACTTCAACGTCCGCTACACCCACCAGGTGGGGGCCAAGGCCAGCTACGTCGCCTACACCAAGGCGCTGTTCTCGAGCTGGGCGGCGGACTCGGCGGCCCAGGACTACATCATCGTCAACGTGGTGCTCCTGCCGTTGTGGACCATCGTCGACGGACGGCGCCGGGAGATGCGGATCCCGTGGATCTTCTTCGTGATGAGCCTGTTCACCAGCCTGGCCTTCTCAATGGCCTTCTACCTGGCCTTCGTCGAGCGCCAGATCCGGTACACGGCGGCGGCACGGGACACCCCGGACGTCGCCGCCAGCACGGCCTGACTCCCTCACGCGGCCTGACCGGCCGGCGCGTTCGCCCGGCGGTCCCCGCTCAGCCTGCCTGGTCGAACAACACGCCCAACCCCTCGACCATCCACCCGTTGGGTCCCGGCAGGGTCGGTGGGGTGGAGCGCAGGCTGAACGACTCCAGCAGTTCCACCGCACCCCCGGCGACCGTCGGGAGGACACCGGTGCCGCTCCGGTCTCGGACGACCACCTCGGGGCCGACCTCGATCACCAGGTCGACCTCGGGGCCCTCGGCCCGCACGGCGAAGCTGCCGGTCCGGGTGGACCCCGTGGTGGCCAGGAAGGCGGGGCCGAGGCCCACCGCGTAGCGCAGGCCGCCGGCCACCTCGTCCGGTTCCACGCCGGGTGCGAACCCGAGAGGCAGGGCGATGTCCCGCTCGTGGATCCAGCCGTCCCACAGCGCGTGGAGGACGACCGCGTCGAGGGCCAGGTGGCCGGGCGGGGCCTCGGTCGGCAGCGTCCACCCCTCGGCGTCGAGGCCGTCGAGGGCGGCGGCCAGCGAGTCGGTGGTGGCCGAGAAGGCGTCGAGCAGCTCCGCCGTGGAGGTGAGCGGCGCGGCCTCGACCAGCTGGGCCGGCGTGGCCACGGGGTCGAACCCGTCGAGGAACCGGGTGGGCTCGCCCGAACGGCCGGCGGCGACTGATACGGCCCAGAACGCGCTGACGGACACCAGGTGGCTGACCACGTCACGGCACGTCCATCCGTCGCACCGTGACGGTGCCGCCCACTGCCCCTCGTCGAAGGTGGCGAGCAGGGAGGCCAGGCGCCGGCGTTGCCGGAGCATCGGGACCGACGGGTCGGTCGGGGCCGGGTCGAACCGGAGGACTGCGGGCCCGTCGTAGCGGGGTCTCATCTGCATGGGCAACGGTACCCCTGGGTCGCCCCGGTAGGCTCCCACTGCTCCGCCGGCACACGCACCCATGCGCATCCTCCTCGTCTCCGACCTCCACTACGCCCTCCCCCAGCTCGACTGGGTGGTCGACGCGGCCGCCCGGTTCGACCTGGTCGTCGTGGCGGGCGACAGCCTCAACATCGCCTCGTCGGTGCCGCTCGACGCCCAGAGCGTGGTCATCCTCCGCTATCTCTCCCTCCTCGACGAGGCCACGACGGTGGTGGTCAGCTCGGGCAACCACGACCTCACCGGTCCCGACGCCGAGGGCGAGCAGTCCGCGCTGTGGCTGGCCGGGGCGCGCCAGGCCGGCATCACCACCGACGGCGGGTCACTCCTGCTGGGCGACACCCTCGTCACCGTGTGTCCGTGGTGGGACGGACCGGTCGGACGTGAGGCCGTCGTCGCCCAGCTGGCCGCCGACGCCGGACGCCGACCGGCCCGCTGGGTGTGGGTGTGCCACTGGCCTCCGCTCGGGTCCCCCACGTGTTGGACGGGACGCACGTCCTACGGCGACACCGACCTCGGTGCGTGGATCGACGAGTTCGGCCCGGACCTGGTGTTGACCGGGCACGTACACGAGTCGCCCTTCACAGAGGACGGCTCGTGGGTGGACCGCATCGGTGGGACGTGGGTGCTCAACGCCGGCCACCAGATCGGCAAGGTCCCGGCCCGGATCGAGCTGGACCTGGAGGCCGGCCCGGCCCGGTGGATCTCCATCATGGGCGAGGAGGAGGTCGACCTGGCCTCCGACCGAGTGCCGGCCCGGACCGTCTTCTAGGACTGCAGCCCCGGTGCCGGGATCCACACCAGCGGGACCGAGGGTTCAGTAGGTCGGGTCGGGGTCCCGGGCCGAGCCGGGCGTGGCCGCCGGCTGCCCGTGGTAGCCCAGGGTGGACAGCACCTCGGAGACCATGGAGAGGCCCGGGGCGTCGCCGTACTGGTCCTTCAGATCGGCCAGGTAGGTGGTGACGAAGTTGAGGCGCCGGGCCAGGCCCTCGGCCACCAGCCGCAGGATCACAGGGTCGCTTCCCAGGAACGCCGCACCGCTCCGGGCCACCCGCAGGCGTACGGGCGTCGACGCCACCACGGTCGCCCCGTGCTGGAGGCCTAGCAGCACCGAGACCTCGCCGATGACGGCGCCGGGATGGGTGATGGTGTTGAACTCGACGCCACCTTTGGACACGGTGAGGTCGCCTTCGACGAGTATCCACACCGGGCCGCTGGGGTTGCCCTCGAGGACGAGCACGCCGCCGGGGTCGAGCGCCACTTCGGGGAGGCCGGCCGAGAGCGTCAGCATGTCCGCCATCGCCCGATGGTACCGGCGGTGTCCGCGGTGCGACAGTCCGGACCGTGCCGGCCCCCAGCCCGTTCGCTCAGTAGCGTCCGGTCGTCTCCACCGAGCTGTCGTAGAGGACCTGGAGCGCGGCTGTCAGCTCTTCGGTGAGCAGGTGGATCCGGCTGCGGGGTACCCGGCCGCTGCCCGTGCGCTCCGGTGGCGGGATCGACGGGCCGACCTCGAGGTGGATGTGACGGGGTCGCGGGATCTTGGTGCCCTTGGGCATGACCGTGGCCGAGCCGCCGATGCCCACGGGAATGACCGTCGCCCCGGTGCGGGCGGCCAGGAAGGCCACCCCTTCG
>DATCCR010000198.1:0-13507 GCA_036511155.1 Acidimicrobiales bacterium
CGAGGTGGAACCCGGTCGACGTCGGCACCTCGAGGGCGAACCGGCGCTCGGACCCGTCCTCGAGGGTCACGCCCACCGTGCCGCCGAGCAGGCGGCGGTTGGACGGGTCGTAGGTAAGGTCGGGCCGGATGTCGGCCATGCGCACCACGGTGCCGTCCGGGCGTTCCACGGCCCCGGTGACCGTCCGCTGCTCGTGGCCGAAGCCGGACAGGTCGACCAGGTGCATGAACAGGCCCCACCGGGAGCCGTCGGGGTCGGTCATGAGCGACGGGCACCAGATCATCTGGAAGTCCATGTCCGGAATGGGGTCGAACGGGTCGGTGTCGGTCGGCGGCGTGCCCACGTCGTAGCGGACACCCCACGAGTGGTCTCGGGTGGACACCCACTCGTCGGGGTCCATGTCGTGGCGGACGCCGTCGAGCTCGATCCAGCCGGACGCCGTGCCGATCTGGTGGTAGCGGACCAGCTCGGCGCTCACCCGGTAGCCGAGCGGGGTCCGCTGGTGGGTCCGCTCCTCGGTGGCCGGCGGCACGGCGGCCTCGTACACCCAATCGAAGGCCAGCGGTTGGCAGTCGTTGGGCTCCAGCCGGAACCGCACCGTGCGCATCGGCTCGAGGACCTCGTAGTGGATCGGGCCCACCCCGGTGTCGTCCGGGGTGGGGAACAGCCGCCGGCTGCCCCGCACGGTGATCTGCTCGATGCCACGAGACAGGCCGGCGTACCCGTCCAGCACGTTGCGGTTGAGGTACTTGCCCATGCCGAAGCCCAGCTGCAGGCTGCCGTCCCGCTTGGCCGCCATGGCGCACACCTTCTCGGTCCAGGACGGGTCGCTGGTGGCGACTGTGGCGAAGGTGTCGGGAATCTGGTGGTCGAAGCGCTCGTCGGCCGGCCCGAGCGGGCCGAGGGGGTTGGTCACCGGTTGTCTCCTCCGTCGTCGTGCAGCAGGGTGCCCTGAGTGTCTACCCGCTCCCGACCGTGGTGGCCCTGGGCGGTCGGGCGGCCGGCATGCTCGACCAGGAGGGCGGCCACGGCCCCGGTCACCCGTTCGGCGGTGGGCAGGTGGAGCGACTCGTCCGGACCGTGGTGGTTGCTGCCGGGCACGAGCACGCCGAGGGCCAGGATCTGGGCGTCGGGGAACCGTGCGGCCAGCCAGCCCAGGAACGGGATGGTGCCCCCTTCCCCCACCTGCCCCGAGGGGCGGCCGAAGGCGGCCTCCGACGAGCGGTCGAGTGCCTCGGCCAGCCACGGTGCGAACGGCGGCGCGGCCCACCCGTCGGCCGACATCTCGGTCGCCCACGTGATCCGGGCGCCGTGGGGAGGGTCGACGGTGAGCGCCCGGGCCACGGCCGCCTCGGCCACCCCGGCGTCGCAGGTCGGCGGCACCCGGATCGCCAGCTTCAAGGTCGTGGAAGGTCGGAGGACGGCACCGGAGTCGAGCGACGGGGGAAGCCCGTCCGCACCGACCACGGCGACCGATCCGAGCCACGCGGTGCGCACCGCCCGTTCGGCCGTCGAGTCCCCCTGGAGGACCAGTCCCTCGACGATCGGGAACGGCTCGCGGTCGAGTCCGGCCTCGACCAGCGCCCGGGCCATCCGCTCGGCGGCCTCTGTCGTCCCCGCCGGTGGCTCGACCACCAGCTCGGGCAACCGCAGGTCGCCGGTGGCGGCGTCCTCGATCCGGTCGAGCAGGTGGCGGGCGATGCGGAACGAGGAAGGCACGACGGCGCCGGCCGACCCGCTGTGGACCCCGTGGTCGAGGACCTCGACGGTGAGTGTGCCCACGACGCCGCCTCGCAGCGACGTGGTGACCCACAGGCGCTCCCCCGTCGGACTGCTCGAGTCGAGAGCCAGGACCAGGTCCGGGATACCGATGCGATCACCGAGGGCAGCGAGCACCGGAGGCAGGTGCGGACTCCCGCTCTCCTCCGAGCCCTCGATGAGCACGACGCACCGGGCGTGGCGGCCGCCGGCGGACCGGATCGCCTCGAGGGCCACCAGGGCCGTCGGCATGGCGTAGCCGTCGTCGGCCATGCCACGGCCGTAGAGGAGGTCACCCTCGAGCGTGGGCGCCCACGGCCCGCGCCCCTCGCCCCAGCCCGTGAACGGAGGCTGCTTGTCGTAGTGGCCGTAGACGAGCACGGTGCCCACAGCATCGGGGTCGGTGGCCGGGACGTCGACCAGGATGGTGGGGCTGAGGCCTGCCATCCGCACCACTTCGACCGTCGCCCCGGGAAGCTGGCGGGACCGGGCCCACCCGGCGAACAGTTCGGCCGCACGGTCGAGCTCGCCGTGGGCCTCCCACTCGGGGTCGTAGGCCGGCGACAGGTTCGGGATCCGTCCGTACTCCATCAGGAGCGGCACGACCGTGTCGCGCCAGGAGGCGATCGCCCGGTCGGCGACAGCGGCCAGCGCAGACGGAGGGGAGTCGGCGGTCATGGGGCCAACGGTAGCCACGGCATGTGCGTCCGTCGTTCCCACCGTGCTCCGGGCGCGCCCGGGGGCGACCCGAAGGCCGCCCCCCTCTGGCGAGTCCTTTGCCCGATGGGCGGAGCGGCTCAGCTGCAGCCGCTGGTGGTCCCGCAGCTCGAGCAGACGTAGCAGGAGCCGGCCCGCTGCATGGCGTTGCCGCACTGGTAGCAGTAGGGGGCGTCCCGCTGCTCGGCCCGGGCCAGTGGCGCGTTGGCCGGAGCCGGGGCGGCCGGAGCCCGGGGTGCCGTCGGGGCGCTGCCCTCCACCACCATGGTGATGGTCGGGTCGACCGACCCGGCCTCGACGATGCCGCTCGACGGCGTGGCCGTCTCCTCGACGCCGGGCAGGGTCGGCTGCATCCGTTCCGCAGTGGACAGAATGCCGAGTTCCGCCCGCTCGTCGTAGGGCAGGTAGTCCACGGCCAGCCGCCGGAAGATGTAGTCGACCAGGCTGGTGGCGATGCGGAGGTCCGGGTCGTCGGTGATGCCGGCCGGCTCGAAGCGCATGTTGGCGTACTTGCGGACGTAGGTCGACAGCGGCACCCCGTGCTGGAGCCCGAGGCTGACCGAGATGGAGAAGGCGTCCATGATGCCGGCCAGGGTCGAGCCCTGCTTCGAGACCTTCATGAACACCTCGCCCGGACGGCCGTCCTCGTACTCGCCCACGGTGACGTAGCCCTCACAGTCGGCCACCCGGAAGGAGAAGGTCGACGACTTGCGGCGACGGGGCAGGCGCTCGCGCACCGCGCCGACCAGCAGGGTGTCCTGCGTACGGGCCTGCTCCCGCACCAGGGCGGCCTCGAGCTCGGCGATCTTGGTGCTCAACTCGCGGGCGTGGGCCTCGGCCTCGGATCCGGCAACCGGCTCAGCTGCGGCCAGGTCGTCCTCGGCCCCGGCCTTCTTGGTGGTCGACAGCGGCTGGGCCACCTTGCAGTTGTCGCGGTAGATGGCGACGGCCTTGATGCCGAGCCGCCAGGCGTCGATGTGCAGTTGCTCGACGTCCTCCACCGACACGTCCTCGGGCAGGTTCACCGTCTTCGAGATGGCGCCCGAGATGAAGGGCTGGACGGCGCCCATCATCCGCACGTGGCCGAGGTAGTGGATGGTGTTGTCGCCCATGGAGCAGGCGAACACCGCCAGGTGCTCACTCGTCAGGTACGGGGCACCGACGATCGACTTGTGCACGTCGATGTAGGCGATGATCTCGTCGACCTGGTCGGGCGAGTAGCCCAGCCGGGTCAGCGCTCGGGGCACCGTCTGGTTGACGATCGACATGGTACCGCCGCCCACCAACTTCTTGGTCTTCACCAGGCCGAGGTCGGGCTCGACCCCGGTGGTGTCGCAGTCCATGAGCAGGCCGATGGTCCCGGTCGGGGCCAACACGCTGGCCTGCGAGTTCCGCACGCCGTACTGTTCGCCGAGTTCGACGGCCAGGTCCCAGGCCTCCTGGGCGGCCGACAGGATGTCGGTCGGTACCTGCTCCTCGTCGATCGTCGCGACGGCGTCACGGTGCATCTTGAGCACGTTCGTCATCGGCTCCACGTTCTCGTGGTAACCGGCGAAGGGGCCCATGCGGGCGGCCGTGCGGGCCGAGGTGGCGTAGGCGTGCCCCGTCATGAGGGCGGTGATGGCACCGGCCCATGCCCGTCCCTGGTCCGAGTCGTAGGGAAGGCCCTGGGCCATGAGCAGGGCGCCGATGTTGGCGTAGCCGATGCCCAGCTCCCGGAAGCGCCGCGAGTTCTCGGCGATCTTGTCGGTGGGGTAGTCGGCGTTGCCGACGATGATCTCCTGGGCGGTAAAGATGACCTCGACGGCGGAGCGGAAGCCCTCGACGTCGAACGACGAGTCGTCGTGGAGGAACTTCATCAGGTTGAGGCTGGCCAGGTTGCACGCCGAGTTGTCGAGGTGCATGTACTCCGAACACGGGTTCGAGCCGTTGATGCGCCCGGTGTTGGAGGCGGTGTGCCACTTGTTGATGGTGGTGTCGAACTGCATGCCCGGATCGGCGCACTCCCACGCCGCCTGGGCGAACTGACGGAAGAGGTCACGGGCCGGCACGGTGCGCACCGGCTCGCGCTCGCCCCGGGTCACCAGGTCCCAGTCGGAGCCGTCGATGACGGCCTGCATGAAGTCGTCGGTGACGCGGACCGAGTTGTTGGCGTTCTGGTACTGCAGGCTGATGGCGTCCTTGCCGTCGAGGTCCATGTCGAAGCCGGCATCGCGCAGGACGCGCGCCTTGCGCTCCTCGGTGGCCTTGCACCAGATGAAGTCCTCGATGTCCGGGTGGTCGGCGTCGAGGATGACCATCTTGGCGGCTCGACGGGTCTTGCCACCCGACTTGATGGTGCCTGCCGAGGCGTCGGCGCCGCGCATGAAGCTGACCGGGCCCGAGGCCGTTCCGCCGCCCTTCAGGAATTCGTGGGACGAGCGGATGCGGGACAGGTTGACGCCGGCACCGGAGCCGCCCTTGAAGATCACGCCCTCCTCCGTGTACCAGTTGAGGATCGAGTCCATGGTGTCCTCGACCGACAGGATGAAGCAGGCGGAGCCCTGCTGGGGCACGCCGGCCACGCCGATGTTGAACCACACCGGCGAGTTGAAGGCGGCCATCTGGTGCACGATCAGGTGCTTGAGCTCGGCGGAGAACGCCTCGGCCTCCTCGTCGTCGACGAAGTAGCCGTCCTTGATGCCCCACGAGGTGATGGTGTCGACCACCCGGTCGGCCACCTGGCGCAGCGACGACTCGCGCTCCGTCGTGCCGGGGGTTCCCCGGAAGTACTTCTGGGAGAGGATGTTGGTGGCGTTCAGGCTCCAGCTCTCGGGCACCTCGACGCCGAGCTGCTCGAAGGCGACCGAGCCGTCCCGGTAGTTGGTGATCCGGGCATCGCGCCGTTCCCAGACGATGTCGTCGTAGGGATGGGTGCCGGCGGTGGTGAAGTGGCGGCGGATGCCGATGCCGACTCGCTGCGGTGCGATGGCCATGGGGTGGACCTCTTTCTTTCGTCGTCTGTGGTGCGGTACGTGCCGCCGATGGTGCGTGTGGCGATGTGCGTGTCGTCGGAGATGCTGTGTGCTGGTCTGCTCGGGTGCTGAGGTACTGCCTGTGCTGCGAGTCCCCTGCCCCGGCGGAGGCCACCGGTGTGTCCGATCCCGGTGCTCGAGCGGTCGTTCCTGCCCCATCCGCAGGTCGCAACTGCCGGATGATCCGCCAGTTCCGTCCTGCCCGACCGCCCGGGCCCTTCACCACCGTACTCCTGCCCCGGAGAGCGAGAATTGCGATGGAGACACAAGATGTTGTGGTTCACCCTCCCCCGAGGTACGAGATAGTGGGTCTATTACAGCAGTGTAGTTACGCCCCTGTCAACGAACCACGGGCAGATCCGAGCAGAATCGGGTCGCGAATTCCCTGCTCGGAGGCCGTTCGCGAAGGTTTGCAAATCATTGCTGGCCGCTAGCACCTCCGCAGGCACGAATCCGGCTCCGCTTTCCGGCCCTGCCACCTCACTACAGTCCCCCCTGTGGCCACCACGTTCCCCGTCAGCATCGCCATCGACGCCGGCACCACCGGCATCCGGGCCCTCGTGGTCGACGAGCAGGCCCGAGTGGTGGACATCGCCTACCGGGAGCTGACCCAGCACTTCCCCCGGCCGGGCTGGGTGGAGCACGACCCGGACGAAATCTGGCGCCTGGTGCGCGAGACGCTGGCCGAGGTGGCCGGCCGGCTGGCCGACACCGGTCGGGCTGCCCGCTCCATCGGGGTCACCAACCAGCGGGAGACGGTGGTGGCCTGGGACCGCACCACCGGCGCCCCCCTCCACCGGGCCCTCGTATGGCAGGACCGCCGCACCGCCGAGCGCTGTGCCCAGTTGCAGGACGCCGGCCACCTCCCCCTGGTGCGGGAGCAGACGGGGCTGGTCCTCGACCCGTACTTCTCGGCCTCGAAGATGCAGTGGCTGCTCGAGGAGGGCGGCGTCCCGTGGGGGCCGGGGCTGGCCCTGGCCACCGTCGACACCTGGATCCTGTGGAACCTGACCGGCGGAACGGACGGCGGGGTACTGGCCACCGACGCCACCAACGCCTCGCGCACCATGCTCTTCGACATCGTGGTCCGTCGGTGGTCGGCCGAACTGTGCGACCTGTTCCACGTTCCAGCCGCGGCCCTGCCCGAGGTGCGGCCGTCGTGCGGCCGGTTCGGGAAGGTGGCGGCCGACGCCCTGGGCAGCGGGTCGGCACTGGCCGGCGTGCCGGTCAGTGCCCTGGTCGGCGACCAGCACGCCGCCCTGTTCGGTCAGGCCTGCTTCGACCGGGGCATGACCAAGACCACCTTCGGCACGGGAAGCTTCACCCTGATGAACGCGGGAGGCACCTGCCCCGAGCCGGTCGACGGCCTGATCACCACGATCGCCTGGGACCTCGGCACCGACGGCGACGTGGCCATCGGTGCCGATGGGGGGCCGAGGGCGGGCCGCTCCTCGCTGTCCTACGCCGTCGAGGGCTCGATCTTCGTGGCCGGCGCCGGTGTGCAGTGGCTGCGGGACGGACTCGGCATCATCGCCGAGTCGGCCGAGCTCGAGCCGCTGGCCCGCACCGTCGAGTCATCCGAAGGGGTCGTGCTGGTGCCGGCGTTCTCCGGGCTCGGCAGCCCCCACTGGGACCCCGGCGCCCGGGGGACCATCACCGGGCTCAGCCGGGGCATCGGCCGGGCCCACCTGGCCCGGGCCATGATCGAGGCCATGGGCTTCCAGGTGCGGGACGTGCTGGAGGCCATGGGGGCCACCGGCACGGCCCCGTCGGTGGTCCGGGTCGACGGCGGGGCGGCCGTCATGGGCCTGCTGCTCCAGCACCTGGCCGACCAGGCCCGGCTCGAGGTGGTCCGGCCACAGTCGGTCGAGACCACCGCCCTCGGGGCCGCCACCATGGCCGGCCTGGCCGAAGGCGTCTGGGGGTCGCTGGAGGATCTCACCGCGCTGTGGGTGGAGGAGGCATCGTTCACCCCCGAGGCGGACGAGGCCGTGGCCGAATCGGCCCACGAGGCCTGGGTGCGCTCGGTCGAGCGGTCGCGGGGCTGGGCCACGGGCGACTGACTGATCCGGCCGACCGCTCAGGCCAGCTCGCGCCAGCCGTGGTCGGCCAGTTCGGCCATGATGGCGATCCACTGGCGCTCCCGGGACCGGAGCACCGGGGCGGACCGCCCGACCACCAGCACCACGCCGGCCCGCACCATCTCGGCAGCGGCCACCCCGGGGCTCTCGTCGGGGCCACCGGTGCCGATCTCGTCGGCCCCCACGGGAGACGACAGCGGGGCGACCGCCCACAGGGCCATGGCCCGCAGCTGGTCGTCGGGCGGGGCGTCGCCGTGCCGGGCCGTCACCCGGGTGGTGTCGGCATCGATGATGGCGGCGAAGTCGGCCACCAGGCTGCGCCGCACCCGGTCGGCCAGGTGGTCGAGCAGCGCCTCGGGCGACGACTGGATGAACAGCTCGGTGGCGATGTCGAGCAGCTCGGCGTGCCGGTCGGGCAGGGGGCCCTCGACGGCACGCAGGGCCTCGATGCTGACCCCGTCGACCTCCAGGATCTCGTCACGGAGGAGGTCGAGCAGGTGGTCGCCGGCCAGGCCGACCCCGAGCTCGTCGACCACGGCGCCGTTGTCGCGCTGGAGGATGTCGATGGATACCACGTCACCCCCGACCGAGCCGATCCGGCTGGCCACCGCGCCGAGGGCGCCGGGTCGGTCGGGCAGCTGGACGCGGATCAGATAGTTGGGCACGGCGCCAGGGTAGAGCGGGAATGTGTCGGCACGGTTTCGGCCCGGTTACGAACCGGTCGTCGGGGCCGGGGCCACGCCACCGTCGTCCGGGGCCATCCTCTTGCGGCTGGCGTACTCATCGACGTACTGCTGACCGGACAGGCCGGCGATGTCCGCCATCAAGGCGTCGGTCAAGGCCCGTAGCTCCTCCTGGTCGGCATCGCCCCGGGCCCCGTCGCCGGGAGCCCCACCCGGGCCGCACCGACCGGTGGTGACCCGCTCACCACCCGACTCGTAGCTGACGGGCGGGCCGAAACGCACGGTGATCGAATGGAACGGGCGCATGACCATGGAGCCCGGGGGCTGGACCTTGCGGGTGCCGAGGATACCCACCGGGATCACGGGCACGTCGCAGCCGATACCCAGGCGGGCCACGCCGGTCTTCCCCTTGTGGAGCCGGATGTCGGGCGCCCGGGTCCCCTCGGGATAGATGGCGAGCACGCCGCCGGACTGCAGCACCGTCGTGGCGGTGTCGAGGGCCCGTTGCGAGGCGTCGCCCCCGCTCCGGTTCATCGGGATCTGGCCGGCCGCCCGGAAGAACCAGGCCGTCTTCCAACTGTCGAAGTACTCGGCCTTGGCCACGTAGGTGACCTTGCGCCGGATGACCAGGGGCAGGAAGAACGAGTCGCAGAACGACTGGTGGTTGGCGGCCAGGATGACCGGCCCGTCGGCCGGCACGTGCTCGCGCCCTTCCACCTTCACCCGCCACAGCAGGTAGAGGAACGGGGTGATGATCGCCTTCATGATCCAGTAGGCCACGGGGCAACGGTATCCGTGCCTGTGCTGTACTGCACTGATGACCGCCGCGACCACTCCAGCACCCCTCGACAGCACCCCCGACGCCCGGTCGGACCCCCAGTCCGAAGGGGGCCCCTGGCAGGTCCTGGGCCGCACGATCGGCCTCCCCGTGGAGGTCCGCAAGGCCGCCCAGTGGGGCGTCCAGTACCTGGTGCCGGCCGCCGCCGCCCAGCGCATCGTCGACCCGACCGGCCTCGAGGTGACCGGCCCGCTGCCGGGCCGGGCCCTGATGGCGCTGGCCGTGTGCCGCTACGACGACACCGACCTCGACAGCTACCACGAGGTGGCCGTCAGCTTCGTGGTCCGCCCCCACGACGCCCCGCCGCACCCGTCCGCCCTGGACCGGCTGCGGGAGTTCGGCTCGGGCGCCATCGGCGCCTACATCCACCGGCTGCCGGTCGACCAGGAGTTCACCTGCACTGCGGGCCGGGACATCTGGGGCTACCCCAAGTGGATCACCACCATCGACATCGACGAGCCCGAGCCGGGCGACCGCCGGTCGGGCTCCGGCACGACCGTCCGCCTGGTGGACGACGGGGTCCACGTGTTGACGCTGACCCTGGCCGGCGGCGGCCCGGTCAAGTTGCCGTCCAACGCACCGCCGAGCTACTCGTTCCGCGACGGGGTGCTGCGGCGGACACCGTGGGAGATGTCGACCGAGGGGGTCGCCGGCCGGCCCGGTGGGGCCACCCTGGTGCTGGGCGATCACCCGATGGCCGACGAGCTGCGCTCACTCGGCCTTCCCAAGCGGGCGCTGTTCTCCTCGTCGGCCGCACAGATGCGGGCCACCTTCGGCAGCGCCGAAGTGGTGACGCCCCGACGCTGACGGCCCGTCCGGCTGCTCGGACTATCCGGTGGTGAGCCGGGTGAGCGCCTTGCGCATGCCGCGCACGCTCTGGCCGATCCGTTGCTCGTTCTCGATGAGGGCGAAGCGCACGTGGCCGTCGCCCCCCTGGCCGAAGCCGACCCCAGGTGAAGTGGCCACATCGGCCTCCTCGATCAGGAACTTGGCGAACTCGAGGGAGCCCATCTCCTGGTACGGCTCGGGGATCGGCGCCCACACGAACATGGTGCCCCGGGGCGGGGTCACCTCCCATCCGATCCGCTTCAGCCCGTCGCACAGGGCGTCCCGGCGGGACTGGTAGATGTCGTTGATCAGCTTCGGGTAGTCGGGCGCCTCGTTCATGGCCACAATGGCCGCGATCTGGATCGGCTGGAAGGTGCCGTAGTCGAGGTAGCTCTTCAGCTTGGTGAGAGCCTGGACGATCTCGGCGTTGCCGACCATGAAGCCGACCCGCCAGCCGGCCATCGAGAACGACTTGGTCATCGTGTACAGCTCGACGGCCACGTCCTTGGCCCCGGGCACCTGGAGGATGGACGGCGGGGTGTAGCCGTCGAAGGCGATGTCGGCGTAGGCGAAGTCGTGGACCAGCACGATCTCGTGCTCCTTGGCGAACTCCACGATGCGGGTCATCCACGCCAGGTCGACGCACTCGGTGGTCGGGTTGTGCGGGAAGGAGAGGACGACCACCCGGGGCTTGGGCCAGGCCGACTCCCATGCCTCCATCAGGTTGTCGAAGAAGGCGGCGCCCCCCTCGGCGCTGTCCACGCCCGCGCCGCTCGGCGTGTCGAGGCGGACGTGGCGGATGTCGGCCCCGGCGAACAGGGGGGCATAGATGTGGATCGGGTACGACGGCGACGGCACCAGGGCGGTGTCGCCCGGGCCGGCCAGCACCCACATCAGGTGGGACAGGCCCTCCTTCGCCCCGATCGTGGTGACCACCTCGGTCTCGGGGTCGAGCTCGACGTCGAACTTGCGCAGGTACAGGTCACAGATGGCCTTGCGGATCTTCGGGATGCCCCGGCTGGCCGAGTACCGGTGGTTGCGCGGGTTGCGTGCGGCTTCGGCCAGCTTCTCGACGGCGACGTCGGGCGAGGGGAGGTCGGGGTTGCCGAAGCCCATGTCGATGATGTCCCGCCCGTCGTGGCGGGCGGCTGCCTTCAGGTCGTTCATGGTGGCGAAGACGTACGGCGGCAGCCCATTGATCCGGCGGAATTCCATGCCCCACGTTACCGCCGTGCCCCCGAGGCCCCGAACACGCTCCGACTGGGCCGGCGGGTCTGCAGGCGTTACCGCACCGCCACGGCGGCCTCGGCGACCACCTCGAGCGAGTCCGGCCACGCACATACCGCCCATGTGGCCCCTGCCGCGGCCACGTCGGACAGGGTGGCCGTGGCCTCGGCCAGGGTGTCCCCCACCGGGCCACCCCAGGTCACCTCGATCCCTTGGGCCACCAACGGCGCGACCTTGTCGGCCCCCACCTGCCACACGTTGACGGCCGCACCGGCGGCCCGGGCCAGGACCACCGTCTCCGGCCGGCCGCCGCCCACCCACACCGGGATACCGGCCCCGACGACGGAGGTGGCCACCGAAGCCAGACGCTGGCGCCGGATGTCGGCGTGCTCGAAGGGGATGCCGTAGGCCTCGTTCTCCTCCCGGCTGAGCGTGTCGCCCGTGCCGATGCCGGCCACCAGGCGGCCCCCGCTGAGGGCATCCACCCCGCACAGGACGTCGATCAGGACCTCGTCGGGCAGGAGTCCGATCCGGGCCACCAGCGTGCCGAGGTGGATCGTCGAGGTCGAGGCAGCCAGGGCGCCGAGCAGGGGTCCCGAGGAGATCGCCGGACGGCCGGGCTGGCCCATCGGCCACAGGTGGTCGAAGACGAAGACTCCGTCGATACCCAGCCCTTCGGCCGCCGCCGCCGCCGCCAGAGCAGAGTCCGCCTCGTCCCGGAACTGCGGGAGCGTGATCCCGACCTTCACCGGCCGGTCACGCCGTCGATTCGACCCGGGCCTTCAGGTCACGCAACGCGATCGACATGATGCGGCTCTGGGCCCGCATCTTGATGAAGCCGGGGAGCGGCACCTTGAGCTCCACCTCGAGGTGGTAGATGACCTCGGTCCCGCCGTCCGGGGTGGCGGAAAAGACGTAGCGGCCGTCGAGCTTGGAGGTGATGTCACCCTCGGTCTGGACCCAGGCCAGCACATCCGGGGCCTCGGAGTAGTCGTAGGCCAGCGTATAGCTGGTGCTACGTCCGAAGGCGGCGGCGCGGAAGGTGACCACGCTCGGTCGGCCCTCCCCGTCGCGCTCGTCGATCGTGACCGCCTTGATGTCGGCGGCCCACGTCGGATAGCTGGCGATGTCGGCACTGACCTCGAAACAGCGCGCCGGACCGGCCGACACGACCATCCTCTCAGTGGCTTGTTCCGCCACGATCGGCCCTCCTCCTCGAATCGTCGACTGCAGCCCGCATGGCGTCAGCCTCCCCCGTCGCCGAGGGACCGTGCCAGCCTAGGTGCGAGCAGGTCGTAGTCGAAGGATGCCTCGGCCCGCCGCCGCGCCGCCACCCCCATGGCGGCGCGGCGATCGGGGTCGGCCAACAGGCCGGCGATGGCCCGCGCCACGTCGCCCGGCTCGGTCGGCCGCCGCACCACCACGCCGGTCACCCCGTCCTCGACGGCCTCGCCTGCCCCGCCCGATGCGCCGGCCACCTGGGCCACGCCGGCGGCGGCAGCCTCCACGAAGACGATGCCGAACCCTTCCTGTTCGAGGCCCAGCCAGCGGTTGCGGCACAGCATGGCGAACACGTCGGCCGCCCCCACCAGGCGGGGCAGGTCGGCGTCGGACACCCCGCCGAGGAGGCGCACCGGGGCGCCCGTCTCGGCCACCCGGCCGGCCAGTCGCTCGGCGTCCCGCCCCCTTCCGGCAATGGCCACCGTCAGGTCCGGGTACTGCTCGGCCAGGGTCACGGAGGCGTCGACCAGCACGTCCATCCCCTTGCGGGGCACCAGTCGACTGACACTCACCACCAGAGGGCCGCCGGCCGGGAGGCCCAGGTCGGCCCGGGCCCGGGCCCGTTGGTCGGCATCCAGGGGGGTGAAACGCTCGAGGTCCACCCCCGGGGGGACTTCGACAACCGGCGGCATGGACCGGCCCCGTACCGCCCGGCGAGCCTCGGTGGCCGGATAGCCCCCGGCCGAGATGACCAGGGACGCGTGGCGTACCACATGGGCCAGCAGCGACCGGCTGAGCGGGAGTCGGCCCGGGATGGCCACCTCGGCGCCGTGCAGGAGAACGGCGTAGGGCATGCCGAGCCGGGGGCCGACCAGGCCCAGCGGGAAGGCGGGGTCGAGGACCACCAGGCTGGCGCCGACCCGCTCGGCCGACTCCCGGATCCGCCGGACGAGGCCCGGGGTCGGGGCCAGCACCCGTTGCCGCACCCGCTCGATGCGGACGCCTCGCTCTGCCTGATCGGCGTCGAAGGCTGCCGCGTCGGGGTGGGACGAGGCGGTCAGCACCGCATAGGTGGACGGGTCGAGGCGCCGCCACAGCTCCCACAGGTAGACCTGGATGCCTCCCACCTTGGGCGGGAAG
>DATCCR010000199.1:0-6254 GCA_036511155.1 Acidimicrobiales bacterium
CGGCGGGCTGTTCGCCTTCGGCGACGCCGGCTTCTTCGGCTCGATGGGCGGCAAGCCGCTCAACCGGACCATCGTCGGGATCACCTCGACGCTGTCCGGCCAGGGCTACTGGGAGGTCGCCTCCGACGGCGGGCTGTTCGCCTTCGGCGACGCCGGTTTCTACGGGTCGATGGGCGGCAAGCCCCTCAACGCCCCGATCGTGGCCATCGCCGCCACCCCGGACGGACTCGGCTACTGGGAGGTCGCCTCCGACGGCGGCATCTTCGCCTTCGGTGACGCCACCTTTCTCGGCTCCATGGGCGGCAAGCCGCTCAACAGCCCCATCGTCGCCCTGGGGTGAGCTCCGGCGTCGGCGCTCACCGGGCCGGCGGCCCCCCGGGGTCCTGTCCGTCTCCTCCCGGTGACGCACCCCGGTCGGGCGCCGCGCGCGTCCGCCACCGGTCGCGGATCCGGGTCCAGTTGACGAAGGGCAGGGCCGCGGCGCCGGCCAACAGGAGCAGCTGGAGGGCGATCGACCACGGCGACCCGAGGGCGTTGCGTAGGACCCCGCCCAGCTGGCGTTCGGCCAGGGTGGCCGCCGCCACGTAGAACGAGTAGCTGACCAGCCGGCCCGCGAAGAAGGCCAGGGTGAGCGGGACCAGGGCCACATCCAGCAGGCCGGCGGCGACGAACAGCTGGGCGGATGGCAGGGGCGAGACGACGAAGACGGCGACGATGGCCCACGCCCGACCCTTCTTGGCGAACAGCAGGTCGTTGGCCGCCTCGAGGTTGGCCTGTCGCTTGTCGCTGAGCCGGCCGCGGAAGTGACGGGTGCCGACGGCCAGCACGTAGCGGCCCGACATGGCGGCCACGGCGCCGACCAGCACGATGGCCACCGGCTCGAGGTGCCAGGTGAGCCGGGCGAACACCAGCAGCGTCCACGTGGGCGGCCCGAATGCGGGGAGCAGGTTGACCCCGAAGACCATGGCGAACAGCAGCAGGTACTGCATCGCCCCAGGCTTGCACGTCGCCGTGGTGCGGCGGGTCGGGGGGCGCAGGTGGTCGCCCTGCCCGGGGACGCTCAGGCGGCGCGCTTGGCGGCGGGCACGCCCCCGGGGCACCAGGCGTTGGTCGGGGTCCCGACGCACGGGTTGGGCATGGTCGGCAGATCGGCCGGCACCGGCTTCATGGTGACCGAGGTGGCCTGCGGGTAGCCCGAGGCGCAACCGGCGAGCACGCCCGCGTCACACTCGGCCTGGACCAGCAGGTTGATGTCGGTCTGGCTGCCCAGTAGGCCCGCCTTCGGCGCCTTCGGCCCGCACGTCGACGGGTTGAGCGACGTGTCGGCATTGCCACTGGTGGCGTTGCCGAGGAGGGTGGTGAACGTCGGGTCCCACTCGGTGTTGCCCGAGAAGCAGTTCTGGTACTGCCCGCCGGCGATCGCCAGGTTGCCGTAGTCGGCGTTGGTCGGGTTGCCGAAGAAGCCGTTGCCCGAGAACTGGTTGTTCCGCAGGGCGTCACCCTGGGCGTCGAACAGGCACTTGATGTCCGTCGGGATCGGCGGGGCCGAGGGGATGCCCCCGATGCCGGCGCATGTCAGCGGGCCCGAGGTCCCGGCAGACGACGGGTAGGGGGCGAAGAGGATGCCCCAGGCACCGTTGCCGATGAATCTGTTGTTCTGGACGGTGTCGAAGCGGCCGCCCGAGATGGTCATCCCGGTGCCGGTCGGCCCGAGGCCGGCCGTGCCCTCCACCGGCACGTCGGCGTTGTTGTTGTACGCCAGGGTGTTGTGCTGAAAGACCCAGCACGAGTCGGTGCCGGTCAGCGGACTGACGGCGTAGTGCTGGCACTGCCCGTTCTGCGGCGGGGGAGGATCGCCCACCAGCTGGGTGTTGGTGTCCACGCCGTCCTTGTTGTTGTCGAACGTGGAGTACTGGATCACGAGCTGCCCGCCGGAGTTGGTGCCCGAGTAGCCGAGCGCGTTGTCCTCCATCCAGGCGTTCGACACCCAGGTGTTGCAGCTCCGGCGGCAGGCGCCGATGTAGAGGCCCGAGTCGGAGAAGTTGTTGGCGTACAGCTGGTCGAGCTTCCCGTTGGAGGCGTTGGAGGCGAAGATGCCGTAGAGCGCGCAGGCCGAGCAGGCATTGGCCACCGACGGGTTGCTGTTGGCGAAGTAGCTCGAGGTGGCGGTGAGGTAGCTGCCCTCGTAGCCCTGGACGCCGATCGGCCCGGAGCCGGGCTGGCCGTTCCACCAGACCTCGTTGCCGGCGTCGCCCGACCCAGCCAGGAAGTTGCAGACGGTCAGATTGTCGACGTGGACGTTGGCTGCCTTCCACACCAGGATGCCGTTGCGGCCGAGGCCACCGAGCGTGTTCTGGTCCGCCGGGGCCGGGCTGCACGGTACCGAGGCGCTGGACAGGGTGCCGTCCACGATGGTGCTGTTGCGGTCCATGCCGCGGATGGTCAGGTTGGGGGTGTTGATGTCCACGCCCCCGTACCAGCCGCTCGAGACGTCGGACGGCGACGGGGCGTTGGCGCCCATGTCGCCGGCCTCGTGGTAGTCACCCGGGGCGACCAGGACGGTGTCGCCCCTCTTGGCCGCGTCGACAGCAGCCTGGATGCTGGAGAAGGTGACGGAGGGCGGTGTGGTGATCCCCTTGTAGGAGCCCACGTAGAGCACCCGGGGTGGCGCCGGCGCCGCCGAGGCGGTGGGTGTGCCCACCGTCACGAGCTGGCTGCCGAGCAGGGCCAGTGCTGCCCCTCCGACGGCGAGCAGCGACAACGTCACGGAACGACTGCGTCGGCCCACGGTTCCCCCTTCGTCGTGGCCGCTCCCCCCATGGTTCGGCCAGCGCGCCGTGGCGGATCGAACGAACCCCCGCGTGCACGGCTGCGCCACAGTAGGCCCACGGCCGTTCCTCTACAACTGCGTCGGGCGGGGGCTGGCCTGGGGATGGCTCACACCGTGGCGGCCCCGTCCAACACGTCGTAGCCGCAGTTGTAGCCCGGAATGAACGTGATCCCCGGGCCGCCGTGGCAGCCGGCGCCGCACAGGTAGAGACCCTCGACCGGCACGGGGTTGTCCGGCCAACCGCGGGGGCCGGGACGGAACGGGCCCATGAACTCCGGCTGGAGGAGGCCGTGACAGAAGTCGCCACCCGTGCAGCCGAACATCCGCTCGTAGGTGTAGGCGGGGTAGTTGAACTGGCGCTCGACCAGATCCGGGAAGTTGGGGGCCAACCGGGTCAGCTTGGCCATCATCCGGTTGGCCATCAGGTCGCGTAGTCGGGCCTGCTCGTCGTGGGTCGCGCCGATGGGCGCGTAGAAGCCGAAACTGCTGGCCACGTGCTTGCCCGGTGGTGCCAGGTCGGGATCTCGGAGCGACGGGATCGACAGGTTGAACGATGGCGAGTCCGGTACCGTCCCGCGCACGCAGCCCTCGAAATCGGCCTGCATCTGCTCGGGCGTGCCGAAGAACGTCACATTGTGGCTGAGCCGGCCCTCGTTCAGCTCCTCATAGGGGCTGGCCCACTCCGGAAGTCCGTTCAAGGCGAAGTGCATCTGGAAATAAAGGGCGCGATGGTCGATGGCGTCGACCCGGCTGAGGAAGTCGTCCGGCAGTTGGTCGCGTTCGAGGAGCTGGGTGAACGTGGCCGTCGGGTCGAGGTTCGACACCACCACCGGTGCGCTGACCGTCTCGCCGTCGGCGAGACGGACGCCGACGACCCGGCCCGCTTCGGTGGCGATCCCGGCCACCTTGACGTGGCGCCGGAGCTCGCCCCCGTGCTGCTCGAGCAGCACGGCCAGGTGGTCCGACAGGGTGCCGATACCGCCTTTGACCTTGGACATGGTGCCCCCGGTCGGCGAAGCCAGGGCAAAGGCCAGGCAGAGCGCACTGCCCTCGGAATAGGGGCCGCGGTAGGTCGAGTTGACCGACAGGAAGGCCAGCATGCTGCGGACCTGGGCGTGCCGCTGGCGGTCAGGCAGGTGGTGGTCGATGACATCCATCACGCTTCCGAACATGGCGGTGCGGATGGCCTGGCGTTCCTTCTCGTTGGTGGCGCAGGCGAACATCTCGTCGAGCGACTTGGGCGGCGTGCGCACATCGAAGCGGCCGATGGCCCGGGCCGGGGCATCGGCCCAGGCGGCGATCTCGGCCATGCCGAGCACGGCGTCGAGGCCCATCCGGTCGTTCAGGTGCTCGAACAGCTTGTCGGGGTCGCTGTGGAGCAGCAGTGGGGGCTCCCCCGACGGACCGATGGCCGCCGACTGGACGTCCGGCTCGAAGATCGGGCACTGGGCGAACCCGAGGTCGTCGTAGATCTCGCTCGGTACGGGGAACTGGATCGACCCGGCAAGCTCGAACCG
The DNA here is from genome assembly GCA_036511155.1 of Acidimicrobiales bacterium. Lineage (GTDB taxonomy): Bacteria > Actinomycetota > Acidimicrobiia > Acidimicrobiales > RAAP-2 > Bog-756. The sequence continues at coordinate 4,348 of DATCCR010000199.1, forward strand.
GTAGCCACGGGCCAGCTCGGTGGTGGTGGCCATGCCCCCGATGAAGTGGTTCTTCTCCAGGCAGAGCACCCGCATGCCGCCCCGGGCCATGACGACGGCGGCCGTCAGTCCGTTGTGCCCAGCCCCGATGACGATGGCGTCGCAGTCCGGCATGCGCGTCACCGTACCGGAGTCCGTCGGGCGACGCCCGGGAGGTGAGGCGTGGCCGTCAGCCGTGTTGCCAGACGCGACTGGACAGGTTGCGGATGCCCGGCAGGGCGGCACGGTCGAGTCGAGCCAGCTGGTCCCCGTCGAGCTGCCAGCCCAGGGCCCCGGCGTTCTCCTCGGCCTGGTGGCGGTTCTTGGCGCCGGGGATGGGTACCGCTCCCTTGGCGATGACCCAGTTGAGGGCGACCTGGCAGGGCAGCTTGCCGCCGTGCTCGTCGCCGATGCTCCGGAGCTCCGCCACAATGCCGTCGACCACCTCCATGGGGTGGTTCGAGAAGTTCCGCTTGCCCGGCGGCGGGTGGGCGGCCGTGTACTTGCCGGTCAGTCGGCCCTGCCCGATGGGCGAGTAGGCCAGGGGGACCACACCGAGGTCGGCGCAGGCGGCGAGGAGGCCGCTCGTCTCGGGTGCCGTGCGCAGGAGGGAGAACTCGATCTGGTTGGTGGCCAGCCGCATGCCGTGGGTCTCGAGTGCGCGGGCGATGGAGCGGGTCTCCTTGACCGAGTAGTTGGACACCCCGACTGCCTTGACCAGTCCCTCGTCGTGGGCGGCGGCCAGCGCGTCGGCCAGGACGGCGTGCGACCGGAGGCTGATGGGTCCGTGGATCTGGTAGAGGTCGACCGACGCAACGCCGAGCCGGGCGAGTGAGGCCCGGACCGCGGCGAGGAGCGCCTTGCGGACGTCCAGCTTCCAGGGAGAGGGCATGAACTTGGTGGCGACGATGACCTCGGACGCCCGGCCGGGGTCGTCGGCCAGCAACGACCCGATGATCCGTTCGCTCTCCCCGCCCCCGTAGACCTCGGCGGTGTCGAACAGGGTGACTCCGGCGTCGATCGAGGCGTCCCATGCAGCCCGGATCGAGTCGCGTGTGAGGTCGGTGTCGTAGCCGCCCATGCCCCAGGTGGACTCGTCGCCCCACGCCCAGGTGCCCACGCCGAGGCGGGGGATCTGCACGTCGGACCCGGGCAGCGCGAGGAGGTCGGTGGACATGGGCACACCGTACCGGTGCACGCCTTCCGCCGGTGTGCCGCAGGGACGGGTCAGGCAGGTGCGCCGGGCGCCCCTCGGGGGCTTTCGGCCCCAATGGTCCGGTCTCCTCAAGGCGCCGAGCAGGCACGCCGATGACACGGACATGTCCCCACTCGACGACGCACCGGGAATCGCCCTGGTGGTGCCGACGCGGGACGAGGACCTGCTGCGACTGTTCCGGGCGCTGCCGGATGCCGTGGTGGTGGTCGACGCCGCCGGGGTCCTGGTCTGGGGGAACTCCACCGCCGAACGGCTGTTCGGGACGACGATCTCCGAGGTGGCCGGTCTGTCCGGGCTCGACTTCGTCCACCCTGAGGACCTGCCCTTCGTGCTCCTGTCGCTGGAGAGCATCCAGGAGAAGGAGGTGGGCGCCCCGATCGAGATCCGCCTCAAGGCGCCGACCGGCTGGCGGCTCATCGAGCTGGTGGGGACGCCGGTACCCTGGATGGGTGACGGCTCGGTCCTGCTGTGCCTGCGCGACCTGACCGAGCGTCGGCGCTTCGAGGTGTCGCACAACCGGGACGCCCGGTTCCGCGCCGTGGTCCAGAACGCCGCGGTGGTCACCATGCTCGTGGCCCCGGACGGCACGGTGCTGTCCTGCTCGGGCGCGCTGTCGCGGATGCTCGGTCACGACCCCGAGCTGCTCGAAGGACGCCCGCTGGTCAACCTCGTC